>JAOTVU010000181.1 GCA_029863385.1 Acidimicrobiia bacterium
GCCTCGAGACGGATGAACTCGCTCTGGGCCTGGGCCTGCTGGAGTAGGTCGGCCACCTGGGCTCGGGCCTCGCTGATCTGGGCCAGCGCCTTGTCGCGCTCCCGCTCGGCCTCCTCGGCGTTCTTGTAGACCTCGCCCTGGCGGGCGGCGACGTAGTCGTCGGCCTCCTTGTGCTTGAGCATGACGTAGGCGTCGGCCTCGGTGGATTTGGTGGCGTAGTAGTCGTCGCCCTCGGCCCGGCGGGAGTCGACGTAGCTGTCGGCGTCGCGGCGGCGAGCTTCGTTCTCGGCCTCGGCGTCGAGGCGGAGCTTCTCGGCGTCGGACTCGCCGGCGGCACGGATCCGATCGGCCTCGGCCGCGGCCTCGGTCTGGATCCGCTCGGCTTCGACGTTGGCCTCGGCCAGCGCCTCCTCGGCCAGGCGCTGATGTTCGGCCAAGGTCTGCTCGGCCTCTTCCCGCAGCCGCTCGGACTCGCTCTGAGCTGTGGCCAGTTGCCGTTCGACGTCGGCTTTGGTCGTCTCGAGCAGCAGGGTGACCTCTTCCTCGACGGCCTGGCGGTGCTCGGCCGCCTCCCGCTCGACGGTCTCCTTGTAGTCGGCCGCCTGGGTCGACGCGTTCTGGCGGATCTGCTCGGCTTCCTGGCGGCCCTCCTCCCGAAGCTTGAACGCCTCGGCCTCGGCCGAGTTCCACATCTCGTCGGCCCGGGCCTTGGAATCGGCAAGGATGTTGTTGGCTCGGAGACGCAGCTCGTTGGCTTCGGTCTCGGCCGCCTCGACCATGCTCTCGGCTTCCGCCTCGGCGGTCGACCGGAGACGCTCGGCCTCGTCGTTGGCAGTCCGGCGCAGGGCCTCGGCCTCTGCGGTGGCGGTCGACACCATCTCGTCGGCGTCGGCCTCGGCCTTGGTGAGCATCGCTTCGGATTCGAGCCGGGAGTCGACCTTGAGGGTGTCGGCGGCAGCCTTGGCCTCGCTGAGTACGGCGTCGGCCTCCGCCCGGGACGATTCGAGCAGGGCCTGAGCTTCGGTGGTCATCGACTCGGCGTCGCCCCGGGCGCGACTCAGCAGCTCGTCGGCTTTGGCCTCGGCCGCAGTGCGGATCTCAGCTCCGGATTCCTGGGCAAGGCGAAGCATCTGGGCGACCCGGTCGCCGAGCGCGCCGAACTGGTCGGCGTCGTCGGCCGGCTCCGGGGCGCTGGCAGCCTGGGCTTCGGCCGCGGCGGCGCGGCGCTTGGCCTCGGTCAGCTCGTTCTGGAGATCGCGAACGACCAGTCCGACCTGCTGGAGGTAATTCCGAACGGCGGTCGGCTCGTAGCCTTTTCGGGCTCGCTCGAAATCGTGACCCTCGATGTCTTCTGGCGTCATTCCCACCGAATCTCCTAGTTGTTTCCGCGCGCGCCTAGGTTCCTGGAATTACCGAGTCGGGTTCCAACCACCCGCTTCAAGTTTGGAAATCTCCACTTCCCCTGGCAAGAGGCATTCACCACACTAGCGAATCCGGGTCGAATGCACTAGATATTGGGCAGGTCCGTGGACGGGCGAAAATCGGGCAACCACCGGCGGCTCCTCGGTCGAGTTCCGCACCGTGGGGAGGATCCCGCCCATGCTCACCGGCGATCGGTGCTATCGCCGCCAGCGGTGGTCGCTTGGAATTTGAGCGCCCGCTTTAACCCGCAAGGTTACCGACTGGTATCTTCGCGCCGTATGGAGGACACCGTATGGAGGACACCGCATGAAGGACATCCTTGACGCCATCAACTCCGATGCCAGCGGCGAGGACATCGCCGCTCTGGAGGTTCCCGGGTCGTACCGAGCGGCTTACGTCCGCCGCGATGAGGTCGACATGTTCGAAGGCATCGCCTCGGCCGACAAGGATCCTCGCAAGTCGATCCACGTCGGTGAGGTTCCGACGCCGGAGCTGGGTCCGTTCGAGGCCTACGTGGCCGTCATGGCCAGTTCCATCAATTTCAACACGGTGTGGACGTCGATCTTCGAGCCGCTCCCCACCTTCGGGTTCCTCGACCGGCTCGGTCGGGAGAGCAGCCTCGGCGCCCGCCATGCGCTCGATCATCACGTCATCGGGTCCGACGCGTCCGGCGTCGTCCTCAGGGTCGGGTCGTCGGTGCGCAACTTCAAACCCGGCGATCACGTCACCATCCACTGCAACCACGTCGACGACCAGGATCCGTCGGCCCACAACGACTCGATGAAGGCGGCCAACCAGCGGATCTGGGGGTTCGAGACCAACTTCGGCGGCCTGGCCGACCTCACGGTGGTCCGGGCCAACCAGTTGATGCCGAAACCGGCCCATCTCACGTGGGAGGAGGCGGCGGTCAACGCCCTGTGCGGGTCGACCAGCTACCGCATGCTGGTCTCCAACAACGCCTCGTCGATGAAACAGGGCGAGCGGGTACTGATCTGGGGAGCGACCGGCGGTCTCGGCGGCTACGCCGTCCAGTTGGTGCTCAACGGCGGCGGCATCCCGATCGGGGTCGTCTCCAGCCCGGCGAAGGCCGAGCTGTTGCGGGAGATGGGCTGCGAAGCGGTCATCGACCGGAAGGCCGAGGGCTACCGGTTCTGGTCCGACGAAAACACCCAGGACGAGTCGGAGTGGCGCCGCTTCGGCAAGAAGGTCCGTGAGGTGGGCGGCGACGATCCCGAGATCGTGTTCGAACATCCCGGCCGCCACACCATGGGCGCCTCGGTGTTCGTGGCCAAACGAGGCGGTCGGATCGTCACCTGCGCCGCCACGTCGGGCTACATGATCGAGTACGACAACCGTCACCTGTGGATGAAGCTCAAGCAGATCGTGTCGAGCCACTTCGCCAACTACTACGAGGCCTGGGAGATGAACCGGCTGATCGATTCGGGCGCGATCGTGCCGATCATGTCGCACGTCTACTCGCTCGACGATGTCGGTCTGGCCGCGTGGAAGGTGCACAAGAACCAGCACGAGGGCAAGCTCGCCGTGTTGTGCCTGTCGCCTGAGGAGGGTCTCGGCGTCACCGATCCGGAGAAGCGGGAGAAGGTGGGCGAGGATCGCCTGACGATGTTCCATCGCCACGCTCTTAAGAACGTGCCCGCCGCCTAGGGGTCCGCTGAGAGCCCCGTGAACCCGACCACACCGAGTTGGCAGATTCCTCGCGCGCCGTCGGCGCGGGAATCCTGCCGGCTCACGGTGTGCGTAGGCTGACCGGATGAGCCTTGACCTCGAGTCCCGCCTGGCCGCTCGGGCCGTCGACTACCTGCTCGATCCCCCAACGGGTGACGACAAGGTCATCGACTTCTCTGCCCCCGAAGAACTCCTCTCGCTCTTCGACGGCGTGCTGCCGATCGGGCTCGACGACCGGACCGACACCGCGTCCGACCAACGGCTCGTGGACGCCGTCGACCTGGTTCTCCGCCACTCGGTCCACACCAGCCACCCGAGGTTCCTGAACCAGAACTTCGCCGGCCCCGACCCGATCGCCGTCGTCGGCGACTGGTTGGGCGCTGCGCTCAACACCACGGCGGCGACGTTCGAGGCGGCCCCGGTGTTCACCCTGATGGAGAACGCCGTCCTCCACAAGCTGGCCCGCCTCGCCGGCTACCCGGTCGACCCCTCCGAGCCGGTGCCGGCCCTGCCGCCCGGACTGTTCTGCCCCGGTGGCTCGACCGGAACCCTCTACGCCCTGCAGCTGGCCCGCCATCGTCATCAGCCCGATGTGATCACCGCCGGTGCCGGGCCGGATCGATTGCGGGTCTTCGTGTCGGCCGCCGGTCACTACGCCGCCACCAAGTCGGCCGCCCTGCTGGGCCTGGGCACCGACGCCGTCGTCGAGGTCGCAGCCGATCACGACGGCGCGATGATCCCCGACGATCTGGCCACCGCCGTCCGATCGTCCATCGACCGGGGCGCAACGCCCCTGGCGGTCATCGGCACCGCCGGCACCACGGTCACCTCCGCCTTCGACGACCTGAACGCCCTGGCCGACATCTGCGCCGAACACGGAATCTGGTTGCACGTCGACGGCTGCTACGGAGGCTCGGCGCTGTTCTCCGAGCGGCACCGTCACCGGCTCGCAGGCGTCGAGCGATCCGATTCCTTCGTGTGGAACCTGCACAAGATGATGGGTGTCACGCAGCAGTGCACGGCGCTGCTCATCCAGGATCCAGCCCGACTCGGCGCGTGCTTCGCCGCCAACGCCGACTACCTGTTCCAATCCGACAAGCTCAACGCCGAGTACGACAACGGCGACCGGACCTTCCAGTGCGCTCGTCGGGTCGACTCACTCAAGTTGTGGCTGACCTGGCGGGCCCGGGGCGACGCCGGATTCGCCGAACGGATCGACCGGGCGGTGGCCATGGCCGACCACACCCGGGCCGCCATCGACGCCTCCGATGGGCGGTTCGCTCCGGTGGTGGCGGGCGACTTCACCAACGTCGTGTTCGCCTGGATCCCACCCGACCTGCGTCCGCTCACCCTGGCCGGCGGGGGCGTTGACGCCCTGCCGGCCGACGACCGGGATCGGCTCCATCGCCTTCCACCGGCCATCAAGGCCCGCATGCAGGCCGAGGGGACGGCGATGGTCGGCTATCAGCCTGTGCACGGCCTCAACACGTTCCGCATGCTGTTCATGAACCCCCGGGTCACCACCGACGATGTCGAGGCCATCCTCGCCGGCATCGACGAGTACGGTTCCGACGTGGCACAAGTCTCGATCCGGGACTGAGGCCGACATGAATCCAGGTGCTGGCACATGCAACAATAACCCATGACCAAAACAACCCGGTCGATCCACCACCTCGACTCTGCGCCCCGGCTGCCGCTCGTCGACCTGGCCTCGGTGGAGCCGGGGTCGGAACTGGAGCAGCTGCTGTCGGCAGCCTTGAGCCACGACGGGCGGCCACTCAACATCTTCGCGATCCTCGCCCACCACCCGAAGCTGTTGAAACGGTTCAATCTGTTCGGCGGTTTTCTCCTCAACAAGGGTTTGGTACCCGACCGGCAGCGGGAGATCCTCATCCTGCGGATCGGGTCGAACGCCGGCTCGGTCTATGAGTTCGGCCAGCACACGGTCATCGGGGCCGAGGCCGGGCTGACCGACGAGGAGATTGCGGCGCTGGCGTCACCGTCGTGCCTGGACGACCACCCCTGGGCCGACCCCGACCGTGACCTGATCCGCATGGCCGACGAGCTCTGCGCCGACGACTGCGTCAGCCAGCTCACCTTCGCCCGCCTCGCCCACCACTGGGACGAAGCCCAGCTCGTGGAACTGGTTCTGTGCGCCGGGTTCTACCGGATGGTGTCGGGGTTCGTGAACACGATGGAGGTTCCGCTCGACGACGGCGTCCCCGGCTGGCCGTGATGCGGTCCGGAGGACCGCATCCCCGAGTTTGCGTTCCGCAAACTCGCCGGCTGAAAAGGGGTGCCCTGGAGATCGATCCTTAGCCCGAAGATCGATTATTCGCAGCTCGTCAGGGTCAGCCGCCGTAGAGGCGGGAGCGGGCCCAGACCTCGAGCACGATGTCGATCGGCATCGGCCTGCTGAGCACGAAACCCTGGGCGTAGTGGCAGCCCAGCGCCCGGAGC
Organism: Acidimicrobiia bacterium; assembly: GCA_029863385.1. Classification (GTDB taxonomy): domain Bacteria; phylum Actinomycetota; class Acidimicrobiia; order Acidimicrobiales; family SZUA-35; genus JAHELU01. Next base: position 5,569 of record JAOTVU010000181.1, read on the forward strand.
CGCAACAGCTGTTCGACCGTCTCGACACCTTCGGCCACCACCTGCAGATCGAGCGCGTCGGCCATGCTGACCGACGCCTTGACGATCGCCTGGTTCTCCGGCGACTCGGTGATCCCGGCGATGAACGACCGATCGATCTTGAGGGCGTTGGCCATCGAGAACCGACGGAGGTAGTCGAGGCTGGCGTGGCCGATGCCGAAGTCGTCAATGGCGATCCGGCAGCCGAGGCTGGCCAGCTTGTCGAGGTTGGCCAGCGCAGCGTCGGTGTCGAGCACCGCCATCGACTCGGTGATCTCGAAGCCGAGACGGTTGGGTTTGAGATCATTACGCTGCAGGGCCCGAATGACGGTCGGCACGAGGGTGTCGACCTCGAGATGGCGGGCGGCCAGGTTGATCGAAACGAGCGGTGAGCGGCCCTTGACCTTCGGCCACACGGCCAGGTCCTCGCAGGCCCTGTTGATCACCCACTCGCCGAGCGGCACCATCAGATCGGCGTCCTCGGCGATGTCGATGAACTGCCCCGGCGGGAGGAGACCGTGGCCGGGCCGCTGCCACCGGACCAGCGCTTCGGCGCCGACCATGAAACCCGACTTGATCTCGACGATCGGCTGGTAGTGGAGCACCAGCTCGTTCTGGGCGATGCCCTGGCGCAGCGCCTGTTCGGTTTCGTGGCGACGGACGACGTCGTGCTGGTGCTCGGCCTCGAACATGGCGAACTGGCCACGCCCGACGGTGGTCGCGTTCGCCAGCGCCGACTCGGCCTTGGAGATGATCTCGGCCGGCGCCAGTTCGGCCTCCGCCGCCGTGACCACCACCGCTCCGATCGAGGCGGTGATGTGCAGGGTCTGGTCACCGGCGACGTCGATCGGCTCGGCCAGCGACCGCAACACCCGACGAGCGACCGCGGCGGCGTCGAGCTCGCCGCTGGTGGCCACGCACATCACCAGGTACTGATCGCTGCTGATCCGACCGACGGTGTCGCCGAGCCGGACGGCGGCCAATAACCGGTTGGCCACCTCGACCAGCACCCGGTCACCGACCTCGATACCCCGCATGTCGTTGACCGCCTTGAACCGGTCGATGTCGACAAGCAGGACCGAGATCGAGCTGCTGTCCCGTTCGAGTCGAGCCATGGCCTGGCTCAGACGATCCATGATGAGCGCCCGGTTCGGCAGCTTGGTCAGCGGATCGTGGAGGGCCTGGTAGGCGGTGTCGGACTCGACGGTGGCGTGCTCGATGCCGACGGCCAGAACCTGGGCCAGGTGGTCGAGCAGTTTGGTGGCCTCGGCGTCCGGGGTGAAATCACCGGTGGCGACCATGATCGCGCCACGCAACGTCGAGCCGTCACCGTCCCCACCATCCTGCTGCTCGCCGGTTTCGTCGGTCGCGCCCAGGACCGGTACGTACCACAGGTTGCGGACGCCGTCGCCTCGCAGACCCTCGGCCAGCTCTCCCCGCAGACCGCCGACCGACGCGATGCGCTTGGCGTGGTGGGAGCTCGATGCCGCCACGGCCATCGTGGTCTCGGCCACGATGGCGCTCGAAAAGCCGCCGGTGATCACCGGCTCCAGTTCGTCGTCAGGACTCATGATCGACAGCCAGCAGGTGGCGGAGACGCCCAGCGACCGCTCGATCATCACCGCGATCTGGTGGCAGAGCTGACCGAGGTGATGGCCGCGCTTGAGGGAGGCGATGACGGCCTCCTGGTCAGCGAGCAACCGCTCGGCGGCCGACTTGCGCAGGTCGCGGAACTGGGCGACGACATAGGATCCGCCCGCCTCGGGGCTCGGGATGGCCTGGGCGGTGAAGAAGACAGGGATCTTCTGGTGGGCCTGATCGACCAGAACGGTCGAGGCCTCGTAGCGTGCGTTGACGGTGACCGTGCTCAGGTCGATCGTTTCGGTATCCACATCGACATTGGTTCGGGCGTGGCCCTGGGCCTGAGCAGGATCGTGACCGCCGAAACCGTTCAGCTCCCGCCCGTTGGCGTGGCCGTTGAAGCCTTGCCCCTCTCCACCGAGTCCGGCGGTGTCATGGGTCTCCGGGGATTCGACCATCTCACCTTCCGCCGTTCCGATGATGACGGTGTCAGGATCACCACCCGGATGATCGATCGCCCGACCGGAGATCCGTTGACCGTTCATGATCCGTGGATCGTGCAACAGGTCGAGAAGGTCGGGAGCGTCGTCGGGGGCGGTCTCGGTCGAGAGGACGGCACGACGCATCGCCTCGAGCTGGCGGGGGCCCTCGTCACCGGAGAAGAGGAACGCCGGCGACTGGCCGATCAGCTGGTCGGAACGCCAGCCGATGAGATGGCACAGACCCTCGCTCACATAGAGCAGGTGGGGATCGCGAATGGCCGGCCCGACCAGCATGACGGCCACGCCGTCAACCGGCTCGTCGGCCTCGATCGCCGGCTCCCGGCAGGAGTCGGGGCCGATGAGCAGGATGTCGGGATCCGGCACCAGTCCGTCGGTCGTCGTATCGGAACCGGTGATGTCGGCGTTTGATAGTGTCACGGCGGTATCTCTTCGGGTGGTCGGATTTCTGCTGTCGGTTCCGCCGCGAGAAAGCGCACCACCCGATTCGACCGAGTTGCTTCAACAAGCATCTTGTTCGACCGGAGTGGTCCACCGACCTCCGGTGCCTCGAGGAGGCGAGATCTCGAGTCTCCATCGGCGTCTTCCGGCAACGCAAGTCGCGATCCGATACCGAAGGGAAGCAGGAGAACCCGAAGGTCGTGACCAGCCTAGCGTCGATCCGCGCCGGAAGACGAGCGCCCGACGGGAGCGAGACGTGGGCGATTGTGCCGGTTGG
>JAOTVU010000044.1 GCA_029863385.1 Acidimicrobiia bacterium
CAGCGCGGCCACGGGATCACTCAGATGCTGCAGCACCTGGTGGGCGTGCACGATGTCGAACGAGTCGTCGGCGAAGGAGAGCCGGTAGCAGTCGCCGACGGCGAACGTGAGGTTGTCGAGCTGGTTGTCTCTGCGGGCCTGATCGATGATCACGGCGGCGACATCGATACCGGTCACCGCGCCGGGGGCGACCCGCTCGGCCAGATCGGCGGTGATGGTACCCGGACCGCAGCCGACGTCGAGCACCGATACTCCCGGTCGCAGATGGGGAATCAGGTAGGCGGCCGAGTTCTCGACCGTTCGCCAGGTGTGGGAGCGCAACACGCTGGGATGATGGCCGTGCGTGTAGGTGTCGGGCTGCAAGCCGGAATCTGGTCGGGCCATGGATGCCTTATTCCAGCAGGACCCGACCGTCGGCGACGAACCGCCAGTCGGCGAACACACCCTTGGGGTCGACGAGGATCACCGTCTCCCAGTCGTTGGACCAGACCGGAAACGACTCGCCGAGGTAAACGGTGTCGGCCCGGGCGACACCCGGCGGCGCCGCGCCGGTGATCACCGTCAACCACTCCCCCGCCGCCAGGGTCCCGGGGAGCGGAAACCGGTGGCCGGTCGTGTCGTCCCGCAGCACCCAGCCCGCCAGTTCGATCGGCTCCGAGCCGATGTTGACCACCTCCACAGACTCCTCGACGAGGTTGTAGCGGTCGTCACCCGGCGCGTCGACCTGTATCACCCCGATCGTTAGATCCTCGCTGACCGGCTCACCGCATCCGTTTCCCCACACTCCGAGACCCGCAGAGGCGGCGTCGACCATGAGGGCACGACGCCGCTCATCGTCTCCAGTGGCGAGACCGTAGCCTTCACCGATGAGCCGGTCGACGACCGACTCCCCGTCGAGAAGCAGATCGCCGAGCGTCCGCCCGAAGCGGTCGGAACCGCCCGCGACCAATTCGATCGTCGATGCCGCTTCGACCGCGGCGTCGACAGCTGCCCTCGCCGCCAGGCCGTCGCAGGTCTGCGTTTCGGCGCCGTCCCCGTTCTCGGCGTAGAGCTCCGGCGCGTTGTAGCCCTCGAGGCGAAGCTCCACGTCCACGCCGGCAACGATCAGCTCGACGGAGTCGCCGTCGACGACTCGGTCGACGACAACAGGAACCGGATCGGCGTCATGCACCGGATCGGATGCGGGATCGGTCACAACCTCGGTCCTGCCCCCAACGTCGGTCTTCGATCCGGTGCCGATGTCGCGTCCCCAGCCACATCCGGCGGTCATCAACGCTGTGGCGGCAACGATCACCGGCCCGACCCGGCGCCGGGCCGGGCCAGCCGTCATGCCCGCATACGTGTGGCCTCGGGATCCCAGAGACAGCCGTCGACCAATTGGGCCGCCCGGCGATCACCGACCACCTCGATCTCGAATCGGCCCGTCGCCCCCTCGAGCTCGGCCGGAACGTAGCCCAGTGCTACGGATGTGTCGGAGAAGTGCGAGTAGCCACCGGAGGTGACCCAGCCGACCACGTCACCGTCGTACCAGACAGGCTCGTCGCCGATCACGTCCGCTCCGGCCAAACCCGGCTCCGTTTCGACGGTCCAGGTCAGCAGACGTCGCTGCGGCCCGGCTTCGGCCGCCGCGGCCAGGGCGTCACGGCCAACGAACGTCTTGTCGAGCTTCACGAACCGGTCGAGCCCGGCCTCGTAGGGGTCGTAGATCGGACGGTACTCCCGGGCCCAGCCCCCGAAACCCTTGTCGAGTCGCAGCGAATTGAGGGCGTGAAGCCCGAACAGGCGCAATCCGTGGTCGGCTCCGGCCGCCGTCAGCAGGTCGAACACGTACCGTTGATAGGACGACGGCATCCACAGCTCGTAGCCGAGGTCGCCGGTGAAGCTGACCCGGCCGCACCAGACCGGTGCCCAGCCGACGTTCATCGAGCGGAAGGCCATGAACCGGAAGGCCTCGTTGGACACGTCGTCGTCGGTCACCGAGGCCAGCAGGTTCCGGGCATCGGGACCGGCGATGGAGAGACCGCAGACCTCGTAGCCCAGCGTGCGATAGGCCACCGAACCCTGATCTGGGCCGAAGCCGGCCAGCGCCCGATCGAACCACCGCTCGTAGTACCGTTCCGCAATCCCGGACCCGAACACCACGAACCGCTCGTCGCGGGCGGTGTTGGCGGTGGCGCCGGCGGTGATGGCCGACGACGGGCCGAGTGCCTCGCCGCCGGCTCCGGCCAGACAGGCGATGGTCAGATCGCCGATCAGTTTGCCGTTGTGGTTGACCATCGGGGCCAGCGCCATGCGGCCCGCACGGGGAACGGTGTTGGTGCTGAGGTGATCGAGGAAGGCGCGGGCCCCCGGTCCGGTGAACTCGAATTTTGAGAACCCCGTCGTTTCCATCAGACCAACGCCGTCGCGGACGGCCAGCGTCTCGGCCCGGACCTGGTCCCACGCATTCGACCGTCCGAACGTCACATCCTCGGTCGGGTCGAGGCCGTCGGCCTGGAACCACAGCGCCGACTCCAACCCGAACGCATTGCCCCAGACCGCATTGGCCGCCGACAGTCTGTCGTACACGGGCGACGTCTGCAGCGGTCGACCCTCGGGCAGGAACTCGTTGGGGAACTGGATCCGGAACCGGCGGGAGTAGTTCTCCCGCACCTTGGTGTGGGTCCACGACTTCGTGGCGAAGTCGCCGAACCGGGCGATGTCCATGCCCCACACATCGAACCCCGGATCGCCCTCGGTCATCCAGTTGGCGAGCGCGAGGCCGACGCCACCACCCTGCGAAAGCCCGGCCATCACCGCGCAGGCCGACCAGAAACCGGGCAGGCCCCGGACCGGGCCGAGCAGCGGATTGCCGTCGGGAGCAAACGTGAACGGTCCGTTGACGACCTGCTTGATGCCGACCTCGGCGAAGATCGGGAAGTGCTTGAAGCCGGTGTCGAGCGACTCGGCGATACGTTCCAGGTCGGGTGTGAGCAGCCGCATCCCGAAGTCCCATGGCGTCTCGCCCGGCGACCAGGGCACGCAGTTGCGCTCGTAGGTGCCGAGCAGCAGACCGGCCCCCTCCTGCCGCATGTAGATCTCGCCGGCGAAATCGATGGCGTGGCTCATCTCGCCGACGTTGGCGTTGAACTCCGCCAGCTCGGGAATGGGCTCGGTGATGAGGTACATGTGCTCCATCGCCAGAAGGGGGAGTTCGAGGCCGACCATCCGCCCCACCTCGCGGGCCCACAGCCCACCGGCGTTGACGACGTGCTCGCAGCGGATGACGCCCTTGGGCTCGCCGGTGCTGGGATCGTGAACGTGGACGTCCCAGCGGCCGTCGACCCCGGCATCGGCGAGCCCTCCAGGGCCATCGACCGGGGTGATGGCCTGGGCCCACGCTTTGCGGTACACCTCGGCGCCGTTGTTGCGGGCCACCGTCGCATAGGCGTTGGTGACACCGGTCGGATCGACGTGGCCCTCGTGGGCGTCCCACATGGCGCCGACGAAGTAGCTCGTGTCCATGAACGGCATCTTGGCCTTGGCCTCATCGAGCGAGATCAGCTCGGTCTCCATACCCAGGTAGCGGCCCCGGGCGTGGGCCATCTTCAACCAGTCGAGCCGCTCCGGGGTGTCGGCCAGCAGGCAGCCGCCGGTGATGTGGATCCCGCAGTCACGGCCCGACAGCTCCTCGATCTCCCGGTAGAGCTCGATCGTGTATTGCTGGAGCTTGGCCACGTTGGGGTCACCGTTGAGCGTGTGCATGCCGCCCGCCGAATGCCAGGTCGACCCGGCGGTCAGCTCGTCGCGTTCGAGCAGCACGACATCGGTCCAGCCGTTGCGGGTCAGGTGGTAGAGCACGCTGGCTCCGACCACCCCGCCGCCGATGACCACTACCTGGGCCGACGTCTTCATACTCGAGTTTCTCCTGTCAGAGTCATTGGTCGATTCGGATTGCTTTGAGGTTGGTTCATGTTCAGATCAGTAGTCGGTGGCCACGCCGCCTTCGGCCACCCGCCGGGCGACGAACTCGTCGAGCTCGGCCCGTCGATCGGGATCCATGGGTGGATCGACGTGTTCTGCCAGCAAGCGCTCCACCAGTTCCGACATCTTCTTGTCGGTGGTCGGGGAACCCGCCTCGACCCAGGACTCGTGGTTGCGCCAATCCGAAAGCATCGGATGGAAGAAGGCGGTGCGGAACCGGTCCTGGGTGTGCTCGATACCGAAGAAGTGTCCGCCCGGACCGACCTCGTCGATGGCAGCCACAGCGAGCGCTTCGGGATCGAGATCGATCGGGCGAAGGAACTCCGACACCATGCCCAGCAGATCGGCGTCGAGCACCATCTTCTCGTACGACGCAACCAGCCCGCCCTCCATCCAACCGGCGGCGTGCTTGACGAGGTTGGCCCCTCCGGTGATCGCTCCCCACAGCGAGAACACCGACTCGTAGGCCGACTGGGCGTCGAGGGCGTTGCCGGCGTTCACGTTCGACGACCGGTAGGGAACGCTGTAACGCCGGGCCAGCTGGCCGCCGACGATGGCGGCCTTCAGGTACTCCGGTGTGCCGAAGGCCGGCGAGCCGGACTTCATGTCGACATTCGACGTGAACCCGCCGTACATGACCGGAGCACCTCGCCGCACGACCTGGGTGAACACGATCCCGGCCAGGGCCTCCGCGTTCTGCTGGACCAATGCCCCGGCGAGGGTCACCGGGGCCATCGCACCGGCGAGGGTGAACGGGGTGACGACGATGAGCTGGTTGCGCGACGAGTACTCGATGATGCCCTGGGCCATCGGATCGTCGAGGCGCAGGGGCGAGGATGTGTTGATGATGGAGATGATCGACGGCTCGGCTTCCAGCTGTTCGTGGCTCACGCCGCGGGCGATCCGCACCATCTCCAGGCAGTCCCGGTTCCGTTGGGCTCCGAGACTGTAGGCGTGGATGGGCTTGTCGCTCAGCACGAGTTGGTCGTGGGTGGCGTGGAGATGGCGCACCGAAGCGTGGATGTCGGTCGGTTCGACCGGATAGCCGCCGAGCAGGTGCACCGTGTTGAGAACCTGGGCGAGCCGGACCAGATTGGCGTGATCGACCCGATTACCGGTGCGACGGCCGCCGGCGACGTCGGACACGTTGGGGGCACTGGCCACCGCGGAGAACGCCACCCAGGGGCCACCGATCCGCAGCGAGCGCTCCGGGTTGCGGGCGTGAAGGGCGAACTCGGGAGGGGCCGACGCCATGTAGTCGTCGATCATCTCGGGATCGAACCGCACCCGTTCGCCGCTGACCGTGGCCCCGGCGGCGGCCAGTAGCCGTCGGGCCTGCGCGTTGAGCACATCCATCCCGGTGTTGCGCAGGACCGTGACCGACGCCTGATGCAGCGCCTCGATCTGGTCGGCCGACAGCAACTCCGCCGGCGCCATCGACCGTTTCGGCTGGGTCGCCGGCGGCTGCTCGACGGGGGTGAGCCCGTAACCGTTGCCTCCGCCGGCTCGGCCCTCTCGGCGTCGAGCTCCTCGTCGCCTCCGGGTCTTGGCCGCGTCGGTCATTGTCACCTACCGAAAACGTCGGGTCGACCGAGCCTCGAGTCCGGCCTTCGTCCTCCGCTCGAACGAGCAGTTCGCCAGAGACTATCGGTTGGCGGTGTCATTGGCCAGCGTCCTGATCCGAAAAAGATCGAACGGGCGACGTCCATCGGCTGGGGGGCGCGCCCAAGCGGACCGCGGTTACTACAATCTGGAACATGCCGAGCTATGAGCGCGCCACCGATACGGGAATCGTGAGCCTTTACTACGAGGAGGAGGGCCAGGGTTTCCCCGTGCTGCTGATCGCCCCCGGCGGCATGCGATCAACCTTGTCCGCCTGGCAGAATGCGCCGTGGAACCCGATCCGTCAACTGGCCGAGAACCACCGGGTCATCGCCATGGACCAGCGGAACGCCGGTAGATCGACAGGCCCGATCACCGTCAACGACGGCTGGCACACCTACACCGAGGATCAGTTGGCCCTGATGAACCATCTCGGAATCGGTCGGTTTCACGTGGCCGGCATGTGTATCGGGGGGTCCTACATCGGGGCGCTCCTGGCCGCCGCCCCCGAACGGATCGCATCAGCCGTGGTCTTCCAGACAATCGGGCTCGACGACAACCGTGACGCCTTCTTCGAGATGTACCAATCCTGGGCCGACGACTTGAAGCCCAAGCGACCCGACGTCAAAGAAGAAGCCTGGGAGGCCTTCGGCCGGAACATGTACGGCGGCGACAAGCTGTTCTTCTCCGTCGGGCCCGAGGCGTTCGCAGCGGTCGACACGCCAATCCTGGTGCTGCTCGGTGATGACCTCTATCACCCCACGTCCGCCTCCCGGGCCCTGGCCGACGCCGCATCGAACTCGGCGGTCATCGAGACGTGGAAGGAAGAGCCGGCCCGCAAAGTCGCCATGGCCAAGGTCGAGGATTTCCTGCTCGACAACACCCCGGTCACCGCCTAGAAACCGCCCGAGGCATCAGCCGGAAGCGTCAGTCGTCGTCGAGTTCGGCGATATGGACGATGGCCTCACCCTGATTGACGAGCGCCGCATGGGTCCGCCCGATGACCACGCCGCTGGAACGAGCCTTGATTCGGCTCAACCGCTTCCCGAAGGGATCGTGCAGCGCAGCCACGAAGTCACCCTGCTCGACGCGATCACCGAGTTCCACGTCGAGATGCAGGATGCCGCTTCGTGACGAGCGGGTCCATTTCGACGTTTGAGCGATCAACGGCGTCCGAGCAGGGAGATCGACCGGTGGCGTCATCCCGATATGGGCCAAACAGCGTCGAATGCCGGCAACACCGACGTCGATCGATTCCTGGTCGAACCGTTTGGCCTCGCCGCCTTCGAACAGCAGCGCGATCGCGCCGTTCTCCGACGCCGCCTGGCGGAGCGAACCGTCGCGGACCTTGGCGTTGATGACGATCGGGGCGCCGAAGACCTTGGCCAGTTCCAACGTCGGCTCGTCGTCAAGACCGGCCCGGATCTGGGGCCAGTTCACCCGATCACCCGAACCGGTGTGGAGATCGATGCCACAGTCGCATCGGCTGACGACCTCCCTGATGAAGATGTCGGCGATACGGGACGCCATCGAACCACGGACGGAGCCGGGAAACGACCGGTTGAGATCACGGCCGTCGGGCAGGTTGCGGTCACCGGCTATGAACCCGTGAACGTTCACGATCGGGGCCGCGATCAGCGTTCCGGCGATCTGACGGATGTTGAGGTGGCTGAGCAGTTCCCGGATGATCTCGATGCCGTTGATCTCGTCGCCGTGGACGGTCGAGCTGATCCAGACGGTGGGCCCGTCCTGGCGGCCGTGCAGCACAACGAGCGGTGCGGCCACCGACGAGCCGGAAACCAGCCGGGCGTAGGGTAACTCCAGCGACATCCGCTTGCCGGGCGGGACTTCCTGGCCGGCGAGCGTGAACGGCGGACGTTTCGTTCTAGGAGCCACCTACCACCATCTCCGGCATGTCGGCCACGATGTCGGCGAAGGGATCCGAGGGAAGCGGCTGCGGTTTGGGGCGAGCCCGTCGACGGCGTCGGGCCGGGATCAGAGACCGCATCTCCGACAACTTGCCGAAACACAGGAGACGATCCTCGACCTCGAGAACGCGGTCCTCCCGCGGGTTGGGAACCACGTGATCGCCCCTGACAAGAGTGAGAACCGAGATGTCGCGATCGCGCAGGCAGGCTCTGATCGTCTGATCGATCAATTCGGCCCCGGGACCGACGTAGAGTTCGGCCACGCCGTAGCCGGGAGTGTTGGCCAGACGTTGGCGGATGTCGAGGTCGGGAAAGGTGACCTGGCTGGCCACGTAGTCGATGATCGCCCCGGCGACATCCAGATCGGTGGCTCCCTCGATGCCTTCCAATCCAGGTGACGAGTTGACCTCCATGACCAATGGACCGCTCGCTCCCTCCAACATGTCGACGCCCGCGATCCGAAGCCCCATGGTGTGGGCGGCCCGGACGGCGATCTTCTTCGAGCGATCGTCGAGTTCGACCGGCTCGGTTCGCCCGCCGCGGTGAACGTTGGACCGGAATTCGTCGCCCTTGCCGATCCGGCGCATGGCGGCGATCACCTGGTCGCCGACCACCAGGGCCCGGATGTCACGGCCACGACTTTCGGACACGAAGCGCTGAATCAGGACGTTCTGCTTGGTCCATTGGAGCGTCTCGATGACGGTCTCGGCCACCTTTGCCTCGGGAGCAAGAATAACGCCTATGCCCTGGGCGCCCTCCAACAGTTTGATGACCACGGGCGCTCCCCCGACGCGTTCGATGGCGGGCCGCACGTCGCCCCGGTCGCGCACGAACGTCGTGTCGGGAATCGGGATCGAGTTACGGGCGAGCAGCTGGATCGACCGCAGTTTGTCGCGGGAGTTGGCGATCGCGTCGGCGGTGGTCGGGGTGTAGACGTCCATTTGCTCGAACTGCCGGACCACAGCCATGCCGTAGAAGGTGATGGAGGCGCCGATCCGCGGCAGGATGGCGTCGTAGTCGGCGACCTGGTCGCCGCGGTAGAGGAGGTCGTGATGATCGCCCGAGAGGTCGAGGGCGAGGCGCAGCGTGTCGAGAACTTCGACATCATGACCCCGCTCGTGAGCAGCCGCGATGAGCCGCCGCGTGCTGTAGGACCTTGGTTGACGCGATAGCACGGCAAGCTTCATGGCGGCTCGTTCACCCCCTTCTCAGTCGTCGTCGGGCCGGATGCCGTCCGAGTGGGGCGGCTGCAGAAACGAACGCCCGGGATCGATCACGAATCGGTTGCGCACGGCTCTTCTTCCCAACAGCATACGGAATCCCATCGCGTCCCTTGAGGCCAACGTGATGTCAATCTCGAAATTCTCCTCGCCGATGACGGCGACGGTTCGGATGACGGGTCGCAGTTCGGCCTGTCCGTTGGACGACCGGACCTTCTTGAATCCGACGATGGGATGCTCGACGGTCGTCTTGGCCGCATGCGACCCCTGCTTCGGAGCAACACCGAACCGGGCGGTCGTCTGGCCGCCGTCGGTGCTGATCTGCAAATTGAAGGCATGGATGGAGGATGTGACGGCCCCGCTGTCGACCTTGGCTTTGATCGGCGTGTCCGTGAACTCCGGTAGAACGACCCACTCCCGCCAGCCGATCAGTGGCTTGGCCCGCTTCGCCCGCCTGTTGGGCCTCTTTCGGGATACCCGCCGGGTGATCGTCGTCGGCTTGTGTTTTGCGGAGCGTTTCTTCGTCGGCTTCTTCTTGGCGACGGCCTTCCTCGAGGATGTCTTCTTGACCGACTTCTTCGCCGCGGACTTCTTCACCGCGGACTTCTTCGCCGCGGACTTCTTCGCCGCGGACTTCTTCACCGCGGACTTCTTCACCGCGGACTTCTTCGCCGCGGACTTCTTCACCGCGGACTTCTTCGCCGACTTCAATCCAGCCGACTTTTCTGTGGCAGCCTTCCCGGACGTGGCCCCTTTCGCCAATCGGCGGCCTGTCGACGTCCGGCTCGAAGCGGACCTGGCCGCGGTCGATTCGGCCTTCTCAGATGCCGCCACGTTTCTCCGGCGGCCACTCGGCGATCCGGTGGTTGGCACGGCGCCAGTGTAGGCCGGGACACGCCTTCGTAGGAGCCCGCCGACCGCCGATCACTGCTTTACAGAATGTTAACGGACAGCTACGTTGGCCTCGTGACCCAGCGCGCCCTGCACACGAATCACCCTGGTCACGCACACGTCGGCGACACCGCCCCTTTAACCCCGATGAGCTTGCGTCTTCTCCTGGGGCGGGTGGCCCACGAGTTCGAAAGCCGCAATCGCATCTTCGACCTCCCGACCGGGCGCTTCTGGCGGCCCGACCCCGAGATCGACCTGGGGTTCAGCTTCGCCGGCCGCCGGGCCGCTTCGCCGATCGGTCCGGCCGCTGGCCCTCACTCCCAACTGGCGCAGAACATCGTGCTCGCCTGGTTGGGCGGGTCCCGGCTGTTCGAGTTGAAGACCGTTCAGATCCTCGATGAACTCGAGATCGCCCGGCCTTGCATCGACATGCAGACGATCGGATACAACATCGAATGGAGCCAGGAGCTGACTCTCGGCCAGAGCCTCACCGAGTACGTGAAGGCCTCGATGTTGCTCGACATCCTGTCGCAATGGGAGCCCGTTCTCGAACATGTGGCCGGTACCGATGGAACCCCGGGGCCGCACGTCTTCGACATGTCGGTTGGCTACGATCTCGCCGGAATCTCCAATCCTCGCGTGGCCGAATTCATCGTCGGCATGCGCGATGCCACCGCCGAGATCGACCGCCTGCGGGCCGAGATTCCCGAACCGTTTGCCGAGTATCGGGATCTCGAGTTCAGCGCAGGCCTCTCCGACACGCTGACGCTCTCGACCTTTCACGGCTGCCCGCCCGAAGAGATCGAGCAGATCACCAAACATCTCATCGATGAGCACGATCTCGACGTGATCGTCAAGCTCAACCCCACGTTGCTCGGTTACGAGAATGTCCGGTCGATCGTCAACGACGAGCTGGGCTACCACGATGTTGAGGTGAAGGAGTCGGCATTTGCAGAGGATCTGCAGTTCGATCGGGGTATCGAACTGATCGGCGAGCTGAACGACTTTGCCAAGGCCCGAGGCCATCGGTTCGGTATCAAGCTGACGAACACCCTGGTCGTCAACAACACCAAGCAGTGGATGCCCGAGGACACCATGTATCTCTCGGGCCCGCCGCTTCACGTGCTGGCTTCGACCCTGCTCGCAACCTTGGCCGATGCGCTCCCGGGGGCGCTCGCAATCCCCGGCCATGACGGCGATGTGATGGTCAGCTTCTCGGCGGGGGTCGGCAAGGACAACCTGGCCGAAACCCTGGCAATGGGCGTCAATCCAGCCACGATCTGCTCCGACCTCCTCAAACCCGGTGGCTACGGTCGCCTCGCCCCGATGCTCAAGGCACTGACCGCAACGGTCGCCGAGTCGGGGACGACCAACCTCAGCGACTGGCGGGCGGCCCGGCAGCGGGAGGCGATCGCCGCCGGTCACCGGGCGACCGTCGATCAACACGTGGCGTTCATCCGCGGCGACGGCATCGACCCGTACACCCGTGCGGGCAACGCCAAGCTTCCCCGAGAGGTCGACAACGAACTCCAGATGTTCGGCTGCGTCGCCTGCAACTTCTGCATCACCGTCTGTCCGAACGACGCCTTTTTCTCCATCTCGAGCTTGGACGGCCAGGAGGGGCGCCAGCAGTACCTGGTGTGGTCGGAGCTGTGCAACGAGTGTGGCAACTGCATGACCTTCTGCCCGGAGGATGGTGACCCGGCGATGGTGAAACCGCGCCTGTTCACCGACGAAGCAGTGTTCACGGGTCGAACCGGTCAGGGATTTCTCCTTCGCTCCGATGGGACGGTCGTGGGTCGGACCGATGACGACTCCTCGGCCGAGGCGACAACCGTCGTCGCCCGTCTGCTCCAATCGACGGCGGGGAACCCCCTGCCGAACATGTAGGGGTGACCTGCAGCACGGTCACGGCGCAGGATCCAACAGCAAGACCAGACACGAGAACGGGTAGGACCGGAGGTGGTGTTGACCAAGCGAGTGCTTCGAGTGGCAGCGGCCCAACTCGGCCCGATCGGCCGGGAGGAGTCACGGTCCGATGTCGTGACCCGGCTCCTGGCCCTGCTCGATGAGGCGGCCCAACGGCGAGCCGAGCTGATCGTATACCCGGAGCTGGCCCTCACCACCTTCTTTCCCCGCTGGTACACCGAGGATCCGAGCGGCCACGACCACTACTTCGAACGCAGCATGCCCGGCCCGGAGACCCAGGTGCTCTTCGACACCGCACGTGGCCACGGGATCGGCGTGCATCTCGGCTACGCGGAGCTGACCGACGACGGCCATCGCTACAACAGCGCCATTCTCGTCGACCGCGACGGTCACACGGTGGGGCGGTACCGAAAGGTCCACATCCCGGGACACGAGGACGACGAACCGTTGCGTCCGTTTCAACACCTGGAGCGACGCTATTTCGAAGAGTCGAATGACGGGTTCCCGGTGTGGCGGGCGTTCGGTGGCCTGGTGGGCATGGCCATCTGCAACGACCGACGCTGGCCGGAGACCTATCGCGAGATGGGTCTCCAAGGAGTCGAGTTGATCCTGATCGGTTACAACACTCCGCTTCATTACGCCCCCGATCCGGCTCAGAATCCGCTGCAGGCCTTTCACAATCATCTGTGCATGCAGGCGGGGGCCTACCAGAACGGGACCTGGGTGGTCGGCGTTGCCAAAGGCGGCACGGAGGAGGGCGTCGAGTCACTCGCTCAGTCGGCGATCATCGCGCCCTCGGGCCAGATCGCGGCCCAGGCCGTGACCGCCGGCGACGAGCTCATTGTGGCCGACTGCGACCTCGACTGGTGCCGCCATTACAAGGAAACACTCTTCGACTTCGCCCGCTACCGTCGCCCGGAGATGTACGGCCGAATCACCGGCCAAAAGGGTGTTGAAGAGCCGAGCTGAGCGAGCGTAAATCCCTTGACCAGCCATCTCGGCACTTGGGATACTTGTTGTATTCAACGGGGTGAATCAAGCGAAACGCTCGGCGATTTCTCGAATCCCGATCCTCGTGATCACTGATTCGAACCCGGCGTGTTCATCTCGGTTCTTCGGCATACTTCTTGTCGTTTGAACCATGAAACGGTCCAGTTTTTGACGATGTATATACGATCGTCCAACGTCGTCATATCTGCGCTCATACCAGACAGATCCGATCGAAAGGAGACAAGCCAATTCGATGCCGATGCCACGTGAGCTCCTTGACCTGCTCCAGCCCGGCGACCTGTTGCTGTCCGGGGGCCCCAACTTCTTCTCGGAGGTGACCCAGCTGGCGACCGGGAGCCGCTTTGGCCACGTCATGGTGGTCCTTCGCGATGGGCACCTGATTCAGGCCACCGACATTGCGCTGACCCCTCCCGAGGACGACGAGGGTGTTGTCGTGCTGAGCTACGAGGACCTGCACGAGAGGTCGTCCCGGTTGAGCGGCATTCGGGCGGTCCGACCGAATTCGATCGACATAGGACGGCTCTGTCGGACGGCCGATCATCTGGTCGAACATTCACCGACGTATCCATCGGTTGGAGCCATCGTGCTCGGCTTCTGCTGCGCCGCGGCTCGCCTCGTGGCCGGACTACCCCCGTCGATCAAAGGCCACATCGTGCGGTATCAGTTCCGGTTGATCGCCGACGGCCCTACCCGAATGCACTGCGCCGAGTTCGCTTTCCGCCTCTACGCCGCGGCCGGGGTGCGGGTCGAACTGGACGCGCCGGTGCTGGCCGACGTTATCGACCACAGCCTCCGCCATCGCCCCGAGTTGCTGGAACTCCGGTTGAGGAGGCGACGGGCCGCAAGCGGGGAGTGGCCGAATCCGCTGCCCCAAGCCGCAGCGTACGGCGTCCACGGGTCGGTGACGACATTCCTCGCCCGCCTCGATCCCGGCATCGCACGAGATCACGCCGGACTGGTGCTACCGGTCGACTTCGAACGTTCGCCCGACGTTCGCTCCGGTCTTCGACGCCACCCGTCGGCGGCGAGGTTGGCGCCTCAATCTGGTGGCGTGAGTTCGTCGCGTTCGGCCTCGACCGGTTCGGTGAAGTAGGCGACGAGGGCAACGAGGGCCTCGCTGTACAGGTTGCAGCCTTCCTCGGTGAGGAGACGTTCCGGTTCGAACCGATGCCGGAGCGCGGCCCCCTCGGTGACCATGGTCGCCATGACGACGAAGTCATCGAGGGTGAACTCCTTGCGCACTCGAAGTCCGGCCCACTGGAACCCGACGCTGTAGAAGAACCGCCACAGGTCATGGTTGTCGGCGTAGCCGTCCTTCACCGAGGCGAGCAGCTCGGTTGAGGGGTTCTTGATCCCCCAGAATCGGAGGGTGAGGTAGAACTGGGTCTCGTCAGTCAGCGAATCGAGGTACAACTCGGCCAGGCGCCGGATCTCGTCGGTCGGCCCGGCATCGAAGTCGAGCTTGATCTCGTTTTGGTCAGGCCCGGCCCATGAGTACTCGCGGATCAGATGGTGGGCCAGGTCACGCTGGAACGCGCCCTGTGAAGACCAGATGTTGTAAGCGGCTCCGGACGTCAGCCCCATGTGATCGAGCACGCTGGACAGACGAAGATCGATCTGTTCGGTCGCCCCGTCGTCGATCACCATCTGGAGAGCGGTGTCGAGGATGTCCCGGCGCGTCTCTTCCTTCGGTCGTCTACGAGATCTACCGTCGTGTTCGCGGGACATTGATTCCTGTGCGTACCCAGGCCTGATCAGCCAGGCCGAGTGAGGCCCTCCGTCTTCCGGATCGTCGATTGGCACCCGCTTGCGAGAGCCTTCGCTCCATTCTACGACCTCGATCCGAGCCTCGCCGGGTCAGGACGGCCCGGCACGGAAAGCATCCGATCCCGTCCACTCGGCGGTGAGGCCGTAGACTTCGACGGGTGAGTCGAGGTTGGATCGGCACCGATGGAGAGGGGCTGACGAACCGGTGAGGGCAATGGCGCTTGTCCATGAGCCCGACGGTCCGACCGGTGAGGTCGGCGTCCATCTGGCCACCAGGGGTTTCGACGTCTCCGAACACCTCATCACCGAGGATCCGAGCAGGCCCGATCAGCCGACCGGCCCCCTTCCGGATCTCGCCGGGTTCGATCTGGTTGTCGTCATGGGATCGGTGCGCTCCCTCACCCGCAAACAGGAGATCGGCTCCTGGATCCATGATGAACTCGAGGCCCTGGCCACCAGTCATCGACGAGGCCAACCGATTCTGGGGATCTGCTTCGGCGGTCAACTGCTGGCTGAGACCCTTGGGGGCGTCGTCGAACCGTCACCGACGTCGGAGATCGGCTGGTATCACGTCGAGGCAACGGACCCCCTCAAAACGCCGATCGGGCCCGGGCCGTGGATGCAGTGGCACCACGACCGTTTTCACGCACCGTCGCGGGCCGAGCTCCTGGCCACGTCACCGGCCGGCCAGCAACTCTTCCGGTTGGGCAGATCGGTGGGCACCCAGTTCCACCCCGAGATCACGGTCGAAATGCTGGAAGGCTGGCTTTCGGCGTCCGCACCCGCGTATCTCGCTCGGCACGGCATCGATCCCGTGCGTTTGTCGGCGGAGACCAGACAACGGGAGTCGCAGAGCCGTGCCGCCTGCCGGCGACTCGTCGACTGGTTCCTCGACGATGTGGCATTTCCCAAACGGGGCTGATCGCCGCTGTGACCCGGCATCGGCTCTTGACCTTGCGTGGCTACAGCGACTCGATCCAGGACCTCATGGCCGACGGGGACATGACCTCGGGGTCGCCAAGCCGGCGGGGATCGATCCCCTCCAGCTCAGGCGGAACTTCGGCGACGACCCGTTCGAGGGTGCCGGCGTCGGCGAGTTCGTCGACGACGCGTGCCATCTCGACGTCGTGATCGACACCTCGGGCCCGCGCCGCAGCCACCAGACCCCGCAGCAGTGACTCCCAGGTCGTCATCGGGCCCTGCGTGATCGAAGCCGACTCGGCGAACGAGTCGATGAAGGCAAAGGGAACCGTGGTGATCACGCCGTCGGACGCGATCGTGGCGTAGAGCCAGTCGGAATCGAAGGAGAAGCCGAACGTCGACGGTGCGGCCAGGATGGGCTCCAGGGCCTGCCGGCCGTACAGCTTGAAGGCGGCCTGGGTGTCACGTAGCCCTCGATCGAACAGCTGCCGACCGACCATCCGCTGCATGTGGCGCAGCGCCACGATTCCCGGGCCCCACCGGGCCTCGGCCTTCACCAGGACCGAGTCGGAGCTCTTACGGTCACCGATCACGACGTCGGCCCCGTCGACGAAGCCGCCGATCAACAGCCCGATCTGGGCCAGGTCGACCGAATTGTCGGCGTCGGTCATGACCACGGCGTCCGCGCCGTCTGCCATAGCGGTGGCCGAACCGTACACGATGGCTCCGCCCTTCCGTGAATCGTCGACGGAGGCCAGGCCGGCCAGTGGGCCCTCGTCGGCCGGAACGACGTCACCAAGGCGTAGCACGGTGACCCGCTCACCCGATTCGTGGAGGGCCGCCCGCTCGGCGGCCACTGCAGCGGAATCGTCGGGATCACCGTCGTCGACGACGTAGAGCCGCCAGCTCACCGGCGAGTCACCGAGCAGCCATTCCAGTTGATCCAGCTTGACGTGGAGGGAATCCTCCCCGGTCGGGTTGTCATCGCTCGGCGGTCGAAGGCGACGCTGCTCGCCCCACATGGCGATGACGACGGCCACGTTCAAGGGGGGCACGCCGTCGGCGATCCGCTGCCTCGATGCCGCCACCCGGGTGGCGACGCGCACGTCGAGCGGTTGGGTCTCGTCGTTCCCGAGCGACGTCAGCTCGTCGCCCGTCATTCCCGCGGCAAGCAGCGCATCGGCGATTGCCCTCACCCGCTGATGATGGGTTCGGTCGGCGATGACGTAGCCGTCGGCGCTGAGATCGAGTGCTGACTGGACGTCGGTCATTGAGCCTCCAGGTGGTTGCGCGAGCGGACGGGGCTCGATCGCTTGTCGGTGGGCCGATTCTAGAATCACCGGGCCGTTCCGCCACCTGCAGGCCACGACCCGGGTCGTCGATCCCGACCGTTCAGTTTCGCAGCTTTACAAATTGTTCAGCGGAGCACTATCTTGGGCCGACGTAGCCACCGTCGACAACCCCAGGCTCAACAGAGGCTCCATCAGCAAGTGAGGCGCGCCCGCATGACCGACTTCATCCTCAACGGCCGGCCGGTCTCGGCCTCCGATGGTCACGAGCATCTCCTCGCTGCGTTGCGGAACGAACTCGGCGTGATCTCCCCCAAGGACGGGTGCGCGCCCTCCGGTCAGTGCGGGTGCTGCACGGTCATCGTCGATGGGAAGGCCCGGGTGGCCTGCCAGACGCCGATGACCAAGGTCGATGGAGCCGAGGTGTTGACCGTCGAGGGACTCGATCCGGTCGAGGCGGCAGCCATGGCCACCGCCTTCGCCGCCCACGGTGCGCTGCAGTGCGGCTTCTGCACCCCCGGAATCGTGATGCGGACCAAGGCCATGATCGACAAGAGGGGCGCCGAGCTCCAACGCGACGACGCCGCCCGTCTTCTCGGTGGCCACCTCTGCCGCTGTACCGGCTATGTGAAGATCCTCGACGCGATCGAGGACCTGGCCGCCGGTGAGGTTCCGGTGGCGGTCCATCCGAAGGGCATCGGCTCCCGCGGCGTCAAGTACGAAGCAGAACCGCTGACGTTGGGCTCGCGGCCCTACATCGACGACATGTCCCCGACCGGGCTGCTGCACGGAGCGGTGCGGCTGGCCGATCACGCCAGGGCCGACGTGCTGTCGATCGACACGTCGGCCGCGGAGGCCATGGACGGCGTCGAGCGGGTGATCACCGCAGCCGATGTTCCGGGTGAACTACGGACGGGCCTGATTCACAAGGACTGGCCGGTGTTCATCCCGGTGGGAGGCCGCACGTCCTATCTCGGCGACGTGCTGGCGCTGGTCGTGGCCGATGATCCGTTCACCGCACGACGAGCCGCAGCCGAGATCGAGATCACCTACGATGTGCTGCCACCCATGACCAATCCGGTCCTCAACATCGAATCGGACGAGGATGCGGTGTGGCAGCTGGACGGCAACGTCCTGTCGCGTTCGGTCTACCGGCGTGGCGACGCCGAAGCGGTGCTCGCCTCGTCGGCCTACACCGTGACCGAGACCTTCCAGACCCAGCGAATCGAACACGCCTTTCTGGAACCCGAATCGACCCTGGCCGTCCCGGTCCCGGCCGGACAGCCGCTTCCCCTGACCACCCGGCCCGGTGACGCCGCCGGCTTCGATCGGCTTCTCGTTTTCACCGGCGGGCAGGGCATCTGGGACGACCGCAACGACATCGCTCGGATTCTCGCCGTCGACCCCGAGGTGATCGTCACCGAACTGGTTTCCAACGGGGGCGCGTTCGGCGGAAAGGAGGACATGTCGAACCAGGGCCAGACGGCGCTGGCCGCTTGGCTGCTGCAGCGGCCGGTTCGGACCACGCTCACCCGAGAGGAGTCGCTCCTCGTCCACCCCAAGCGCCACCCGATTCGCATGACCTACCGGGCCGGCTGCGACGCCGACGGCAACCTGACGGCTCTGCACATCAGGATGATCGGCGATTCCGGCCCGTACGCGTCGGTGGGCATGAAGGTGCTGGAGCGGGCCGCGGGCCACGCCTCCGGACCCTACGTCGTCCCCAACATCGACGTCGAGGCCGTTGCCGCCCGATCCAACAACTCGGTGTGTGGCGCCTTTCGGGGCTTCGGGGCCAACCAGGCCCAGTTCGCCATGGAGGGGATCATGGACCGCCTGGCCGAAAAGGTCGGCATCAGCGGTTGGGAGATGCGGAACCGCAACGTGATCACCCCCGGCGTGGTGTGGGGGCCCGGTCAGATCATGGACGACGGCTGTCTCGGAGCCCGTGCCTGCCTCGATGCGGTCAAGCCGCATCATGACGCGGCGGTCGCAGCGGGCAAGGCGGTCGGCCTCGGTCTCGGCCTGAAGAACTCGGGCCTCGGCAATGGATTCAAGGAGATCGCCCGCGCCGTCGTGCGTTTCGTTTCCGACGACGGCTCGGCGAACGGGTCCGGACCGAGGGTCGAGGTGCGCCACTGCTGGACCGAGATGGGCCAGGGCGTGCACACGGTGGCCCTGCAGGTCGCCGTCGAGGAGCTCGGCGTCGACGCCGAACGGATCGACGTGATCGTCGACTCGACCCGGGAGCTCGGCGCCGGGCAGACCACCGGCAGCCGAGGAACGCTCATGGGGGCCGGTTCGGTGGCCGACGCCTGCCGCAAGGCTCTGGCCGATGGCTGTCGGGTCGGCGTCGACTACGAGGGTGAATACCGGGTCGACTGGACCAACTCGCTCTCGGACGGTGTCGAGAACCCCGTGATCCATTCCACCTTCGGCTACGCCGCCCAGCTGGTGATCGCCGACCCCGAGACCGGCGACGTGGAGGAAGTGGTGGCGGCGCACGACGTTGGACGGGCCGTCAACCCGCTGCTGTGCGAGGGGCAGGTCGAGGGAGCGGTTCACATGGGCCTCGGCTACGCCCTCACCGAGGGGTTTCCGTGCGACACCGACGGTCGCCCGATCAACGACACGCTCCGAAGCCTCGCCATCATCCGCCCCAAGGACATGCCCAAGGTGACCGTCATCCTCGTCGAATCACCGGAACCGAACTCGCCCTACGGCATCAAGGGAGTGGGCGAGATCGGTCTGGTGCCGACGGCCGGGGCCGTGGCCGCGGCGTTACGGCAGGCCACCGGCACGTGGCACACCGAACTGCCGATGGCCAACGAGAAGAACCGGGAACGGGCCGAGGCCTGGACGGCGGCCGGCGATTGACCGGTGCAGCAGTCGCCGTCGACGGGGGCGATCGTCCGACAGGGCGGGCGCCCGCTTCGGCGCTTCAACAAGAAGTTCAACGAGCGCTACCCTGACCACGATGACCCAGCCCGAGGACCGACCCGAGCTCGCTCCGAACCAGACGCCGGGTCTGGTCTGCTCGCACAATCACTTCTATTCCGCGCTGGCTCGGGGCATGCCCGCTCCGCCCCGTACGCCGACGTCGTTCCCCGAGATCCTCGAGTTGGTGTGGTGGCGGCTCGACCTCGCCCTAGACCTCGACCTCATCGAGTGGTCGGCCAAGCTGGCGGCGCTGACCGCACTGGAGTCGGGCTGTACCGCCATCATCGATCATCACGAGTCACCGAACGCCATCGAGGGCTCGCTGTCGGTGATCGCCGATGCCTGCGCCGAGGTCGGCGTCCGGGTCAATTGCGCCTACGGCATCACCGACCGCCACGGCCCGGAAGGCGCAGCGGCCGGTCTGGCCGAGAACGATCGTTTCCTGTCCACCGGAGGTAGAGGCATGGTCGGCCTCCACGCCGCCTTCACGTGCGAACCAGACACCATCGCTGCGGCGGCCGAACTGGCCGAGCGCCACGGTGTGGGTGTGCACGTGCACGTGGCCGAGGGCGAGGTCGACACCTGGCGCCGGCTGCAGGGTCACACGAACGACCGGTGGCTCCTCATCCATGGCGTGCACCTGCCCGACGACCACGGACTGGCGGGCACCATCGTGCACAACCCAAGATCCAACATGAACAACGCGGTCGGCTACGCCAACCCCCGACGATTCACCAACCCGGTCGCGCTGGGCACCGACGGCATCGGCACCGACATGCTCGACGAGTTCCGGGTGGCCTTCGTGAAGACCCGGGAGGTCGATGTCACCGTAGGACCCGACGTGGCCTGGAGTTGGCTGGAGAGGAACTGGTCGCTGTTCCCGGAGGCTGGGAGCGATGTCGTGACCTGGTCCTACGCACCGATGGAGCCGTGGCGCCTGGCCTACACCACCCAGGTCCGACCCACCAGAGTCGAGGTCGACGGCGAGGTCGTGTGGGTCGACGGCCGACCGACCAGGGTCGATGGCGACGAGATCAAGGCCAAAGCGGCCGAAGCGGCGCAACGCCTCTTCGCCCGTCTCGAATCATTCTGACAATCCGACCATCGGCCCGCCGAAACGGAGAACGACCCGTGCCCCAGACTCCAACCAGCTCCACCCGCTCCCCCGGTGGAACGCTCGCCGTGTTCGACTCCTTCGCCCCCGATGGGCAGCAGGCGTACGACAACGCCGTCAAGCGCTTCCGGGAGCAGAACATCGTCCTGCCGACCTTCGCCCAGCTGCGTGACCCGTCGACCATCCCTGCGTCGACCCGGGAGCAGTTGGCGACGGTCGACAAGGACGCCCCCGACAGCCGCAACCTCTTCCGGGTCCATTGGTTCAACGCCCACGGGGACGAACCGGGCAAGCCCAACTTCCCCGGATTCGTCGACGTTCCCGATCATGTCGAGCTGCCGTCGGAGATGACGGGCGTCGACGCCCGCATCGTGCTGGCCTTCGGCAACCGGTTCCCGATGATCCGGGCCCACAAGGTGCTGGCCGCCTACTCGTGCCTGGTGGCCCGTCTCGTCACCGGCCGGTTCGATCCGACGGTCGGCCGAGCCATCTGGCCCTCCACCGGCAACTACGCCCGTGGTGGCGTTGCCATCTCGAAGATCATGGGTTGTCGGGGGGTGGCTGTGCTCCCCGAGGGCATGAGCCGGGAGCGGTTCGAATGGCTCGACCGGTGGATCGAACATCCCGACGACGTCATCCGAACCCATGGGACCGAGTCGAACGTCAAGGAGATCTACGACGAGTGCAATCGACTCGCCCGGGATCCGGAGAACATCATCCTGAATCAGTTCAGCGAATTCTCGAACCACCTGGGCCACTACGGCGTGACCGGACCGGCTCTGGAGCGCGTTTTTCAGCACGCGACCGCCGAGCGACCGGGCCGCCTGGCTGCGTTCGTGTCGGCATCCGGGTCGGCCGGCACCCTCGGCGCCGGGGACTACCTGAAGGACGCACAAGATGCCCGCATCGTCGCCGTCGAGGCGCTCGAGTGTCCGACCATGCTCTACAACGGTTACGGCGAACACAACATCCAGGGCATCGGCGACAAACACATTCCGCTGATCCACAACGTCACCAACACCGATCTCGTGGTCGGCATCAGCGACCAGTCGACCGACAAGCTCGACGTGCTGTTCAATTCGCCCGCCGGCCACCGCCTCCTGGCCGAACGGGGGGTGGACGTCCCGGTGGTCGACGCGCTGGTCGACATGGGCTACTCGTCGATCTGCAACACCCTGGCTGCGATCGCCGCGGCCAAACAGTGGGATCTCGGCGCCGACGAGGTGATCATCACCGTGGCCACCGACGGTTCCGAGCTCTACAACTCGGAGCGGGAAAAGGTGATGTCGCGCCACTTCGGTTCCGGGTTCGACGAGGACGATGCGGCCGCCGTCTTCGACCGGCATCTGGCCTCGGTCGACACCGACACCGACTTCGTCCGGTCGATGGAGATGGGGCCGATCGAGCGAAACCGGGTGTTCAATCTCGGCTACTTCACCTGGGTCGAGCAGCAGGGTATCGCCATCGAGGACTTCGACATCCGCCGGGACCAGGCCTGGTGGGGGTCGCTGCGAGGACTGCCCGACCGCTGGGACGAGATGATCGAGGCCTTCAACGCCGAAACCGCCGCCAGACATGGCCGGTGACTTGCCACCCGGCGAGCAGAACCCGTTCATCCGATACCGGGAACGCCTCGACTCGTACCGGCGGGCCGTCGACGGCGGCCTGAGCGACGAGTGGTTCGTCGAGGCCGTTGGTGCGCTCGATGACGCGGTCGCGGCGATCGACGGCCATGGCTTCGTCGTAACGCCGGTGATCGACGGGACGGCGCTGGCCTCGGCCGCGGGACTCGATCCGGCCGTCGCCCTCACCGTCAAGGACGAAACGGGCAACGTGTCGGGATCACACAAGGCACGACATCTCTTCGGCGTGGCACTCCACCTGCTCGTCGATGAGCAGCTCGGCCTTGCGCCGCCGGCCGGCGACCGCCCTCCCCTGGCCATCGCCTCGTGCGGCAACGCCGCCCTGGCGGCCGGCGTCATCTCGGCGGCACTCAACCGGGAACTCCGGGTGTTCGTGCCGACGTGGGCCGAGGAGTCGGTGGTGCAGCGGCTACGCCACCTGGGAGCGACGGTCGAGCAATGTCCCCGCCGGGAGGGTGAAGCCGGTGATCCGGCCTACCTCCGCTATCAGGAGGCGGCCGGCGCCGATGCCCAGCCGTTCACCGTTCAAGGGACCGACACCCCGACCACCTTCGACGGCGGCCGAACCCTCGGTTGGGAGCTGGCCGAACAGGTTGGTTCGATCGACGCGATGTACATCCAGGTCGGTGGCGGGGCGTTGGCGACGTCGGTCTCTCTCGGTCTTCCCGACGCCACCCTGTACCCGGTCCAGGCCGAGGGCTGTGCCCCGTTGCGACGAGCATGGGACCGGCTCATGCCCGAGTTCGACTTCGACGACGCGGCCGCCCATCCCGCCGACTTCATGTGGCCGTGGGACGACGAGCCCACCAGCGTCGCAACCGGCATTCTCGACGACGTCACCTACGATTGGCTTCCGCTGCTGCGGCGGACGAAAGCGACCGGCGGCGAGCCGCTGGTCGTGCCCGAGTCGGTGATCGTCGACGCCCACCGACTCGCTCGGGAGCAGACGTCGATCCCGGTTTGCACCACCGGAACCGCCGGACTGGCGGGCCTGCTCCACCACCGTCCACAATCCGGGCACGTCGCCGTCGCCTTCACCGGTGTCGAGCGCTGATTCGAGGGCTACGCCCCGTATCGCTCCAGGTAGTCGCGCATCGACCGCAGCTGCGCTTCGTCAAGGTCGGCAAGGGACATGATGTCGTGCACGTCGACGATCGCGAAGGTCGGCATGGAGAATTCGTCGGCCAACGCCTCGAGTGCCGGGCGCTGGTCGACCCCGCGCTCGCACCGGTTGACCGAGACGACAAGACCGGCCAGCGTCACATCGGCCTGCGCCCGCAGCAGTGGCACCGACTCGCGCACCGCCGTCCCGGCGGTTGTGATGTCCTCGACGATCAGCACGCGGTCACCGGCGCCCAGGTGGTGACCGATCATGGTTCCACCCTCACCATGATCCTTCGCCTCTTTGCGATTGAAGCAGTAGGCAACGTCGTGGCCCCGCTCGGCCAGGGCCGATGCCGTGGCGACAGCCAGAGGGATTCCCTTGTAGGCCGGGCCGAACAGCACGTCGAATCCGGTCCCGAGCCGGTCGAGGATCGCATCGGCGTAGAAGCCGCCGAGGCGCTTGATCTGGCTCCCGGTGCGATACAGCCCGGTGTTGATGAAGTAGGGGGTCTCCCGGCCGCTCTTGGTAACGAAGGACCCGAACCGCAACACATCGGCTTCGAGCATGAAGTCGACGAACGCCTGCTTGTAGGACGGCGTCGTCACCGGTGGGCCTCGGTGTCGACCCGCTGAGCCTCGGGCATGCCGAGCGCCGGCCTCTCCAGTCGGTCGAACGTCGATGCCATGCCGACACCGTACAGCGATTGTCCGCCCCCTACGATCTGTGCGCTCCCCGCCCCGCAGTCGGGGCGTGGAGCGCACAGATTACGTCGGGGTTGGCGCTACTTCCCGAAGTCGGCGACGACCGGCCGGTTGTGCTGTTCTCTGTCGCCTGGGCTGAGCGGGACCCGGGTCTGGACCTCGCGGATGTAGAGCCCGAGGAAGATCCCGGCGATGGCGACCAGGGCCAACCAGGCACCGGATGAGAGCATCACCAGCGCCGGCGCCGGACAGGTTCCGGCCAGGGCCCAGCCGACCCCGAACAACACACCGCCGACCACGTGGTGGCGTTCCGGTTTCGAGCGGCTCAACGTGAGGAGCCCGGTCATCAGCGTGTTCGTCCGTCGTCGTTCGAGGAACCACAGCAGCGGGGCGGCGATGGCGATCGCCGAGCCCATCACGAAGAACACGTAGAGGTCCTCCAGGACCAAGGTGTTGTGAATCGTGTCGTATTCGTGGAGCAGGCCGCCGGCCAACAGCCCGCCGAACAGGCTTCCGGCCACGAGGCCGGTGATGTTCAAGGACCGGGCGGTCGTCGGACGATCCGTAACGGTTGCCATCAGAGTGCACCTCCGAATACGGCCCGCATGGTGAGGCTGACCACCACGGCGGTGGTGACGAAGGTTGCGGTCATCGTCAAGCTCGCCGGCGAACGCTGTGAGATGCCGCAAAGGCCGTGGCCCGACGTGCAACCGCCGGCGACGGCGGCTCCGTAGCCGAGCAGGGTTGCACCGACGAAGATGATGATGACGACCACCGGCATGCTGAACGTACCGGTGAGGGCGTCATAGCCGCTCCGGACATCACCACCCGCGTTGTCCCGCAGAACCTGGGTGACCACGAGACCCCCAAGAAACATGCCGGCGAAGTACCAGACGCGCCAGACGGCTGTATCGGGTCGGCGGCGGATCAGGCCCGACGTCTGAACGTAGGCCCCGCTCGCTCCCAGCGGCTGATTGTTCACAAGGAACAATCCGGCCACCAGAAGTCCGAGACCCGGCCCGACGACCCACCAGGGCAGTTGGGCAGGGAGAAGATCGAACATCACACACATCCTTTCCACCAGGTGCTCCGCACGAGCCGAGCACCGCTACATCCGAATGTACGGACTTAGGTACGTTCGAAGTGTACGTAGCGAATGACGAGGACGCAAGCCGAAGGTGATCTCCTGACACGCCGAGGGACCGCGACCTCAACGGCCCCGGCCCGTCGGCAGGATCGAACAGCCGGTTCCGAACCGGCGTCAATGGAGGACCACCGACGAGCGCGACTTACGATGATCAGCAACAAGCCGCCTTCGCTTGGAACGATCCTCAGGTGAGTGGCTCAGTGAGGCAACAGATATGCCGTTGCGACCGGCTTGAGAGGACGGGCGTACCACAGCGGGCGGCGTAACGGACCCTCTGGAGGACGTGTTTTGCTCAACCAATCGAGGTAGGCCTCGCGCGACTTGGCCGTGTCGACGACCACGTCGCCGTATTCGTCGTCGGGTTCGGCCGGGGTGATCCGCACCCGCTGGTGCCAGCACTGCATGCCGGAGATCGGGTCGGGCTGCACGCAGAACGTGGCGTTCTGGTGCACACCGGTGTCGGTCCACCAGATTCGCTGGGTGTCGTCGTCGGGCTGGGGCGACGACGACGAATCGTAGGGGGCGTTCCCGTGCTCCCGCTTCAGCTTCCACGTCGTTCCCCCGTTGGCATTGGGGGAGCTCCCGATCGCCGCCTTGCCGGAGCCCCAGGAGCGGGCCTCGCCCTCCTCCAGCCGCCACCGGCCCATGTGATGGGAGGCGGCGACGACGCCGGGACGGATGCCCTCGGTGCGCCACGAGCCGATCACGAAGTGGCCGATCCGGGTGGTGACCCGAACCAGACCGTTCTCCTCGATACCGAGCTTCTCCGCATCCTCGGGATGGAGCCACAGCGGGTGGCGGTGGCTGATCTCGTTGAGCCACTTCGAGTTGGCCGAGCGGGTGTGGATCAGGGTCGGGATGCGGAACGTCGGCAGCAGAATGCGCTCGTTCCCTCCGGTGCCGTCGGGAGCAGGCTCCATGTCCAGGTCTTCCCAATGCACGTGGGACGGAATCCAGGCCGGGGTTGCGCACTCGG
The DNA here is from genome assembly GCA_029863385.1 of Acidimicrobiia bacterium. Classification (GTDB taxonomy): domain Bacteria; phylum Actinomycetota; class Acidimicrobiia; order Acidimicrobiales; family SZUA-35; genus JAHELU01. Next base: position 26,148 of record JAOTVU010000044.1, read on the forward strand.
GCCATCCCCAGTCGGCCAGCGTTTCCGAGAACAGCTCCAGCTTCTTCGACGGGGTCGGGAAGCCCTCCTTCAGCTCACCGTCGATGTCGACGGCCGGGGATCCATCACCCAGCTTGGCCAGTGCCACCGAGCCGAGGTCGGCCACATCACCCGACCAGGCACCGGACGTTCCCGGCTTGATGTAGACACCACGCTCGTCCTTCGAACAGCCCTCGATCGCCGAGGCGTCGACCGGTCGCTCGTAGGGCTCATAGGGGTCGGTGGGCACGCCGAACGCAGACCGCTCACGCATGTACTCGAGCGGCGTCTGGCCGACGGCCTCGGCCGCCTCGACCAGACCGGGCACGCTCTCGGAGAACATCTTGCCGTAGTACTCATCAACGGTGACCGGTTTCCCCGGATGCTCCTCGGATTCGAAGAACTTGCGGATTCCGAGCGATCCGTCGGGATCGATGGCCCACGACAGGTGGATCCAGAATTCGTTCTCCTCCCACACCTCGCCCGGGTTGTACTCGTACGAGGGGACGTGGGGATCGAGCTCCCGGCCGTCGCGCTCGGCCTTGATCTCGGCGTAGCGCCGGAACGTCGATTGACGGAACCCGATCCAGCGTCCGGCGTGCGTCTCGTAGGAGTGCACGTCGTGCCGTTCGGCCGAGACACCCATGGGGAGCACGTAGTCGGCGAACCACGAGGTCTCGGACCATGTCGGGGTGAGCGCCACGTGGCACCGCACCATGTCCGGGTCCTTCAGCGCCTCCATCCACGTGAAGCCGTCCGGGTTGGTCCAGATCGGGTTGTAGACCCGGGAGAAGTAGACCTCCAGCGAGCCCCGGCCCTCTTTGAGGAAATGGGGCAGCAGGATCGACATCTCGTGGTACGAGAGCGGGTACTCCTTCGGCCATTCCAGCTCGTTCCACTTGGTCAGCTTCTGCGAACCGAACGGCTGGGCCGGGCTGAACTTGTTCATGCCGTTGCCGGCGGTTCCTCCCTTGGTGGCCACCGATCCGGTCAACACGTTGAGGAAGAACAGGCAGCGTGCAACCTGCCAGCCGCCCAGGTTGCCGGCGCCCGCGGCCCGCCAGTTGTGGGTGGCCAACTTGGTCGGGTGCCGCCCGATCAGCTCGGCGATCTCCCGGATCGTGGCGGCGTCGACACCGGTCTTCTGCTCGGCCGCTTCGGGCGTGTAGTCGGCGTACTCCCGCAACAGACCGGTTCGGACCGACGACCACTCGACCGGCAGATCCGGGTGCTGACGCCGGAGGTAGGTCTCCCAGTTGGTCCAGCGACGGACGAAGGCCTCGTTCCAGGTTTCGGCCTCGATGAGCTCCCGGGCGATGGCCAGGCACAGGAAGGGCTCGGTGCCGGGCCAGGTGGCCAGCCAGTAGTCGGCTTTGGCCCCCGTGTTGGAAAGGCGGGGGTCGATGGCGATGATCTTCGCCCCGTTCTTCTGTGCCTCGATGATCCGCTGGGCGTGCGGATTGAAGTAGTGGCCCGATTCGAGGTGGGCCGAGATCAACATGATGACTTCGGCGTTGGCGAAGTCCGACGACGGGCGATCGTGGCCCATCCATGACTGGTAACCGATACGGGCGTTGGACGAACAGATGTTGGTATGGGAGTTGTGACCGTCCACGCCCCAGGCCTGCAGTACCCGGTTGGCGTAGCCGTCCTCGCCCGGGCGACCGACGTGGTACATGATCTCGTTGTGGCGGTCTTCTTCGAAGGCAGTGCGCATCCGGCCGCCGATCTCGGCGAGCGCCTGCTCCCAGGAGATCTGCTCCCACTTCCCGGAGCCCCGCTCCCCCACTCGCTTCAGCGGATGGAGGATGCGCTCGGGGTCGTAGACCTGGTTGAGCGTCGCCGGGCCCTTGGCGCAATTGCGGCCGCGGCTGGCCGGGTGCTCGGGGTTGCCCTCGATCTTGGCGATCTCGTCGGTCTCCTGGTCGAAGTACGCCACCAGACCGCAACCCGCCTCGCAGTTGAAGCAGGTGGTCGGAACGAGCGTGTACTTCCGGTCCTTCTTCTCGGGCCACGCCTTGGCGTCGAGTTCGGTCCAATCGTGCCACTGATCGTGGGGCGGATAGTTACGAAGTTCGGTCACGGTGAATCCTCAAGAATCGAGAAGGGCGAGAGACGGACGGAAACACATTGTTCTGGGGTTCCCGAAACCCAGAAGTGGGCCCTGGGAACCCCAGAACGCCGGTGGCGTGAGGCTGCGGAGCCTCGCGAAGCAGCGGCAAACGCCTGACGGGATGGCGAAGCCCAGCGAAGCGACCCGCAGGCGAGCGGAGCGCAATACGGCGAAGCCAAGCGGAGCGACCCGAAGCGCAGCGAAGGCGAGCGGAGCGAAAGACACCGCCAGGCTGCGGAGCCTCGCGAAGCAGCGGCAAACGCCTGACGGGATGGCGAAGCCCAGCGAAGCGACCCGCAGGCGAGCGGAGCGCGATACGAGGCAGGCGAGCGGAGCGAGATACGAGGCGATACAGCCGTCATGAGAGAGGCACCGACTGGCCGGCCCGGACGAAGGCGTCCTCGTAGGCGAACATGCCGACGAGGGCGAACAGGCCGGCGGCCGCGGCCAGCGGGCCGGAAACACCGCCGTCGGCGAGGTCGAGGATCATGAACAGGGCGGGTACGACGAGCCCGACAAATACGCCTCCCCACCAGAACTGCTGGGCGTAGCGGCCCGTCGTCATCGCCGCGACGGCCAGCTCGACCGTGCGCGAGCCGTGCGAGGTCAGCTCCACGGCGATCAGCGCCGCCGTGGCCGCCACACCACCGAGCAGCACCCAACGGACAGCGGCGGGTGACGGGATGTCCATGAACAGGTCGGCTATGCCGAATACCGCGCCGCCGGCGGTGACGGCCTGGGCCAGCAACACAGGCAGCAGCAGCGGCGTCTGCCACAGGTCGCGGCCCTCGCATTGGGCGAACAGGAACGCCGTGTATCCGGCGGCGGCGGCCGCCGTCAGTACGGCCGGGATGGCCAGCACCTTCAGCAGACCGGCCGATTCGGTCAGGCCGCCGATCCACCACAGGGCGCAGACGACGGCGAACGCCATCAGAAGGTAGGCCCCCTTGACCAGCCACGACGACCAGTTGCCCTTGGTGATGAGATAGTGGAAGCGACCGGGTTGTTTGAGGTCACCGATCAGCAGCACACCGGTCAATGCGAGGAAGACACCGGCGACCATCGGCGGCATCACCCCGACGGCCGCTTGGGCCGTGGAGTGGCCGAGCAGCACCATGAGAGCGGCCATCAGCATCGCACCGGCCGCCACCGCCTTGGTGACGAGGTAACCGGAGACCTTCTCCTTCCAGGTCATCATGTGGGCGGTGGTGTAGGCGGTGCGAGCCACCACACCGTCGGTCTGGGTCGGAATATGACCGGCCTGGACCGGAATCGTGGGGTGATGTTTTCCGTTCGGGTCCCGCAGGGTGTCGGCCCAGATCATGCCATCGTTGGCGATGGCGGTCCTGGTCGGGTCGAGCGAAGCCTGGTCGGCACCCCGGTAGTAGACCTTCGGTTTGGTGTTCTGCTCCGGCGCCCGGACAGCCACGTCGTCCCGGGCGATGATCCGGCTGATCTCGGAGGTTGGATCGTCGAGGTCGCCGATCTTGATGGCCTCGGTCGGGCAGACGATCTGGCACGACGGCAGCAGCCCGACCTCGAGCCGGTGATTGCACATGTTGCACTTGTGGGCCGTGTTGGTCTCGGGGTTGATGTACAGCGCATCGTAGGGACAGGCGTTCATGCAGGACTTGCAGCCGATGCAGTCCTCGTCCTGGAAGTCGACGACACCGTTGTCGGCCCGGTACAGCGCCGAGGTTGGACAGATCTTCATACACGGTGCGTCGTCGCACTGGTTGCACCGCATCACGTTGAACTTGCGGGCCACGTCGGGGAAGGTGCCGGTCTCGATGTACTTCACCCAGGTTCGATTCACCCCGAGGGGCACGTCGTGTTCGCTCTTGCAGGCAACGGTGCAGGCGTGGCAGCCGATGCAGCTATCGCTGTCGAGAAGGAAACCCATTCGGGTCATGTCGTGCCGTCTCCTATCGGGTCAGTGCATATGTCGGGACCGTGTCGTCCGAAGTAGGCGGCGGCGGTGGCGCCGCCGTGGTCGAGTTCGGACCCACGGTCTGGTCGAGTTTCAGTGGGTTGCCGCCAACTCGGAGCCGTCGGGGGAGGCAACCGAGGCGCCGGCCCCCTGCCATGCCCCGAATCCGCCCAGCAGGTCGGAGACGTCGTGGAAACCGGCGGCGGCCAAGCGGCTGGCGGCGATCGACGACCGGTACCCTCCGGCACAGTAGACGATCGTGGGTTTGGATGCATCGAGGCTGGCCAGCTTTTGGTTGAGCGCCGTCAGGGGAATGAGGTGGGCGCCGGGGATGACACCGCCGGCGGTCTCACCAGGCTGGCGGACGTCGACGACCTGCACGCCGTCGAGTCGTTCCATGGCCTCCTGCATGCCGGCCACGTCGACCCGTGAGCCTCGGGCGACGTCGTCGGGATTGGCGTTGAAGACACCGAGCGGATTGTCGAGGTAGCCGATGATGTTGTCAAACCCGATGCGGGCCAGCCGGATCTTCGACTCCATCTCCTGGCCCTCGCCGGCCACCAGCACGATGGCAACGCCGGGCTGGATCACGCCGCCGGCGAACTCGGCGTAGCGGCCGGCCAGGCCGACGTTGATCGAACCGAGGAGATGCCCGGCCGAGAACTCGTCGGGTTCTCGGGTGTCGAGCACGATCGCACCCTGACGCTGGGCCCTCGCCACCTCGTGCAGGTTGAGGGCCCGGGGTGGCACGGCCTCGTCGAAGATCGGACGGATCTCGCGGTTGAGCACGGCGTCGTAGGCGAAGTAGGCGGGCGGGGCCGTTTGCCCTTCGGTGACCACGGCGATGAACTCATCCTTGCTCATCGGAGCCAGCGCATAGTTCTGGCCCCGCTGTTCACCGATCGTGGAGCTGGTCTCGGTCGAGAGGTTCTTGCCGCACGCCGAGCCGGCTCCGTGGGCCGGGAAGACCCGCGTCGAGTCGGGCAGCGTCATCAGCTGCTCGTTGAGCGAATCGTACAGTTGCGACGCCAGCTCCTCGCTGGTGACCCCCTTGGAGGAAAGCAGGTCGGGGCGGCCGACGTCGCCGATGAAGAGGGTGTCACCGGTCAACACGGCGTGGGGCTCGACGTCACCGGCCCTCTCGTAGACGACGATGCTGATCGATTCCGGGGTGTGGCCGGGCGTGTGGCGAATCTCCAGCTCGACCTCGCCGAGACTGATCCGTTCACCGTGGGCCAGTTTGCGGGACTCGAACTCGGTGACGGCCTTGTCGCCGTAGGCGATGGTGGCTCCGGTGGCGTGGGCCAGTTCGAGATGACCCGACAGGAAGTCGGCGTGGAAGTGGGTTTCCAGCACCAGCTCGATGGCCATGCCGTGCTCGGCCGCCGACTCCAGATACGGGGCGATGTCCCGTCGAGGATCGACGACCACCGCCCGCTTGGAGGTCTCGTCCCCGATGAAGTAGGAAGCCTGTGAAAGGCAATCGAGATAGTGCTGCTCGAATATCATGGAGTCCCCTTCGCCGTCGAAAGTGAGTGATCGACTACGCGTTCATCCTAATGTACGGTCTTTCGGACTGTCGGTCAAGCGGTGACCACAACCGCGACCGCGAGCGAATCGCAGCCCGGTTCGTCGCACCGAAGGATCGACGACCAAACTCGGGAGGTGGCTCCACAGAGGGCGGTCCCCGATCATCGGTTGGCGTTGACCGCCATCTTCCTCACGGCGTATGCAACCAACGTCTCGACGCCGTTTCTGGTCGCCTATCGCGACCGTCTGGACCTGGGGCCGACCGAAACACAAACCATCTTCGTGGTCTACGTCGGCGGGATCCTGACCACACTGCTGTTCGCCGGTCCGGCCGCCGATCGGTTCGGCCGCAAGCCCATGACCGTTCCGTTCGTGGCCCTGGCCGCGCTGGCCTCGTTCCTCATCGTGCTTGGCCGCGATTCCTATCCACTGTTGCTCGCCGGCCGCTGCATGCTCGGGGTGTCGGTCGGGGCCGTTCTGGCCGTCGGAACGGCGTGGGTCCAGGAACTGCTCGGGCCCGGCACGCAGGTGAAGGCGGCCGTCTGGACGACGCTTGCCACCTACGTCGGCTTCGGATTCGGTCCGGCCATCTCGTCGGTCCTGGAGCTCGTGGCACCGTGGCCGCTGGTCACGCCCTTCGTCCTGCACATCGTGCTCACTCTTGTCGTGCTGCCATTTCTGATGCGGATCCCCGAAACCCGGCCGGCCACCTCCTCCCGATCGTCACTCCGCCCAAACCTCGGCGTGCCCCGGAACGGTCGCATCATCTTCTGGCTGACCGTGGTTCCGGCCGCGATCTGGGTTTTCGCCTTCCCGTCTACGTCCTTCGCACTGTTTCCCGTCCTACTCAGCGAGGCGATGCCGGGGAACGAGATTCAGGTCGCCGGTGCCGCATCGACGCTTACGGCCTGGAGCGCCATTGCCGCCCGACCGATTCTCAACCGCTGGGGGTCGACACCGACGCTCATCTCCGGCATGACCATGGGATTCTCGGGCTACCTGCTGGGTACCACGGCATTCTGGACCGGAGGGTGGCCGCTGGTCCTCCCGGCCGCCATGTTGCTCGGTGCTGCGTCGGGTTGCATCACCGCCGGCTGTCTTGCCATCCTCGGCGCCATCGCCGAGGACCACCGGCGGGGAGCGCTCACCTCGACTTTCTACCTGTTCGCCTATCCGTGCATGTCGATGCCGGTGATCGTCACATCACTGG
>JAOTVU010000182.1 GCA_029863385.1 Acidimicrobiia bacterium
CGGTGGAGCTCACCGGTCCAGAGATAGTGGCGGATCGTGAGTACCCGGGCGGCCCCGATGTCGACGTCGCTGCCGAGGGTCTTGGCTTCGGTCCACATACCGCGGACAAGGGAGGCCGCCTCATGCACACGACCGAGCTCCAGCATGGCCTGATGTTCGATGAAGCCCAGCATCAGTCGTTCGCTCAGGTTCGACTCCTCGTCGAGGACCCGGTGCACGTAGTCGATACGGTTCCTGGTCGGAATGGCCCGCCCAAAGCGGCGAAGAAAGGTCTGGGTGGCCATGGTCGCGACCAGGCGATTGTCGATGCCGTTCGCCTGCTCGACCAGGCTCTTGGCCTTCTTCAGGGAAGCGTTGCTCGGCCGCAGCGAGCCGCTGAGCCATTCCAGCTCGATCTCGAGGACCGGGAGTGCCTCACTGTCGGCCGGTAGGACGCTGACCGCCCGTTCGAGGAGTTCCAACGTCTCGCGGTCGCGGTCGATGACCAGCCGGCCCCCGGGCTGGGGATGCGGGGAGAATCCGGCCACGTTCAACGCGGCCACACCGAGCTGATGCAGGTCCCGTTCGCCGGTCGACGACTCCTTCGTCGGCTTTGGTCCCGGCGGGGCAGCGACGGCCAACGCCAGTTTGAGCGCGGACCGGGCCCATCGCTGACCTGCGGCCCGATCACCGTGCTGGTTGGCCCGCCAGCCGAGAAAGATCGCCGCCTGACAGGTGAGCGGCCCCGGTGACTTCCGTGACTCGGCGGTGTGGATCTCGGCTCGGGCCAGCGACTCCAAGATTCCCAGGTGCTCGTCGTCGAGGCTGACGAACCCGGGGCCGGCCCCCGACAGGCGGAGACCCAGGTCGAGAGCGTCGGTGCGGTCACCGGCTTTTGTGCCCTGGGCCAGGTGATGCAGCGCCCGGAGGCGGTCGCCTTCGGCAAGAAACCGTCGGCCGATGTGGCCGTGCAGCCATGCCCGGTCGACCGCCAGGAGCGTCTCGACCAACGCCTGCCGCACGATCCGGTGCCGGAACTCGAACCAGCCGCTGTCGGGGAGCTCGACGAGAAAGCCGTGGGAGAGGGCGGCTCTGACGATGTCGTGGGATTGGCCTCGTTCGACAGCGACACTCTGCGGCGAATCCGACGGAGGCGACTCGACGACGTCGGCCACCCACTCGAGGGCAAAGGATCCATCGAACGTGGCCGCAACAGCCAGTATCCAATCGGCGGCGTCGCCCAACCGGTCGATCCGACCGACGGCCGACTCCTTTAGGGGCTGGCCGGTGTGGCCGTCGGCGCCGGCGCCGGCGCCGGAATGCCTGCGGCGCAACAACTCGAGGAGCAGGGCCGGATTGCCTGCCGTTGCCTCGCGCAGGTCATCCGCTTCGCCGGTCTCCAACCGCACCTCGGCCTCGTCCGCCAGTTCGGTGATGGCCACCTGGTCGAGGCCGGCCAAGCCGAGCCGCAAAACGTGGGGAAGGGTGGCGAGGTCCCGGAGGCCACGAGGCTTGTCGGGCGGTAGCGTCGCCTGCTGCCAGGCGACCAGTACCGTCAACGGCAGCTGCCCGAGTCGGGAGATCAGGTACCGAAGGGTGTCGACGGATCGCTGATCAGCCCGATGGAGGTCGTCGATGACGATGATCAGGGGTGTGGTCTCGCCGACGGCACCGACGTAGTCGACGATCGCCATCATCACGGCCTCGTCGTCATGGCCGGCCGTACTGGTGGGTGGCCGTAGCCCCAGTGCAGCCTCGATGTTCGGCCCGAGGGCGTGGAGTGGGGCGAACCGAGCCTGATCGCGAGGGCTGTCGGCCACCGGCGGCCCCAGCTTCCGGTTGGCCAGATCGGCCATGACCTGACGCCACAGCCAGAATTTCGGAGCGGCGAACTCGGTGCCGACTGCAGTCGTCACGGGCACCCGATCCCCGGCCAGCATCCGGCCCGCTTCGGTCATGAGAGCCGTCTTCCCGACTCCCGGCTCGCCGGTTATGACGGCGACGGCCATCCGGCCGTCGTCGAGACGATCACGCAGGGCGGCGATCTCCGCCAGCTCCTGGTGTCGGCCGAGGATGGTGCTGCCGTCGGTTGGCCGCCGCAGGAACCATTGCCCGGTTCTCCGGGCCGACCGCGTGCCCGCCGGGGTTCCATGATCGCCGGGGCCGAGGTCGTCGCCGTCACGGTTTGCTCCGTTGATCCCGTCGAGCCCATCGGACCGGAAGCCGGCGTTGCTTCTCGACGATGCACGGCGCGACGGCCCGGGATCGGGCCGGTGCTCCCGCAGCTGAGGGTCGTGGTTGAGGATCTGCAGCTCGATGTTGGCGATGCGGGGACTGGGATCGATACCGAGTGAGTCGATCAGTCGTTGCCGCAATTGCTGGCCGAGCGCCAGCGCGGCCGACTGGCGGCCGGAACGGTACAGGGCGATCATGCCGAGTTCGGTCAACCGTTCCCGAAACGGTTGCCCGGCGATGGCCTGCTCGATGTCGGCGGCCACGGACAGATGGTCACCCCGACCCAGCTGAGCCTCGTACATGAACTCGAGTGCGACGGCCCGCAGCTCCTCCAGGCGGTTGCGATGGGCGGAGAAGAACTCCGAGTCGGGCACTCCCGACAGCGGCTCACCCTGCCACAGTGCACCGGCCTCCCGAAGCTCGGCGGTGGCCGCCGCGTATTCGCCGCTGTGCAGCATTGCGCGGGCGTTGTTGACCGCCGTCTCGAACCGAACCCAGTCGATCTGAGACGGTTCGACGTCGAGCCGATAGCCGGCCGAGGCACTGGTGAGAATACTGTCATGGCCCCGTTGCTTGCGGTCGGGCTCGATCAACCGGCGAAGGTTCGATATGTAGCTGCGTATGGCGACGTCGGGTCGGTTGGGGATGCGGCTGTCCCAGATGCTGTCGACGAACTGATCGAGCGAAACGACGTGGCGAGGGGTGAGCAGCAGCCGGGCCAGAACGGCCGCCTGTCGTGGTCCACCGAGCGAGACGGGAGCGCCGCCGATCCAGGCTGAAATGGGCCCGAGCAGATAGAACTCGGGTCGTGACGGATGGTGAGGATCGGAAGACGAAGCAGCGCTTTTGGCCATGGGTGGTCGCGTGAATCCAGCCTTTGTCGCGGACCCACCGGGCGTAAATCTAGTAGGTTCGACAAGGTTCCGCCCGTTCTTGACTGTCGCCGGGAACAAATACCCCTCCGAAATCGACGGGGATTTGCATCAAAGCTGGCCTCTCCGGGCGGGCACGTGACAAGGTTGCCTCATGATGGATTCGATGACGGCGCAAACCGTCGAACTGCTGCAGACACTCATCCGCAACGCCTGCGTCAACGACGGTCACGCAAACTCCGGCCATGAGGTGCGCAACGCCGACGTGTTGACGTCGGTGCTCGAGGAGTCGGGCCTAGACGTTCAACGGTTCGAGGCCCACCCGGGGCGCGTCTCGATCGTGTCGCGAATCGAGGGGCGGAACCCCGATGCTCCGAGTCTGTGCCTCATGGGCCACACCGACGTGGTGCCCGTCAACCCCGACGGCTGGAGGCACGACCCGTTCGGCGGTGAGCTCATCGACGGCGAGGTATGGGGTCGGGGAGCGGTCGACATGTTGAACATCACGTCGTCGATGGCGGTGGCCTTCACCACCATTGCCCGGGAGGGATTCCGTCCGAGCGGCGATCTCATCTATTTCGCCGTCGCCGACGAGGAGGCCGGTTCCGCATATGGCGCCCAGTGGCTGGCCGACAACCATCGCGACGCAATGGCGGCCGACTATGTGCTCACCGAAAACGGCGGCCTGCATGGGGGAACGCCCAATTCTCCCGCGGTGACGGTGAACGTCGCCGAGAAGGGTGTGGCGTGGCGGAGGCTTCGGGTCACCGGGACCCCGGGGCATGGCTCTATGCCGTTCCGGACCGACAACGCGCTGGTCCGAGCGGCGGCGGTCGTGCAACGACTGGCCGAGTACCGGCCACCCGCCCTTTTCACCGAGCTGTGGTCGGGTCAGGTCGACTTCATGAACATCGACGACGAGGCGAAGGCCCTGCTCCGCGACCAGCAGCGCATCGACGAGCTCCTCGCCGCCCTGCCAAACGCCGGGTCGGCCGGCTTTCTCCACGCCTGTACCCACACGACCTTCTCGGCCAACGTCGTCGACGGTGGGGGGATGAAGACCAACGTGATTCCCGACACCGTGGACCTCGAGGTCGACATCAGGACGCTGCCCGGTGAGGATGCGGACGCCGTCACCGGTCATCTGCAGACGGCGTTGGGTGACCTGTGGGACAAGGTCGACGTCGAGGTGATCATGAACGATCCGGCGTCGATCTCGCGGACCGACAATCCGTTGTGGGAGGCCTTGGAGCGGGGAGTGGCCGCCGAGTTCCCTTCAGCCCGCCTGAATCCGGGGATGAGCGTCGGCTTCACCGACGCCAGGGTCTACCGGCAGATGGGCTCGATCGCCTACGGCGCCGGTCTGTTCAGCCCTGATTTGGAGGCCGGCGATTTCAGCCGACGTTTCCACGGCCACAATGAGCGCATCGACGTCGAGTCGCTACGGCTCACCACGAACCTGTGGTCGAACGTTGTTCGCGACCTCCTGGGCTGACCGACGGTTCCGGGTCCGCAGGTTCCCTCGCTACCCTGAATGGTTGAGATCTTCATCCAACCAGTCGACCAGCAAGGGGGACTTGTGGCAACGCGATCCAAGCGATCGGCATCGGAACGGGCCCGGCACAATCGGTGGGCCACCCTCCAGTGGACGCTGCTGGCGCTTCTGGCGGTGCTTCTGACCATTGCTCTCTTCGTGTTCGTTGACAGCGCGGGAATCACCGGTCCCAACTAGGCGATCGCCCGCTGTTCCGGGCGGATGGATCAGATTTCGACGACGTCCAGTTCGTGGTCGGCGAACTGGCGGCGCAACACCTTCTTGTCGAATTTGCCGACGGAGGTCTTCGGAACCTCGGAAATGAAGCTCCACCGATCGGGCAGCCACCACTTCGCCACCTTCGATTCGAGGAACGCACGCAGCAGGGCCGGGTCGGGTTCCGCTCCCTGAGCGAGCACGACACAGGCGAGGGGTCGTTCGTCCCAGCGGTCGTCGGGAATGCCGACCACGGCCGCTTCGACCACGTCGGGGTGAGCCATCAGCTCGTTCTCGAGATCCACACTCGAAATCCACTCACCGCCCGATTTGATGACGTCCTTGGCCCGGTCGGAGATCTGGATGAAGCCGTTCGGCTCGACCGACCCGACGTCGCCGGTCCGGAGCCAGCCGTCGTGGAACTTCTCGTCGTCGTCGTCGAGGTAGTAGCTGCCCGTGATCCACGGTCCCCGGATCTCGATCTCACCCTGGGCCTCCCCGTCCCATGGCAGCTCGTCGCCGCCGTCGTCACAGATGCGCACCTCGACGCCGGCCAATACTCGGCCGGTTCGGGCCCGCCACGACATCGCATCGGCCGGATCGACGCCGGAGGGAACCCGAGCGATGGCGGCCAGTGGACTCGTCTCGGTCATGCCCCATCCCTGCACGACCGTGACGCCGAACACGTCGTCATACGCCTTCATGAGGCTGGCCGGTACGGCCGAACCGCCGCAAACGATCTCCCGCACCGAACTCAGATCGGCGTCGGGTCGGTTGTGGAGCAGGTCGTTGAGCACGGTCGGGACAGCCCCCGAATAGGTTGGTCGTGTTGCTTCGATGATCTCCGCCAGTGGGGCGGCCTGGAGGTGCTGCTGGGGCATGATCATGTCGGCGCCGGTCAGCCAACCGGCATAGGGCATTCCCCACGCGTTGGCGTGGAACATCGGCACGATCACGAGCAGGCGATCGTCCATCGTCAGGCCGAGCGCCCGGGTCGCGTTGACCCCGAACGAGTGCAGAAACGTCGAACGATGCGAGTAGGCGACGCCTTTCGGGTTGCCGGTGGTGCCGCTGGTGTAACACATGGCGGCCGCCGACCACTCGTCGACCTCGGGGTACTCGAAGCCCGCCTCCTCGGCGGCCAGGAGTTCGTCGAGATCGAGGGTGGGGCCGAGACCGGACAGCTCACCGGGGCCGACGGTGATGATGTGCTCGACGGTCGTCAGCTCGTCCCGCACCTTGGCCAGCAGTGGAGCCAGCGAACCGTCGACGATGATGACCTTGTCGGCGGCGTGATTGACCACGTAGGCCAGCTGCTCGGGAAACAGGCGGATGTTGAGTGTGTGGAGCACTGCGCCCATCGAGGGAACGGCCATGTAGGCCTCGAGGTGGTGCTGGTTGTTCCAGCAGAACGTGCCGACCCGATCGCCGGTCCCCACGCCGAGCCGCGTCAGCGCGGCGGCCAGGCGGTCGGCCCGGTCGGCCACCTCGGCGTAGGTCGCCGACATTGGTCCGTCGTCGGTCCAGGTGATGATCGTCGAGTCGGCGTGGATCGTGCGGCCGTGCCGGAAGATGTAGGGCACATTCAGGGAAAACCGCTGCATGGTACTGGTCAGAGGCTGGGACATGGCCACCATGGTGGCGCAGTCAGCGTTTACGAGCCAAGCCGATCGACCCTCTGGATCTGGCAGGGATTTCGCGCCGCGGTTGTACCGGAACGCTGCCAATCAGGATCGGCGGGGTTTGACAACCGTGGATCTGGCAGGGATTTCGCGCCGCGGTTGTACCGGAACGCTGCCAATCCCGGATTGGGTTGGGGAGCCAGGTCGGAACCCCGCGTGGGATCCGGTCAGCGTTTGCGGGCCAGGCCGATGCCGTAGAACGCCACCGCGGCCGCGGATCCGACGTTGATCGAGTCGACCAGCCCGGCCATCGGGATCCGCACGTGGAGGTCGGCGGCTCCGAGCGTGCCGTCGGTCAGGCCCGGTCCTTCTGCGCCGAGCATGAGTGCGACTCGATCGTCCGGGTCCAGTTTGACGTCATCGAGCGGGACGGCGTCCGGTGTCGGTGTGAGGGCGATGAGTTGGAATCCGGCCTGCCGCAGTGGTGCCAGCCCCTCCGGGAAATGATCGAGCCTCGTGTAGGGGAGCAAGTATGCCTCACCCATCGAGACCCGACCACAGCGCCGGTACAGGGGATCGCTGCATGTGGGGTCGATGAAGAACGCCTCAATCCCGAGGGCGGCTGCGCAGCGAAGGACGACACCGAGGTTGGTCGGATTGTTGGTGTTCTCCATGACGGCGACGGTGCGTGCTCCTTCCACCGCCGTCTCGAAGTCGAGAAGTGGTCGTCGTCGGAAGCAGGCCAGCGCGCCCCGATGGAGGTGATAGCCGGTGATGCGAACGAGAACCTCCGGCCCGCAGGCGTAGACCGGAACGTCGGGCGGGATCGCAGCCGGGAACGGCTTGGTCCGCTTGGCGTCGACCAGCATCGACTCGAGCCGGTAGCCGGCCCGCAGCGCTCGCTCCACGACGACGTCGCCCTCGGCGATGAACACGCCCGCCATGTCGCCGTCCGGTCGCTCCCGAACTTGGCGGAGCGTGTGATCGCGAAGTCCCTGGAACACGTCGATACGGGGATCGAGCGGGTCGTCGATCTCGATTCGCATCGATCCGTCGCAGTTCGGCCCTGGCCGGGCCTGGTCAGTCGCGGGGGTAGACGTCGACGTCGGGGCCGACGAATTCACTGAACAGCTTCAGGATCTCGCCCGGTTCGGCGTGGCGGCCGGTTTCGGCCTTGCTGTAGAGCAGCCGGCCGTCGACCGCGACGTCGAACACGCCCTTGTCGCCGGTGATGACCGTGAGATCGTCGATGACGTGCTGGTAGTTGGTGAGAAGATCGGAGATCGCGCTCACGGCGCGGGCCGAGTAGTCTCAGGGAACGCAGTAGGTGATGTCGATCTTGTAGCTCTTGGTGCTCATCGGGTTCCATGGTAACGGCGCTTGGCCGCCGCAACTCGGTTCGCCCGGTCGGTGCTGCCGCGATGAGGACGGACTACTCTTGGGCACGGACCAGACCACGCCGACGATGTCGGCAAACGGAGTGAACGGGCAGTCATGAACGGGATTGTGATCTACGAGAGTCTCACCGGGAACACCAAGGCCGCCGGCCATATCATCGCCGACGAGTTGACGGCGGCGGGAGTGGAGACGGTGGCATGCCCGATCACCGCAGTGGATCTTCAGGCTCTGTCCGACGCCGATCTCGTCGTGGTCGGGAGCTGGACCGACGGTGTCTTCTTCTTCGGCCAGCGTCCCGGTCGGGCCGGTCGATTGGCGGCGAAGCTGCCTCGGATCGACGGCAAGAAGGCCGTGGTCTACTGCACCTACGCCCTCGATTGCGGCGCAACGCTCGACAAGCTGGCCCGCATCGTGCGCATGGGTGGGGGAGACGTCCTCGGCGGTTACGCCATCAAGCGTGACGACCTGTTCGGCGGATCGAAGGAACTCGTCGACCGTCTGCTC
>JAOTVU010000183.1 GCA_029863385.1 Acidimicrobiia bacterium
TCGGCGGTGGTCTCGGCGAGTTCGCCGGAAAGATCTGGCGGATCGGTTGCATGGGTCACACGGCCCGGGAACGCAACGTGGCCCTGCTGCTGGCCGCCATCGACGAACTCTCCGCCTAGCATTTCCACCCCCCTTCCGAACTTTTCGGTGTTGTCGACCCACTCACGGGTCGACAACACCGAAAAGTACTCCTCGGGTGGGTCGACGGGCCGGAAAAGTTCGGTAGGGGTGGGGGGTCAGGGCAGGCGGGTTCGGACGTCGGCGAGGAGTTCGATGGAGCGCACCGCCGTCGGTTGGTCGACGGCCATGGTCCGCACGACCACATCGATGTCGGAATCGTGGGCGGCGCCGATGTCGGCCAACACAGCGATGGCCTCGGCCACCCGGTCGACGCCGCCGAAGATCAGCTGCTCCTCGGTGAGGCCCCGGTACCCGGCGGCGATGAGTTCCCGACCGCGGGCGAGTCCGATGGCGTCGTCGTCGGTGACGAGGATGTCGCGTCGCACGGCGATACGGGGTAACGTCCCGAATCGAGTGCACATCTCGCAGTAGCGGGGCATCGCCGCCGCCAGGTCGGCCGGAGTTGCGCCCGGGCCGACGTACCACGCATCGCCCTCCCTGGCAGCCCGCTGCAGCGGTCGGTCGCCAAGGCCCGAGCCGATCCACCACTCCACCGGAATCGGCGGTCGAGGAGCGATGGCTGCGCCGCTGATCGTGAAGGTCTCGCTGTGGACCCGCTCCCCGGCCAGCAGTGCTTTCATCACCCGGATGGCCTCGTCGGTTCGCCGTCCCCTGGTGGTCAACTCCGCGCCCATGGCGGCGAACTCGTTCGGCCGACCACCGACGCCCGTCTGCACGATGAACGGAGCCCCCGGTCCGAGCAGGGCGGCGAGCGTGCCGACCTGTTCAGCCGCCAGCACCGGATGCCACAGCGGTAGCACGAACAGCAGTCCGATCGATCGGTCCGACGGCCACTCGGCCAGGATCCGCCCGATCATCGGCACGTTCTGCACGTAGTTCGAGTTCGGTCCGGCAGCGTGAAGATCGCCGAGGGTCAGGTGATCGAGCCCGGCGGCCGCCGCCGTGCGGGCTCGTTCCAGAACGTTGGCCACGGCGACTTCCGGCGCCACATCAGGATGGGTGCTGTTGATACTGATGCCGAGGCGCATGGCCGAGTCCTCCGATGCGTGTGGGATTCAGACCAGGTGTAGACGATGTGGTCGCCGGGGGCACCATCGTTATTCCGCACTTGGACGATCATCCGCCGCCGCCCGCTCCGGGATCATTTCATCGACCGGGTGGCGACCTGACTACCCGTCGGAGCCGCACTCTACTAGAGTCGATCGGAATCGGGCGTCGGAGGGCGTCACAACCAGGTAGTGGTGCGGGCGTACAGCACCACGGAGGAGAACCTTTCATATGCAACGAGTACTGCTGATTCTTTCGGCTGCTCTGCTGACCCTGGCGGCCGGTGTCACACCGGTTCAGGCGCAGGCGGATGACGAGCTGGCCACCCAACGCGAGGCGGCCACCGATGTGATGGAACAGATCGACGAAGCCGGCGGGGGGCTGGCGTTGGACGACATCACCAGGCTCGACGACCTCGGCCCCAACCCCTGGCTGTCGTTCACCGAGAAACGTGACCCGGAGGCGGTGAAGGCGTGGACCCAGGTGGCCGCCCAGCTCCCCGATCACGTCCAGATCCCCCGGGGCAAGGCCAACATCGGCGGACCGCCGCTGGTCGTCTCCGAATCGGAGGCGGTCGGTGAGGTAGGCGTCAACGACACCCCCGAAACCGGCGACATGATCAGCCGTCGTTTCGGCACTCGACCGGGCGAGAAGGGCGTCGTCACCATCAACGGCTCGCTGTCGGGCGGCGTGATCCGCGACCCGATCCCCAGTGACTGCGAGTACACAGAGGACGACGGCTCCATCCCCCTGGCCAACGCCACCCCCGCCGCCGAGATCCAGGTGGCGCTCTGCGTCGGCGTCATCGGCGACGGTCCCTATGGCGAGACCTCCGGCGACATCGACTTCTACTCCTACGGTTTCGTCGAGGAGGGCACAGTCCTGATCCTCGACACCTGGCACATCTCCAACTCCCTCGACCCCGTGCGCTCGATCATCGGCATCTACGACGCCGACGGCAACCTCCTGGTTTCCATTGAAGACGGCGGCCTCCCGGGCGACGATCCGTGGATCGAGTTCATTGCCCCGGCCACCGGCGAGTACTTCGCCGCCATCGCCGGCTGCTGCGAGCTGTCGTCGGACCCGACCGATTCGGCCAGTGGCCCGGGTGTCGGCGACACCGGTACCTATGAACTGTTCGTGGTCGCCTTCCCGCCGCCATGTATGTCGAGCGAGGACGACGGCAGCATCGGGCTGGCCAACGACACCAACGTGAACGGCAACGGCTTCGACTTCTGCTCCGGCATCATCGGCGACGGCCCCTGGGGCAGCAGCGATTCCGACTTCTACTCGCTCGGCACGGTCGAGGCGGGAGCGTTCGGCTACTTCGACGTGTTCGCCTTCGAGGAGCCGATGCGCTCGGTCGTCGGCCTCTACAACAGCGCCGGTGACCTGCTGGCCTCCTACGAGGACACGGGCGATCCGGAGACCAGCGAGGAGTTCCTCGAGTTCGAGTTCACCGAAACCGACGACTACTACCTCGCCGTGTCGGGCTGCTGCGACCTGCCCGCCGACCCCAACGATCCGTCGAGCGGTATCCCATCGGACGAGTCCGGATCCTACGAGGTGATCATGGACGTGTTCGTCCCGATCCCTCCGTGTGAGTCGATCGAGGACGACGGCGCCATCCCGATCGCCAACCCGGTCAACGGTTTCGGCGACGACTTCCTCTTCGTGGCTGAGTGCTTCGGAACCGTCGGTGACGGCCCGCAGGCCGAGGTGAACGGCGACGTCGATTTCTTCACCACCCGCCCGCTGCCGGCCGATCAGGTTCTGCTGGTCGACTTCTGCGACTTCTTCGAGCCGACCAACGCCGGTGCGCTGACCGTCGGCTTCTACAACGCGGAGGGCAATCTGCTGGCCAGTGGGCAGGACGACCCGACCCAGTGCGGACCGGACTCGGAGTTCTTCTCGATCATCACGCCGGCCGAGGGTGTCTACCACGTCGCCGTCGGCGGCGCGATGCCGACGGATCCCAACGATCCGACCACCGGGACCAACACCGACATCGGTAGCGACTACGCGGCGATGTACATCGTCGACGCCAACCAGGAGTTCTTCGGTGGCGGGTTCACCGATTGGGCAGCGGCACGAAACGGCGACATCGCGTCGATGTCGAAACGTTTCCGGGCCCGAGGTCCGCTGGCCGAGCTCCGGAGCGCCATCGACGCCCGCAAGGCGGCGGCCAACGCCGAGGCCGAGGAGGCGGCAGCCGCGGAAGCGACGGACGAGGAGCCGGTCGACACCGACTTCTACCTGGTGCACCTGCGCAAGGGTGACGCCATCGCCGGTGGCTTCGACAACGCTCGCAGCACGGGCATAATCGATCCCGACGGCGTACTGCGGTCGGCGTCGCCGTTCAACCCGAGCTTCATCTACCCGTTGGACTCACCGCTACGGCACGACCGGCGCACCGGGTTCGACCACGTGGCCACCGTCGACGGGGTCCACGCCGTGTTCGTGACCGACGGCATCGCCGAGTACGAGGGTGAGCTGCGGGTGGTTCGTTCCGGTCTCGCACCGCAACGCAACCGTGGCCAGCAGATCATCTTTCTCGACTTCGACGGAGCAACGGTCAGCGGCGACACGTGGGGAACGGGCGTCGACGCCAACCTCTCCCCGCTGTCGGCCTTCCTGGCCGGCTGGGGTCTCGGCCCGGCCGACGAGGACGACGTGATCGACGCCACCATCGACGCCGTGATCGAGACGCTCGACCACGACCTCCGGGTGCTGGACGGGCGCAACGGCGACCGTGACGCCACCAACCGGGGTACCGAGTTCGACGTCGAGGTCCTCAACAGCCGCGACCACGGCGACCGCTGGGGTGACCCCAACGTGAGCCGGGTCGTGATCGGCGGCACCATCGAAGAGCTGCTGATTCCCACCATCGGTATCGCCCAGTCGATCGACCCGGGCAACACCGAGACCGAGGAGACGGCGGTGGTGCTGCTCGACATCATGAGCCTGCCGGCAGGCGAGACCGAGGCCAGCATCAACTCCTACGGCCTGGCCGACGGCGTGTCGAAGGCGTCGTTCGTCGGGTTCGTGGTCGGTCACATCACCGCCCACGAGATCGGCCACTACATCGGCAACTGGCATCAGGAGACCTTCAACGAGGTCGAGGCCGTCATGGACGCCGGGGGTGACTTCGCCGCCATCGCCGGTGTCGGTGACGACGGTGTGTTCGGAACCGCCGATGACACCGATCCCGATTTCGTGGAGGACATCTTCAACCTGTTCGAGGGCTTCAGCGGCGTCGAGGACACCGCCGGCCGATCCGTGTTCGCACTGAGCACCGGCCAGCAGCGTGTTCCCGGCCCCCCCAACCGACCGGGAGGACGGCGGTGACCGCTCCTTCGGCCCCGAGCTGATCTCCGGGTCTCGACCCGGTCATGGGAGCATCCCCCTCGCTCCCGGGAGCCCTCGTCACGGTTTCCTTGTTTGCCGTGACGGGGGCTCCTCCGCGTCCCGTGATCTACAGTTCCGTTCATGGGCTCTCCAATCATCGCGCTCATCACGGGCGCCAATTCGGGGATCGGGCGATCGGCCGCCGTGGATCTGGCCGCCAAGGGCTGGACGGTGTACGGGTCGATGCGCTCGCTCGACAAGGGGGGGCGACTGGCCGCCATGGCCGCCGACGCAGGTGTCGAGGACCGGGTCCACGCTGTGGTGTGCGACGTCACCGACACCGAGTCGGTGAACCGGGCGGTGGCCGAGGTCACCGCCGATGCCGGCCGGATCGACGTGCTGGTCAACAACGCCGGAGTCGGCGGCAACGGAGTGACCGAGGAGGTCCCGGTCGAACGGTACGCCGAGATCATGGATGTCAACGTCTACGGCATCGTTCGCTGCGTGCAGGCGGTGGCCCCGCAGATGCGGGAGCGGGGCGAGGGCTGCATCATCAACGTCGGCTCCGTGGCCGGGGTCATCGCGGCGGTCGGGCAGGCGCCCTATGTGGCGTCGAAGTGGGCGGTGGAAGGGTTGACCGAAGGCCTGGCCCAGGAGATGGCCGAGTTCGGGGTGAGGGTCGCCCTGATCGAGCCCGGCGTCGTCCGCACCGCGATCCTGGCCAAGAACACCGACGCTCCGAATGACAGCGGCGCCTATGGGCGGGCGTATCGTCGCCTCTTCCGGTTCTACCAGGCCGGGCTGGCCAACCCCGGGCATCCCTCCGAGGTGGCAGACGTGATCCACGAGATCGTGACCACTGACGAACCGAAGTTGCGATGGACCTGCGGCTGGGGTGGACCGGAACTCACGGCGGCCAAGCCAAACGTGTCGGACGAGGACTGGGTTGCACTTGGCGCCATCACCGACGACGACGAGTACGTCGCCCGGTTCACCGAGCTGTTCGGTTTGGACATCTCGACCCCGGATTCCTAGCCGCCGACCCGATCTTTGGCCAGTCCGAAACGGCGGCCTGTCAGATGAGTCGAACCCGGCAGCCGTCGCAGGCCAACGTCAGCGGCCCGGCGGGCCCTCCGGTCCGCGTCGCCGTGACCGAGACCTCCTGGCCGGGTTTGAGATTCGACGGGTGTTTGTCGAAGGCCAGATCGGCGCTGGTGAATCCGGAGGAGGTGAAGACCCGGGTGCCGCCGACGACGATGTAGGATCCTCCGTCGCAGCTGACGGGGCCGCCCTGGACGACCTGACCAGTTTCGGTGAGTACCAGTCGGCTGACACAGTCGGTGAACACTTCGGTGACCGTGCCTCGGAGGAAAACCGTCGCGGCCGCGTCACCGGAGCCGCCGGCGGTCGTTGGCAACACATCGGTGGTGGCCGTGGAAAACGTCGAGACGGGGCGATCCCCGTCGGCGGCAGGCATGACACCTGGACTGTCGCCCACCGTGACGGACGGGCCGTCGGACCCGTCGCTGATCGAACCCCTGGCCGAGGTTGGCGGATCGGAGTCGGCGGCGTCGTCGCCGTCGCTGCCGGATCCATTGCCGCCACCCGCTGCGTTGCCGGTCGAGCCGTCGCCGTTCGAGCCGTCGCCATTCGAGTTATTGGCGGTCGAGGCGTCGCCGTCGGTGGTCCCGTCCACCGATTCCGACGAGGCCTCATCGGTCTCCGATCGGGTCGACGAGCGCACGCCGTCGTCACCCTCGACGATCAGGGCGGCGGTGGTGTCGGACGCGCCGTCAGCGACGACGGGGTTCTCGCCCCCATCCCCCGCCTCCTCGATCAGGTCGGTTTCGGGCCGGTCGCCGCTGCCGCCGTTGATCGCCACCAGGGTAACGATGCCGACCATCAGGACCCCGACGCAGGCTGCGACCGCCAGCAGGAATCCGGAGCGGGGCCCGGACGCGTTGGGTTCGTTCGAGCTGCCGGGGGCGGCCATGACCACCGTCCGGCGGTCGATGTCCGGCGGTGTGACTCGCTCGAGGACACGGAACCGGTCTGCGATCTTCGGGTCGTAGTCGCCGTCGTGGCGGTCGGAGAAGTCGGAGTCATCGGTCATTGGCGGTCAATCCTTTCCCGCAGGTGAGCATGGGCTCGATGGAGTTGCACGCGAACCGAGTTGGGTGTGGTGTCGAGAAGCTCGGCGATCTCGGTCGGGGTGAAGCCACCGCTGTAGCGCAACACCACCACCGCCCGTTGCTGATCCGACAGGGTCCTCAGCTGATCGAGGAACTCGACCAGCTCGGGATCCTCGACGGCCACCGCCTGCTTCGCTATCCGGTCGAGGTCAACCGATTCGAGGTCTCGCCACTGCCGACTCCGATCGGCCAGCAGACCGGCGGCCACCCGAAAGGCGGTGCGCCAGATCCATGCCGCCGGGTCGACGAGTTCGTCACCACGCCGGAGAGCCTGACTGTACGTCTCGGCCGCGGCGTCGGTGGCCGCCTCCGCATCACCTGTGTAGGCGAGCAGTGATCTCCACAGCCGCTGATGATGAGCGCGATACGCCTCTTCGATGGGATCCATGGCCAGGACTCGCATGCAATGGTACAGGAGCCGTTCGACCCTGATTCATTAACACGCCGCCCGGAAAAACCCCGAAGAACCCCGGGATTCGCAGCTCAGGTGACGCCAAGTGTCACGCCGGCCGCGAATTTCGGGGTTCTGGTTTGATTCAGGGTTTCAGATGGGGTGGTCGACCGGTTGGGTGAGGGCCAGTGCCCGGATCTCCTCCTGGGTGATGGCGTCCTCGCCGGCCAGCCACCGTCCCAGGCCGACGAGCGCAGCGGCGTAGCCGACACAGCCGACGACGAGGCCGGCCAGGAGGGCGGTGCGATTGTCACCCCACTCGTCCGGTGTGCCGACGCCGATCAGTTCGAGCACAAGGGTGACGGCCGCCGCCACCAGCCAGGCCGAACCGAACAGAACCGCCGGCGTTCGCGGAGTCAATGATCGCCGGTGGAGGGCGACGGCCATGAGCAGCGCACCGAGACCGATGAGGCTGACCCAGCCGGGATAGAACCAGCTGACGAACGTGGCCACCGCGCCGAGGGCGGCCAGACCGATCCCCAATCGACCCAGGATGCCGAGGCCTCCGTGGCGTTCGACGAGGGCCACGACGACGACCGCGGTCAGCGCCGCCGAGATCAACATCAGCGACGATCCGACCAGGTACAGGACCTGGGGCCGACCTTCCCATTGACCGGTGGCTCGATCCACCAGCTCGCTGGCGATCATCAGCCCCGAGCTCAGGGCCCAACCGACGGCGGCGAACAGGGCGAGACGCCCTGCGGTCACGGAGAACTCCGTTGGCACCGCCAGTCCGCTGGTTCCGGTGCTGACGAAGTCCATCGCCACGTGCCCCGGTGGACCGAACGCGGCCAGTGTCTCGTGCTCCGCCGCACCCGCCTGGGAACCCATGGCGACTCGGCGCTCGACCGCCGAGTAGAGATGGTCCCGCAGTTCGTCGGTGATGGCATCGACGTCGGGGCGCCACCGCAGGCGACCGGCGACGTCGTCGAGGTAGTCGTCGATCAGTTCGTGGCCGGCCACGGTGCCCCCTCCAGTACCCGGGCGACGGCGCCGCTGAACTCGTCCCACCCCTGCCGGCGGTCCCTCATGGCTCTCCGGCCCTTTGCGCTGATGCTGTAGGTGCGGCGCCGTCGTCCGGTCTCGGTGGACCAAGACGACGTGAGCAGCCCCGCCTCTCCAGCCGA
>JAOTVU010000184.1 GCA_029863385.1 Acidimicrobiia bacterium
CTTCCTCACCGTCCTGTCGATCCTGGCCCGCCGGAAAGCCGAGGCCGCCAGGAACCCCGCACCCCGGGCGGTCGAGCGAGGGGCGGTTAATGGAGTGGGCCAGGTCGATGCAGAGATGTTCGGTGGCAGCTACCTTGCGCCTCAGGGCACCCCACCGAGCGCCTAGCCACCTGAACAGGTCCATCAAAACCCCGCCCTGCCGTGCAGACGTGGAGCGGGGTTTCGTAGGTCGAGCCTGTGGCTCGAAAAGACGGGCGAGCGTTGACACGAGAACGCTTGCCGGGATTTGTTGCTGCACCCGGCGAGTTCCCGGGGGACAATGAAGGTATGTCCCAACTCGTTGGGGGAGGGCAAGCGCCGGACCGGCTGCGAGACCGGAGCCCGTTCATTCGGGTCTTCGGCGGTATGGCCGTGGACGATGGTGGCCACCCGGTCAGCATCGGCGGCCCGAGGCAGCGACGCCTCCTGGCGCTGCTCGTCGTTCGCGCGAACTCGGTGGTGAGCAATGACTGGCTGGCCGAGAATCTGTGGCAGGATGACGAGCGACCTGAGGCCGTTGCCCCGGCCATCCGCACCTATATATCCCGCCTGAGGCTGGCCCTCCCCGAGGCGGCACAAGCCTGGATCGAGACGGAGTCGGCCGGCTATCGCTGGGTCGGACCGCCTGAAGCGCTCGAGCACCGGTGGTTCGCCGAAATGCGGGCGGACGCAACGGCGGCCCGGAAACGGGACGATCCGGAGACGGCCCATCGTCTACTCGGCACAGCACTGGCCGCCTGGCGGGGCGACCCCTTCCGTGAGCTGGAGGATCTCGATTGGGCTCGACCGGAGATCGAACAGTTGTGTTTTGACCGGCTCGAGATGCAGGAGGAGCGTTGGGAGGCCGCACTGGCCTTAGGGCGCCACACCCAGATCACCGGCGAACTGGCTGCCTTCACCGCCACCCACGGCCTCCGGGACCGAGCCGCCCGCCAGTACGCCTTGGCCCTGTACCGAAGCGGACGGACGGCCGAGGCGCTGCGGGTACTCGACGATCATCGAACGAACCTGGCCGAGGTCAGCGGACTCGAGCCGTCGGCGGCGGTCATCGAACTAGAACAGGCGATATTCAGCGGAGATCCGTCCCTGGAGATCGGAGACGAGGGCCGGCGCCTGCGGGGCTACCGGCTCATCGAGCAGGCAGGTGCGGGAGCCTTCGCCGTCGTCTGGCGAGCCTATCAACCGTCGGTCGATCGCCAGGTTGCCATCAAGCAGATCCGCCCCGAACTGGCCTCCCGGCCCGATTTCATCCGCCGCTTCGAGACCGAAGCACACCTCGTTGCCCGGCTCCAGCATCCCCATGTTGTCCCGCTGATCGACTTCTGGCGAGACCCCGACTCGGCCTACCTCGTGATGCGCTGGCTTTCCGGCGGCACGCTGGAGGAACGTCTCTTCGACAGCCCGCTCACGGTCGAGGCGACGTTGACCGTGGCCCGTCACATCGGCTCGGCGCTCTCGGCCGCCCACCGGAACGGCATTGTCCACGGCGACGTCAAGTCGAGCAACATCCTGTTCGACGACGACGGGAACGCCTACCTGAGCGACTTCGGCATCGCCTTCCAAGCCAAGGAGTCGGCAACACCCCGGACCGGGGCGCCATCCCAGACCGGCATATCACCGGGTTCGCCGGGATCACCGGGGTCGCCGGCCTATGCCTCTCCCGAACAGCGGCAGGGCAAGCCCGTTGGACCCGAGTCCGACATCTTCAGCCTCGGAGTCGTCCTCTACGAGTGCTTGACCGCGACGCTTCCCTTCGATGACCATCTCCCGACGGGCAAGATCGACGGCTCTCCCCCGTCGCCGGGGGTCTCAGGAGGGATCGAGCCTCCGATTGACGTCCCGCCCCTGATCGTCGAGGCCTTGGGCAAGGCCATGGCGCCGTCGCCTGCCAACCGCTTCGGCTCGGTGGACGAGTTCCTGCTGGCGCTCGAGTCCCGATCGAACGCCATCGACGTGAAGCCCGACCAGGTCGTGAGATCCGGCGCCGCGGTCAAAGATGTCACCAACCCCTACAAAGGTCTCCGAGCCTTCCACGATGTCGACGCCAACGAGTTCTACGGTCGGGATTGCCTGGTGGCCGACCTGGTGGCCCGGTTGGCGGGCCACTCGGTCGGCGCCCGGTGCCTGGTGATCGTCGGGCCGTCGGGCTCGGGGAAGTCATCGCTCGTCCGGGCCGGACTGTTACCGGCGCTGCGGGCCGACGCCATTGCCGGATCCTCGAGTTGGTTCGCGACGACGATGTTGCCCGGTCCCAACCCGTTCGAGTCGTTGGAAGCGGCCCTGTTGCGCATCGCCGTCAACCCCCCGGTGTCGTTGCTGGATCAGCTGCGGAGCGGCACCCGTGGCATCGTCCGCAGCGTCCGCCGATGCCTGGCCTCCGACGACGACGTGGCGATCGTGGTGATCGACCAGTTCGAGGAGGTGTTCACCAGCGCCTCGACCTCCGACGCCAACGAGTTTCTCTCCGCTTTGAGTGCCGCTGCCACTGACCCGACGTCGCCGCTGCGCCTGGTCGCCACGCTCCGGGCCGACTACTACCATCGACCCCTGGAGCACCCGGCGTTCGCCCCGATTCTCGCCGACACCGCCATCGACGTCACGCCGCTGACTCCCGAAGAGCTGGAGCAGGTCATCGTGGAACCGGCTCGCCGCCGGGGAGTGGGGTTCGAGCCCGGTCTGGTGGCCCGGATCGTGGCCGAAACGGTCGGTCAGCCATCACCGCTGCCGCTGCTCCAGTACAGCCTCAGCGAGCTGTTCGACCGCCGAACCGGAACCCAGATCACGACCGCCTGCTACGACGCCCTCGGTGGCCTGAGCGGAGCGTTGGCCGCCCGGGCCGAATCCTTGTACGTCGGCGCTGATGACGTCCGACGGGCGGCAACCCGGCGGGTCTTCGGGCGATTGACCAACCCGGGCGCGGAGGCGGCCGATCTTCGCCGCCGGCTACCGACGGCCGACCTCGGTGCCGCACCGGCGGTCGAATGGGTCCTGGAGGAGTTCGGGGCGGCCCGGTTGCTCACGTTCGATCGCGATGTCGCCAGCCGTGAGCCCACCGTCGAGGTGGCTCACGAGGCACTGCTGCGGGAGTGGCCCCGGGTTGTCGGATGGCTTCGGGAGGATTGGGACATACTGAGGCAGGTCGACTCGGTGGCCCTGGCCGCCAACGCCTGGGCGCAGGGTGGGCGGGAGGAGGCCGACCTGTACCGGGGGGCCAGGCTGGAGGGTGCGGTCGGTCTGGTCGGCTCCGCCGATGACCGGCTGCGCCCCGTCGATCGCCAGTTCATCGACACCTCCCGGGCCGCAGCCGATGCCGAGCAGCGCCAGGAGGAACGACGGGTTCGCCGCCTCCGTGGCCTCGTGGCCGGCATCGGTGCGGCCCTGGTGCTTGCTCTTGTCGCCGGGGCCGTCGCTCTGACCCAGCGCAACGACGCCCAGTCGGCGGCGGCCGAAGCCGAGGTCGTTGGACTGATCAGCCGGTCGGCCGCCGTCGCGGTCGACGATCCCGACCTCTCCATACTGCTGGCTCTCGAAGCCCACCGGCGGCAACCCGGACCCGAGACGGAACGGGCGGTGGTCGACGCCCTCAGCGCCAATCCGATCGCCAACCGCATCTCCAGTCTCGATCCGATCTTCGCCGGTTCGGCCGACACCTGCCCGGCCGCGGTTGTCTACCCGGGAGCCGCTGTCGAGTTCTCGACCTTCGACGGCGAGCTGATCAGCCGTGACCCGCTGACCGGAGCGGTGACGGAGCACGGGGAGGCGCCGGCGCCTTGTGTCGTCTGGTTCGGTGACGAGCGGGCAGATCGGCGCCTCGCGGTGTCCTTTGACGGGCTGCGAGCCTGGTTCGGACCGTTCGCCGGCCCGTGGGATGTCGTGCGTGAGTTCGACGAGCCGACCTACCCCTGCCCAACCTGCGCCTTCAATGTCGAGCATCGGATGCTCTTCGTGTCGGAGCGAAACGATGGAATCGTCGTGTTCCTGCTCGATGATGTCAGCGGCGAGCCGGTCGGGTCCCCGATCAGCTCTGCCGGTCCGGTCGTCACCGGAACCTTCAGCGAGGACGGATCCCTGTCCGCCGTCGCCTTCGCCCCGGCTGCCGGATCGGACGGCGACGGCGAAATGGTTGTTGTCGACGGCCGGACCGGTGACGAGCTCCACCGGCTCGAACTCACTGCCGGCGACCTCGCCTTCGACCCGACGACAAATGAGCTGCTCGCCGGCACGCTCGACGGCGCTATTGTGACCATCGACCCGGCCGCTGGTCAGATGGTGTCCAGGGTCGAGACGTCGGCCCGATCGGTCGTGGTCGACGTCGGGATTCGACCCGACGGTCTCCTGGTGGTCACCTCTCGGGACCGGGTCGACATCGTCGACCGACTGACCGGGCCGATCGGTTCACCCGTCGCGCTGCCCACCATCGGCTTCGCCGAGTTCCGGACCGACGGCACCGTGCTCACCAGCAGCCCCTCCGGGGGTCAAGTTGAAATCTACGAGCTAACCGGCAATGCCCTGGCCGATCGAGTCATCGACCTGGATGAACCATCGTTCGTCACCTACGGATCGGCGACTGCGGTGGCCGTTGGCCTCGAAACGTCGACGGCCGCGGTGATCGACCTTGCCAGCGGCGATTCGACACCGCTGCCGTTGACTGCGCCGGACGGTCGGCCATTCCCGGCTCTTGTCGCCGCCGCCGATTCCGGCGGCTTCCTGGCCGTGTCCACCGACGCCAGTGTGGCCCGCTGGAGTGACGGTCGGATGACCGACCGAGTCGACACGACCGACGAACCCGGCATCCAGACCCTCGCTCTGGACGTCGTTCTCGCGGAGGATGCGCCGACCTTGGACGTCGAGTCGGGACGGATGGTCTTGGCGAGACAGCGGCCGAACGCCGAACGCGACATTGTCTTCCTCAACATCGACCCCGGCGACATGCAAGTGCTGTCGACCATCGAGATCGATGGTCTGGTGATGCCGGCAGTTGCGCCCGACGGAGGTTTCTACACGCTCCACGACGATGGTGTCCTGCGAAGCCACAGCGCCGACGGGACATTGACTGGTGAGTTGCAGACCGGGTTCGTTGACTCCGTGGCCACCGCAGCCGCTACCGCCCTCGACGTTGCCGGGCGGCGGCTGGCCTTCGGAGCCTCGACCGGCGTGTTCATCCTCGAGCCGGGCGGCGACGAGGTTACCGTCGTCCCGACCTTTGGCTCCATCTCGAGCTTGACGTTCGCCCGGGATGGCGAGCTCCTGGCCATCGGCAGCGCCGACGGATCGGTGCGGTTGTGGGACGTCGACCGAGGTGTGTCCCGAGGTGTCCTCTGGAGAGGGTCGCAGGGTATCCAGCTGGGATCCTGGTATGAGGAGCAGTCGGACTCGGTCTGGGTGGTTTCGCCGACCCAGCTGATCCGGCTGCCGCTGGATCCGGCGATTCACCTCGAGCGAGCCTGTGAGATCGTCGGCCGTGACCTCACCCAGGAGGAGTGGGATCAGTTCGTGCCCGGCGGCGGTCCGGTGCGATCGGCCTGCGGCGGCGGGTGAGTTGTGTGGATTTCGGCCCCGTCACGCCGCTGACCAGGGGTTTCGCGCCGGCTGTTACGTCGTTGTGATGTGTTGAGAGCCCGCGGTAATGGGGCCGGTTGATGATCGTTACTGACAGGCAGGCCCAGGTGGCCGAACAAACAGGAGGACCCATGACCACCCAATTCACCAAGCAACCGGGCGACACAACCGAAATCGAAAACGGCGGGGTCGAAAACTCCGGCGTCGAAAACGGCGGCTTCGGGACGACGCCTCGGGCCGAGACGGTATCACCTTCGGCCGCAGCTCCTTCCACCCCGTCCACCGAGGTCCCACGTCGACCGCGTATCACCGGCTCCCCCTGGTGGCGCTGGGGCCGAGGGGTCTTCGCCGCGCTCTTGTTGTTGGTCATGGTCGGCCAATGGCTGGTCGGCGGGGCCTCACAACTACTCATGTTCAGCCCGGTCATCGTCCTCGTTGCCACCGTCGTGCAGCGGGTGGTGGCCAAGATCCAGGGCCAGCTGGTTGGCTTCGCCCCCGATCCGTTCGACCGGGCCAACCGACCCTACGTCGTGCAGTTCGTGATTCGCGGCGTGCTGGCCGCCCTGGTGGCGGTGGCGATCCCCATCACCGTGCCCCGGTTCGCATTGACCGACACCGAATACGTCGGGCTCCTGGCTCTGGCGATCGTGCCGGCTCTGCTGTTTGCTGCGCTGCAGCTGATTCCGGCCCGTACGGTCTCGCGAGCTCTCAACCTGGTGGCGATCGTCGCTGCGGCATTTCTCGCGTTCCAACTGGTGCAAGTCCACTTCCGGTCCGGGTTGGATGATGCGGTGGAACTTGTCGCCCCGTTCGAGGATGGCGAGTGGACGGTCACCAGCGGCGGCAAGAGCACGCTGGTGAGCCATCACTACGCGTTGGCGTATCCTCAGCAGAAGTACGCACTCGACTTCGTCGTGCTTCGGGACGGTCGCGTCCACGAGGGTGACGCCGACGATCCGGCCTCGTACTACGCCTGGAACGAGCCGTTGTTGGCACCGGCCGATGGTGTCGTCGTCGAGGTCGAGGACGGTCTTCGTGACTGGCCGGTCGGTCAGCGCGAGGCTGATGTCGAGAAGGCAACAGGCAACTACGTCACCATCGACATCGGCGACGGACAGTACGTGGTGCTGGCCCACGTACGTCAAGGTACCGTCACGGTCGCGGCCGGCGATCGTGTGACCGTCGGCCAAGTCATCGGCCGGGTCGGCAACTCAGGCAACACGGGAATGCCTCATCTTCACCTGCAGGTCCAGGACTCTCCGGACATCGCCAGCGACATGTTCAGCGACGTGGGCAGCTACCCGATGAGCTTCTCCAACATCACCCAGATTCGGGGCGGAACCGAGTATGAGGAACAGCACGATCTCCTCCGCCGCGACGACATCATGCGGGTCGATGACCGATCCCTCGGTGGCGGGTGAACATGACGTCCGTCTCGGCCCTCCGGTTTCGGGGGGCCGAGGTTGGGGAGGCGGCCGAGGTTGGGGAGGCGGCCGAGGTTGGGGAGGCGGCCGAGGTTGGGGCGCAGGCGATCGGGTTACCGGCGATGCTGGGTTCGAGGCCTCTGGGGCGATTCGTGTCCGAAATCCATGAATGGTCACTGATGGACAATCCGACCGGTTCGGAAGCCAAAGGATGTCCGCGCCTGGACGGCCGGCGGGCACCACCCGTTCCCCCGTGGTCTGAACGACTGCGCCACCGGGCTCGACTGGGTCCACGAGCACCGTGACGATCTGGGCATCTCGCGCATCATCATTCAGGGCGAGTCGGGCGGCGGAAACCTCACCCTGGCCACTGCGCGGAAGGCCAAGCGGGAAGGTCGCCTCGACGCCATCGACGGTGTCTACGCCTCGGTTCCCTACATCAGCGGCGGCTACCACTGGCCCGTCGAACGCAGACGGGCCGAACTCCCGTCACTTGTCGAGAACGACGGCTACTTCATCGCCTGCGACCTGATGGAGCCTCTCGCCCACTACTACGGGCCGGAAGCGGCCGACGAACAGGATCCGCTGGTCTGGCCGTACCACGCCTCGGTCGAGGACCTGGTCGGGCTCCCGCCCCATGTGATCTCGGTCAACGAGCTCACCCCCTGCGGGACGAGGGCATGGCCTACTACCGCAAGATGCTCGCCGCCGGGGTCGAGGTGACCGGCAAGGTCAACCTCGGCATCGTCCACGCCGCAGAGTTGATCTGCCGCCAGGCCATCCCAGACGTGAACGCGGCGGCCGTCGCCGACATCTCCCGGTTCGCCCGCCACGGGGGCTGAGTCCGGGCGGCGCCGGCGGTACCCGCTGCGATCGGCGCGGCTGCCGACGGGCGCGCCGCTGCTTTGCCACCGTCGCCGCTGTCCGTTGTCGGGGCGAGAACCCTGGGAACGACGCTCGGCAATCCGCTTCAAGCGCACCTCGCCGGAGGTGTACCCTTGTCTTCATGCCTGTGTCTGTCTTCTCCGACGAAGACGAACTCCACCATCCCGACAAGCTGAAGATCCCGAAAAGTCAGGAGCATCGCACTGCGTGTGATGTGATCGGCCTGGCCGCTATCGACCTGCTCGGCCCCGGTTACGAGGTCTTTCGCGACATGAACTGGTATCCGGGTGACAACCGCCCCGATCGCGAGTCGCCCGAGAGTTGGGCCCGTCGCCCGATCGACGAACTCGGAGGCCTGGCGA
>JAOTVU010000186.1 GCA_029863385.1 Acidimicrobiia bacterium
CGACCTCTACAACGGGGTCGACCCTGCAAATCTCACCGTGAAGCTGGCCGAGTCGCGAACGCCCAACACCGGCGGCAGTCGGATGACCAACATTCGCAACGTGCTCGGCTTGACCCGGGGGATCGTCGTCGAGCCGGGCGGTGTGTTCGGCATCAACCAGACGACCGGTCGCCGGTCGGCGGCGAGAGGGTTCGTGCTGGCCGGAGCCATCGTCAACGGCGAGCACGTCGACGCCTTTGGCGGCGGTGTGTCACAGACTGCAACGATGTTCTACCAGGCTGCCTACATGGCTGGATTGACCTTCCCGGAACGGGAGGGTGGCGGTGTCGGCGGCGGCCACCAGACGTTCGGTCACTCCGAATACTTCGGCCGGTACGACAACTACTACGCCGAGGGCTGGGGTCTCGACGGTCGCATGGACACGGGCCGGCTCGGCCGCGGGGTCGAGCAGACCGTGAACTGGCCAAATCGGGAGGCCGGCTTCATCAACACGACGCCGTACCCGATTCTGGTGTGGACCTTCGACACCGGCAACCAGGTGGGAGTCAGCCTCTGGTCGTTGGAGCGCACCCGTTTCGGCGTGTACGAAGGTACCGATAGTTGGCGACAAGGTTCGTGCATCGGCTGGACCCACTACCGCACCGTGTACGACATGGACAACGACGTCATGTTCGAGGACTCCTTCAACGGCTTCTACCGCACCGCAGGGCCGACGTGTTGAGTGTGCGCTGGTACAGCCCAGGCCCGCCGACGAGGACTAGTTTCGCTTGGCGAACATGATGTTCACGAATGAGTCAAGTTTGGTCGCCGGGCCTCAGCGGTTCCCGGGAGCGAAACTTGAGGCGCCGCTTGGGGCGCACCTAGACGGAGTAGCCGTCAGCCGATCGCCGATTTTCAGGAAGCTACCGGCACCGGTTGTTCTGCTGACTCATCGATGATGTGCCATTCGCTGGCCTTCGGTCGGCGGTCGGCGGTCGGCGGTCGGCGGCGAACTCGACGGGCAGCTTGGTGCCGTCGTCCAGGAGCCCGTCGCAGGTGACGACGCATTCGATCTCGATGGTGGACTGAATCAGCAGCCAACAAGCAGAACCCAGGCCCTTTGACCACCACACCCCCACAGGCAATTCAGGTCGCACAGTTACATCACGACGACCTCCGTCGACATGACGCCCGCTGCTGGGCACACCCCATCAAAAACCCCGCTGCTGGAGCGGGGTTTTGTATGGAACCCTGCAGGGTTCCCGTGGGGCTAACAAGAGTTGAACTTGTGACCTCACCCTTATCAGGGGTGCGCTCTAACCGACTGAGCTATAGCCCCGAGGCAACACACAACCGTACCCGCTGCCCGTCGATCGCGCTACCGGATAACGGGGCGAATTCGCTACAACGTTGGACGCATAGGCACCACGAGGACGACGGCGAGGCGGCAGGCGCGCCCACAGCCGTCCGAACCGAACCGAACCTACTCGTCCGGCAGATCCACGCAGTGATACAGAGCGGGGTCGAGGACCTCGTGGGCGTGGTTGGCCGCAGTGACGCACATCTGGGTGGCGCCGGACGGCCGGTCGGCAGGGCCGTAGCCGGTGAACGGATCAGGACCGTCGTAGAGGATCCACGGACCACCACCGGGGACCCCCGCCTGCCCAACCGGCACCGTGTCAAAGAAGAAGTGGAGATGGGTTGACGCAGGATCGCTGCTGATCAACGGGGAGAAGTTGGTCGAGTACGACACCGCGTAGCGATCGCCGTTGATCGTGATGTCGGTGATCGTGGCCGAGAAGCCGGCGACGGCCGTGGTCGTAGTGGTCGTCGACGACGCAAAGGTAGTGGTCGATGCGGCGGTCGTGCTGGTCGTGGTGTCACCGGCCGCCACCTCGGTCGTGTTCACATCGACGGTCGTCTCGGTGGTCGAACTCGCCTCTGGGGCCGCCGGGTCCTCATCTCCCCTCAGATCAGTCTCGCCCGCCAGCTCCCCATTCGAGTCGGGATCCGAGGTCGAGCCTCGTTGGGTCAACGCCCAGACCGCTCCCCCGATCGCAAGGAAAGCCAACGCCAGCGCTCCGACCACCATTCCCGCCCGTGCCTTTCCACCCGACGGACCACCGGCGCCCGGCGGACCGCCGGCGTCGGCACGCACGAACGACTCGCCGCCAAGCAGCACGCCCCCCGACACCACCGGATCACGACGGTTGACGTCACGGAAGGACGGGATGGCGACGGTGTCGGTCCGGCCGTCGCCGAGTCCCGATGACCTGGTTTCCGGTGGCGGCCGCCACTGCTCCGTCCGTTTTTCGCGACTCGTCACCGAAACGTCGTCGATCAACGAGTCCAGAGGTCCGCCGGACAAAACCGACGTCGCCGACGAACCGGAAGAGTCCGAGCCCGATTGAACCGAGGCCGATGCGGCAGACCCGGCCAGACCAGACATCATCGGCCCAGAAGCCTCCACCGGGTCAGAAACCGGGGCCGCACGATCGAACACCTGATCCGCCGGCATCGCACCTTCACGCTCACCACCGGCGATGGCAGCTCCCAACGCCACCGTGTGTTTCGGATGCTGATCGACGGCGATGGGACGCCCCAGGTCGGCGCCGACCATTTCCGCCACCAGCGGAATCTGCGACGAGCCGCCCACCAGCAGGACCGCCGCCAGGTCACCAACGTCGACATCTGCACTCCGAACGGCCCGGCGCAGCGCCTCCACCGTCTGCTGAAGCAGCGGGCGGATCATGGCCTCGAACTCTCCCCTGGTCAGTCGAACCTCGGTCTGCAGGTTGGGGAGAACCACGGGAATGGCCACATCGGTATCGGCCGACAGCGCCTCTTTCGCCGCCACACACTCCTGGCGAACCCGGGCGATGGCCTGCAACGCCGACGGCTCATCGGGATCCAGCTCACCGAAGGCCGACTCACACCACCGCACCACATACTGGAAGACCGCCTCATCGAGATCGATGCCGCCGAGCCGCTCGATGCCCTCCACATCGCCCAGCAGCTCGAACTCCGCTCCCCCGCCGACACCGAGCCCCCGAGAAACCGTCCGGCGAACGACCGCAGCGTCGAACGTCCCACCTCCCAGGTCGTAGACGGCGACGGCCCCGCCCGGCTCCAACCGCTCGGTGGCCGCATAGTGAATGGCGGCGGCCACCGGTTCGGCCAGTGTCTCGACCTCCCCGACGTCGGCCATCCGCACCGCCTGCTGCAACACATCGATCTTGTAGGCACCCCAGTTGGCCGGGTGGGTCACCGTGATCGACGTCGGCGTCGACCCCTGTCGCTTCACCACTTCGTCGTGAACGAACCGCAACAGCCTGGCCAGAAGCGCCTCCGCCGAATACGGCGTGCTGCCGACGACCATCGGCGTGCTGTCGCCAACCCGACGCTTGAACTCACGCACCACCCGGCTCGGATCCGTCAGCCCACGCCGATTCGCCGGCTCGCCGACGAGCACATCGCCGTCCTCCCTGAAGTACAGCACCGACGGAACAACCGCCGACCGGGCCCCGAGGGTGACCACCTCAGGGCGACCGTCGCGGAGGATGCCGGCACCGACGTAGGTGGTTCCCAGGTCGACACCCACGTGATAGTCGCCGCTGATCGAAGTCATGACAGTTCCCCTTTCTCCCTTGATCTGGTCATCTGACAAAGACGGAATGAGATCGGTCCCTGATACGTCATCTACCCCAATTGGTCGGAAATGGGCATACCCATTTCGGATTTAGGTATCCGGTACTCATGCCGCCCGCCTCGTCCCGGGCTATTGCTATCTCCATGGAACCGTCGCTCAGACGGTGGGTAGACGGCCGGGAGGTCCGGCCGACAACAGAAAGGAGACCCCAATGTCCATGCTTCAAGAGTTCTTCGTGTTCCTCGCCGACCTGTTTCAGGAGAGCGGCGGACAGTTGGACCCGGCAACGATAAAGCAACGAATGACCGAGGAGGGATTCGAGGATGTGACGGCTTACGACGTTCAGGAAGCCGTTGCGTTGATGTACGAGGAGGGCGACGTGTTCGACTCCGATCAGTCGTCGGTCCTCGACGCCTACACCGGCGGTAACTTCGTCGATCAGAGCTTCAACGGCACCAACATCGGGGTGGCCACCAGCGGCAACGCCGGCGGGGCGGTCACGGCCGCAAGCACGCACGCTGGTTCCCACGGCGGCGCCACAGGCGGGGCGCCGGCACCGGCCTACACCCAGCCGCCGCCGCCACCACCCATGGATCCGGCCGAGGGCTACACCAACCTCGACGCCGCCGTGCAGCAGATCGTGTATGTCAGCAACATCACCAACAACACCACGATCAACGATCAGGACACCTTCGAGGACAACGACACCGTGGTTGACTCCTCGGTCAACCAGACGATCCTGGCCGGCGGCGACGTCACCCAGGACTTCGACACGACCGTCGCCGGCCAGGAGGGCATCGCCGTCGGCGCCGACAGCGCCGTCGTCGACTCCAACCTGGTGACCGGCGACAACGAGGGCGTGATCGCCGATGACATCCGCGACACCAACCTCGTGCAGGGCGACGCCGAGGGCATCGTCGGCAACGCCAACGTCGGCGCCGTGGTCGGGGATAACAACGACACCCAAACCCTCATCAACTCCGACGGCAACGCCACCGGCGACGGGTCGTCGATCACCAACACGACGAACACCACCCTGATCGCCGGCGACAACATCTCCGGTGATGGGTCAAACGTCACCGTGATCGACGGCGACAACACCGGTGTCGTCGGAACCGGCGGCGACGTGGAAGCCATCAACAACTCGGTGGTCGGACAGGCCGGCTTCGGCTCCGGCGACGTCGAGAACACCGTCGTCAGCGACAACACCATCGACGAGTCCAACTTCCAGATCGGCGACGACAACGAGGGCGAGGTGACCAGCGACGACACGTTCGACACCACCTTCGATGCCAGCATCGACATCGTCGACGTCGACAACAGCGCCGTGCTCGGCAGCGACATCGGCATCACCGACGTCGACGGGCCCATCGAGGTCGAACCCGCTCCGGAACCGGCAATGGACGAAGCCGAAACCGCGGGAGCGTGAGGTTGCCCGAGGAGAGGGTGCCGGACGGCGGGCTCCGGCACCCTCCCGAGCGGTTCGAGAAAGGAGCAGACACATGCGAGGCGACGCCTTGGCAGCAGTCGACACCGCGATCGAGGCCGCCCGAGCCTACGGGCGGGAAGACCTGGCCCGACGGCTGACCGGCACGAGGGCAAGACTGGTCGACCCGGCGGTCCGCGTCATGGTCGTCGGCGAATTCAAACAGGGAAAGAGTTCACTGGTCAACGCCATCCTCAACGCCGCCGTGTGCCCGGTCGACGACGACGTGGCCACGTCGGTCCCGACCCTCATACGCCACGGCGACGAACCCTGGGCCGGGGTCGTCCGGCGATCCGAAACCGGAACCGAAGAGGTGGACGACATCGAGTTCTCCTCACTCCCGGTATACGCCTCCGAGCTCGGCAACCCGGGCAACGAACGGGGATTGCTCGCCGTCGAGATCGCCTTGCCCCGGCGCCTGCTGCGCAACGGGCTGTCGTTCGTCGACACCCCCGGCGTCGGCGGGCTGGGCTCGGCCCACACCGCGGCCACCATCGCCGCGCTGCCGACGGCCGACCTGCTGTTGTTCGTCTCCGATGCATCGCAGGAACTGAGCGGACCGGAGATGGAGATCCTCGAACTCACCCGGAAGCTGCGGATCCCGACCGCCGTCGTCATGACGAAGACCGACTTCCACCCATCCTGGCGGGAAATCCGCGACCTGAACCTCGGCCACCTGAAGGCCCGGGGATTCCCGGTCGAGATCTTTACCGCCTCGGCCCTGCTGCGCACCAAGGCCATCGAGTCGAACGACAAACAGCTCAACCTCGAGTCCGGGTACCCCCACCTCATCGAGTTCATCGAAACCAGGGCGAGCGAGGTCGAGGCGGCGGTGCTGACGGCAGCGGTGGACGACCTTCGCTCCGTCGT
Organism: Acidimicrobiia bacterium; assembly: GCA_029863385.1. GTDB lineage: Bacteria > Actinomycetota > Acidimicrobiia > Acidimicrobiales > SZUA-35 > JAHELU01. The sequence continues at coordinate 5,985 of JAOTVU010000186.1, forward strand.
CGAACAGCTGACCGACACCTTCGACCGTGAACGCCAAGTGCTCGAGGATCCGGCGGCGGCCCGAGAGCTGATGGCCGACTTCGAGCGGACCAAGGAGCGGGCCGACGCACTTCGAGACAAAGCGGCCCGGTGGCAGGTGACGCTGAGCGACGGTGTCGCCGACCTCACCGCCGACTTCGACCACCGCCTGAAGGGCCGGCTTCGGACAACGAGCATCGAATCCGACAACGCCATGGACAGCCAGGACCCGGCCGAGATCTGGGACGACCTGACCGCCTGGCTGCGGCGCCGGGTCAGCCACGACCTGGCCCACACCTATCTCGAACTCTCGCATCGGACCCAGGAGCTCTCGGCGCTCGTCGCCGATCACTTCGACGACGGGAAGCCGACCCTGGCCATTCGGCTCGATGCCGGCACTGCGCTGACGAAGGCGGCCGACGTCGACCCTCGAACCGTCATCGAAGCCGGCGGCAGGGGTGCCGGCACCACCGCCATGACCGCCATGCGCGGCTCCTATGGAGGGCTGCTGATGTTCGGGATGATGGCGCAGATGGCGGGCCTCGCCATGCTCAACCCCGCCACTGCGGTCGTCGGAGCGTTGATGGGCCGAAAAGCGGTCAAGGACGAGCGGGAACGCCAGCTCACGGTGCGCCGCCAACAGGCGAAGGCCACCGCACGCCAGTTCATCGAGGACGCCGGCTTCGAGGTCGGCAAGGAGATGCGGGACTCATTGCGCCGACTGCAACGGCAACTGCGCGACCACTACCAGGACCGAGCCGACGAACTCAAGCGTTCGATCGCCACGTCGCTGGCAGCGGCCAAGGAGGCCGTCAACAGCAACGAACAGCAACGGGCGGGCCGCCTCCGCGACGTCCATGCTGAACTCGAGCGGCTCCGGAAACTCGCGTATCAGATCGACGCCCTCCAACGTCCCGAACCCAATACGCAACCACAAGGCAGCAGCCACTCGACATCCGGCCGGTGAGTCGCAATGGGTGATCTCGACAACCAAGTGAAGCAATTGGTCGACACGATCATCGAACGCGTCGACGGCTCGCAGGACGACGCCGATCTGCGGGCGGTGCGGAACCGGCTCGACCAGCCGCTCCGGGTGGCGATCGCCGGTCGGGTCAAGGCCGGAAAGTCGACGCTGCTCAACGCCCTCGTCGGCGAGCAGCTCGCCCCGACCGACGCCGGCGAGTGCACGAAGATCGTCACCTGGTACCGGCACGGACCGACCTACCGTGTCACCCTCGACCTGATCGACGGGTCGACCCGGACCGTGCCGTTCAGCCGCCAGTCCGGCGCCATCGAGGTGGACCTGCAGACCTTGACGGCCGCCGACGTCCGGCGAATTGTCATCGAATGGCCGTCCAGACGGCTGGAGGACATCACCCTGATCGACACCCCCGGCGTCGGCTCGATCAACGCCGAGGTCTCGGCCCGAACCGTCGCCTTCCTCACCCCCGACGACGACCGGCCCGTCGAGGCCGACGCCGTGCTGTACCTCATGCGCCACATGCACGCCGACGATCTGTCGTTTCTGGAGAGCTTCCATGACGACGAGCTGGCCCACGCCAGCCCGATCAACGCCATCGGACTGCTGTCTCGGGCCGACGAGATCGGCGTCGGCCGACCGAACGCCATGCGGGTGGCCGACCGCATCTCGCTTCGCTACCGGTCGGACCCGAGGCTGCGCCGGCTGTGTCAGACGGTGCGACCAATCGGCGGACTCCTGGCCGAGACCGCCGCCACCCTGACCGAGAACGAGTTCCGGCTCCTGGAACAGCTGGCCCTATTGGACCGCCGCCGGATCGACGCCCTGCTGCTGTCGGCCGATCGCTTCACCGCCGATCTCCCCGTCGACTTCACAGCCGACAAGGCCAACCCGACCGATCCCACCGAACCCGGCCGGCGAACCGGATCGAGCGAGGTCACACTGACGCCGCTGGCCAGACGCCATCTCCTCGACCGGTTCGGCCTCTACGGGGTTCGGGTCACGCTCCCCATGATCCGCCAGGGCCGGGTCACCTCGGCCGGCGAGCTGGCCGAAGCGTTGGAGAAGAAAAGCGGGATCGTCGAACTCCGCCAGGATCTGCTCGAACGGTTCGCGGCACGGCGCAACGTGCTGCAGGCCCGCTCCGCGCTGGCCGCCGTCGAGCGCTTGCTGGCCATGTCCGGGCCGAAG
>JAOTVU010000185.1 GCA_029863385.1 Acidimicrobiia bacterium
GTCGTCGCTATGCGCTGGAGATCGGCGAGCAGCACGGCATCTGGGGCGGCCTCACGGCCAAGGAGCGGAGAGAGCTGATTCCACTCGTTCGCCGGTAGTCACGGCGCTGCAGCCAAGGGCTACAGTCGAGGGCCGGGAATCCGCAGGTCGTCGCGCCGCCTGGTCATGCCGTTGCCGTCGAGATGGGCCAGTAGGGCCAGCACGTACTTGCGGGTCGTGCCGAGCAGATCCCGGATTTCAGCCACGGTCAAGCCGTCTGATTCGGTGAAGGCCTCTCTGAGAATGGAGCGGGCCTCGTCGATCGCGGCCTGGGCGAAGTAGATCCCGTCCTGTTCGACGACCAGGCCCCGCCGCACCAGTTCGCGGATCTCGTTGCGGTCGACGCCGTCGGGGCCGGGAGGCGTGAACGGGGCGGCGGCAAGCGACGCAACCCAGGGATGATCGGCCAGCGGGTCGACGACCGGTCCGACAACGGCTCGGCCCTGGTCGATGCGCACTGTTTCGATCGCTTCGAGCGCGGTGCGCTGTCGTTCGTTCAGTGACGCAAGATCGAGTCCGAGCGGTCCGGCCCTCGTCACCAACGCCTCGACCTCGGCAGCGAGCTCGGCAAGGGCGCCGTCGTGCACGACCCACCGCCCGATCGTCGGCTCGTGGCTCGTTCCGGTAAGACGCCGGAGCTGGTCGACGTCAACCCACCCGCGCTCGGCCACGATCCGTTCGACCGAATCATCGGGCCGGGCCTTCGTGGCCGGCAGAACGGGATCGACGTCGAGGATCCGGCCACCGCCGACTGTCTCATGACGGCCGCTCTCCCGAAGGATGAACCGATCACCCGGTGTCAGCGGGATGGCCCGGGACAGATAGAGCCGGACGTTGCCGGTCGCCCCCGGGGCGATCTCGGTGGGCAGTTCGGCCCCGGGTTCGGCCTCGGTGTCGGCCAGAACCCGAAGGCGGCAGGGAAACTCACCGGAACCGATGTAGGCGGCATACGCACCGCGCCTGGTGACCGGATGATCGAGTCCCTCCAGGACGGTCAGCTCGGCGTCGACCATGGCGCTGTGGTGCCACGCCTCCTCCGCCACCAGCACGTCGCCCCTGGCCACGTCGCGGTGGCTGACGCCGACCAGGTTCAAAGCCACCCGATTACCGGCCTCGACCCGGTCGAGATCCCGGTGATGATTCTGGATGCCGCGGATGCGGATCGTGTCGGCACTCGACGCAGCGCTGCTCACGGCCAGTTCGTCTCCGACCGCCACTGCGCCGCCGGTCAGGGTCCCGGTCACCACGGCGCCGACCCCGGGCGGGGCGAACGCCCGGTCGACCCAGAGACGGGGGGTGCCGTCGGCGACCCGGGTCTCCGCATCGGCGGCCAGCCTGTCGAGCGAAGCTTTCAGGGTGTCGATGCCCTCACCGTCGGGTCCGTCCCCGGCGGCCACCGCAATGATCTCGGCACCGTCGAGGAACGTTCCGGCGACGTGTTCCTCGACGTCGAGCTGGGCCAGCTCCCTCAGGTCGTCGTCGACCAGATCCACCTTGGTCAACGCCACCACGCCACGGGTCAGGCCCAACAGGTCGAGTATCCGGAGATGCTCCTCCGATTGCGGTTTCCAGCCCTCGGTGGCGGCCACGACGAACAGGCACCCGTCGACGGCGCCGACACCGGACAGCATGTTGCGAAGGAAACGTATGTGGCCCGGCACGTCGACCAACGACAGGGCCCGACCCGACGGCAGCGTCGTCGACGCAAACCCGAGATCGATCGTCAGACCCCGTTCCTTCTCCTCCGCCCAGCGGTCGGGATCGGTGCCGGTCAACGCCCGGACCAGGGTCGATTTTCCGTGATCGACGTGGCCTGCGGTGGCGATGACGGTCACGGTACCGCCGCAGGGTGGAGGAGAAGGGTGAGGGCGTCGGCCAGATAGCCGTCGTCGGCGGGGTCGATCGTGCGCAGGTCGAGAATCGTCTCGTCGTTCTCGATGCGCGCGATGACGGGTCGTTCGAGGTCACGAAGTGGGGTGACGAAATCACCGTCGAGGCGCAGCCCGTGGCTTGGAAAGCTCACGGTCGGCAGCGTGCCGCCGCCCGGAACGGAGTCGCAGGGGGCGCTGACGAGACCGAGATCCGGACCCACCTTGCCAACGATGGCGTCCGCTCGTGCGGTCAAGTCGGCGACCGGCGTTGCCGCCATCCGCCACAGTGGGATGTCGTCGCCGCGGCGGTCGAGATAGGCCAGTGTCGTCTGTTGGATGGCGTGCAGCACCAGCGACCCGGGTCGCACGGCGCGGGCCAGTGGATGCCGGCCGCACTGCTCGACGAGATCCCGGCGCCCGGCGATGATGCCCGCCTGTGGCCCGCCGAAGAGCTTGTCGCCGCTGAACAACACCAGGTCGGCTCCGGCGTCGAGTGTCTGGCGAACCGCCGGCTCGTCGACCAGCCAGCTCGGGGGAGGGCCCTCCAGCCACGGGCAGGAGGCGTCGAGCAACCCGGATCCGAGGTCGACGACGAGAGCGGTGTCGGTCAGTTCAGGGGCCCGGGCCAGCGTCTCGATCGACACGTCCTGGGTGAACCCGACGATCTTGTAGTTCGAGCGGTGGACCTTCAGCACCATGGCGAGGTCGTCGGCATCGGTATAGTCGGCGAGCCGGCAGCGGTTCGTGGTGCCGACCTCGACCAGTTCCGCCCCCGACTGGGCCATCACCTCGGGGATGCGAAACCCACCACCGATCTCCACCAGTTCGCCCCTCCCGACCGCCACCCGGCCACCGGCGGCCAACGCCGCCATCACCAGCAGCACGGCGGAGGCGCAGTTGTTGACGACCATGGCCGCCTCGGCTCCACAGGCGGCGGCCAGGGTGTCACCGACGGTCTTCTGGCGACTGCCCCGCTGGCCCGTGGCGAGGGAGAGTTCGAGATTCGAGTAGGTCGGGTCAACGGCAACCCGGACCGGTGCCCGTCCGAGGTTGGTGTGCAACAGTACGCCGGTGGCGTTGACGACCGGTTGGAGCATCCGCCGTTTCCGCTCCGCAGCCATGCGGTCGGCTTGCTCGTGGTCTCCCTGCGCGATCGCCTCCCGAGCCACCTCGACGAGTATCGGATGGGGGAGGTCGTGGTGGCGGAGCGAGCGGGCCAACTGATCGACCGACGGTGGGCGAGTCACCTTCTCACACTATCCCGCGGCCACGGTGTCACCCATCAGGGCGGAGCTGGCATCGCTCACCTGCAGAGTCCGCCTGACGGCCCGAACCGGCTCCATCGGTGGTGTTTCGCCGTTCGGAGACGGCAAACCGCACCGGCTTGGCCCGTGGTGCCTGTAGAATAGGGAATGATGTTGTTCAGGTCGGCAAGGGGCGTTGCTGCATCGGTGGCTGCTGTCTTTGCTGCCGAGCTGCTCGTGTTCGTCGTCGTGGCCGGTCGCCTCGGCCTCCCGGTCGCCTCCTTGATTGCGGTCGTGGCCTCGGTCGTCGGGGTGCGCCAACTGTTTCGATCTGCTCCGGTGGCGATCGCCCGGTCGTTTCAGGACCTGTCCGATGCCGCCGGTCGACCGGCGACCGGTCCGTCCGCCGATCTGGCTGTGGCCGACCGGGCCCTGGTGGTGGCCGGTGCACTTCTGCTGGCATTCCCCGGGCTGCTCACCGGTGCCATTGGAATCGTGTTGTTTGTTGGGCCAGTGAGGAGGCTGCTCGCCCCCTCACTGGGATCGAGGCTGTCAAGCCTCCTACCTGCTGGGGCCCTCGGCGGTCGCAGCTTTGCGCATCGGCGCGATGTCGTCGATGCAACCGCAACCGTAAAGGACCCCGCCCGCCCTCCGGCGTCGTCGGCCGACCGTGCACAAGCCCCAACGCACGTGCACGAGCTGCCGTGACGACGGGCCCGTAGATACAGGAGTCGCAGTGTCGATCACCGAAGAACAAGTTCCACTTCCACCCATCACTCCCGGCGTGGCCAGGGCACTCAGCCCCTTGGTTCGGCGAATCGCCGCCGTGGGTCCCGATGGTGAGCCCGGCCTCAACACCTATTTGGTCGGTATCGATGAGATCGTGATCGTCGACCCGGGTCCGATGGACGACGGCCACCTCGATGTGCTGTGCGGATGTGGAGGGGACCGCATTCGTTGGATCGTGCTGACCGACACGAGCGAGCCCTACTCGGCCGGCGCCATGATGCTGAAGGAGCGCACCGGTGCCGAGTTGGTGGCCCCGCCCGGATTCGACGGCGCCGACCAGGTTCTCGGCGACGGCTACAAGATCGACGCCACGGAGTTTCGGATCACAGCCGTGGCCATCGACGACGGTTCCGACGGAAAGTTCTCTTTTGTGCTCGAGCAGGAGCGCACCTTGTTGTGCGGCGACCACATCGTCGACGATTCGGTTCCCGAATCGCTGCCGGCGAAGGTGAAGTCGTTCCGCATCAAGTCGATGGCGCCCGGACACGGCCAGTACGTCGAGGACGCCGGCGGGCTCTTCTAGTCTGCGGTCGGCTCTTCCAGTCTGCGGTCACAGCCCGACATCACAACGCGAAACCGCGCCCTCTGGATCCGGAGGGCGCGGTTTCGCGTTACGGGAGTGAGCGGTTGGACGTCAGGAGAACGACTGGCCGCAGCCGCAGGTGCGCTGCGCGTTGGGATTGTCGATCGAGAACCCCGTTTGCTGCAACCCGTCTTTGTAGTCGAGCGTGGCGCCGGTGAGCAGCTGGGCGCTGGTCGGATCGACCACGACGGTCACGTCGCCGAACGTGGTGGACTGATCGCTGTCGTCGACCTCACCGTCGAAGAACATCTCATAGGAGAATCCGGAGCAGCCACCGGGGCGGACGGCCACCCGAAGGGCGAGGGCGGGATCGTCCTCCTGGTCGAGTAGCTCCTTGACCTTGGTCGCTGCAGCGTCGGTAACGGTCAGCATGTGCCGTGACTCCTCTGTCGTGGCCGACGGGCCCGTCGGCATTCGTTCTCCTTCGATTCTACCGTCGATCGGTTGTACCCGATCAATCTCAACAGGATCGAAGTTGGACGTATCCCCGGTCGGGGCGATTCCGATGGACGATTCGGCCAAAACCACCGGTCGGCCCGAGGATAGGATTCGGGCCGACCGGTTCGTCGCGCAATCGCCGGTTCCGCCGCCTGAAGGACAGGTCGGTTCGCCTCGGATTACGTCGACTGAAGCCGAAAGAAAGTCTCGACGCGGTTCCCTCCTTCGACTCGATCATGTCCAATCACCCTCGCTGGCGCGAGATCGGTGGTTGAAGCTGATGACTCGTTCGCCCTCTCGTGATGGTTTGCTCGGGGCGTTTCGACGATTCTAGAGAGGATCGACTGCGCCTGGCAAATGCTGCTCACCTGCTGGAACGTGTCGGGCGTCATCCCGGCCGCAGGCTCGCAGTCGATAGCCTGAAATGGTGCCTGAACTACCTGACCAAGCCACGATAACCGGACTTCTGCGGGGTGTCGTCGATCCTGAACTCGGCTCGAACATCGTCGAGCTGGGCATGGTCAAAGGCGTCACGGTCGCCGACGATGGCGTCGTCAGGCTCGCCATCGCCTTGACGACGGCGGGGTGCCCGTTGCGAGGCCAAATCCAACGCGATGCAAAGACCCGGGTGGAGTCACTGCCGGGCGTCGAAAAGGTGCTGATCGACTGGAGCGAACTCGACGCCGAGGAGCGTTCGGCGGCTATGGCGGTGGCCCGGAAGAACGCCGCAGAACGGGCACCGCAGACGGCGATCCCGGCGACGGCCCGCGTCCTCGCCATCGCGTCGGGCAAGGGTGGTGTCGGTAAGTCGTCGGTCGCGGCCAACCTGGCGGCTGCTCTCGCTTCGCGAGGCTTCCAGGTCGGGGTCATCGATGCCGATATCTGGGGCTTTTCGATTCCCCGAATGCTTGGCCTCGACGGCCGTCTCGGCGCCTCCAAGTCCGGTGAGCGCACGTCCATCGTCCCGTTGACCCGCCCGGTCGGTGCCGGTCGTCTCGACGTCGTGTCGATGGGACTCCTGGTCGACGACGAGGACTCGGCGCTTCTGTGGCGTGGTCTGATGCTGAACCGGGCTGTCCAACACTTCCTCGAGGACGTCGACTGGGCGTCCGACCTCGACTATGTCGTGATCGACATGCCTCCCGGTACCGGCGACGTGGCCATGGGCCTGGCCCGGATGATTCCCCGGGCCGAGATGATCGTGGTCACCACGCCGGCCACCGGCGCCCAGAAAGTGGCGGGACGGGCGGTTTCGATGGCACGGAAGTCGTATCTTCGGGTGGCCGGAGTCATCGAGAACATGTCGTATTTCGAGACCCCCGACGGTGAGCGCCACGAGCTCTTCGGCAGTGGCGGAGGCGAAGCGCTGGCAGCGGAGACCGGTCTCGAACTCATCGGTCGGATTCCGATCGAGCCGGCGGTCTCGGCCGGTGGCGACGATGGCGAACCGGTCGTCCTCGGCGATGGCACAGCGGCCGCCGCTTTCCACGCCATTGCCGACCGGATCGTCACCGAGGTTGCGCCCCCGGTGGAAATGGAGGGCTGCACCGCGCGGATGCTCGACCTCATGGAGACCGCACTTGCGGAGAGCGAGACCTGACCCGGCGCCGCTCTCGGCGGCTGTCAACCGACTTCCGGAGCCCCGTCGGTGGTGGTCCGTGCCGAGGCCCGCTCGACGGACACGTTGTGATTGAGGAAGTGCGACGACGGCACCAGCACCGAATCCTCGGTGACGGTCACGATCTCGATCGCAATGGGGTGGAGGGCTCGCACGGTGCCGGTGACATCGTCGATCGTGACCTTGTCGCCCTCGTTGACGATACGCCGTAGCGCCCGGGACGCAGCCACCTCTCGGGCCACGCTGTGCCCGCCGAGTCCGACCAGCAGGGTGAAGCTGGCGGCGAGGGCGAAGAAGACGGCGGCAACACCCATGTTGACAACCGCAGTGTCGATGCCGAGCTGGCTGACGGCGAGCAGCACGGCGAGAGCCACGATCGTGCCCTTGACGATCAGGTTGGCCTGGCGTTGAACGTTCAACGGCATACGGCCGGTGGCTCGGTCGAGCGCCGCAGTGGCGAACGACGCCAACACGTTGGCCAGGATGATGATGATGGCCGCAACCATCAGTTTGGGTACGAACGCCACCACATCGCGCGGGAGCTGATCGAGCGCATCCGGCTGCACGAACCCGAGGCCGGCCACGAGCCCGGCCACGACTCCGAACGCCAAGGCCAACTGGGATACCGGCCGGGCCACGTTTCGCACCGCCTGCGGCCGCGTTTCGGAGCCGACCACGGCGTACACGACCCTGGCGGCGACGGTGCCGACGACGGTGCCGACGGCAACTGCGATGATGGCGAGAACCCAGCTATTCATCGTTCCTGTTCACTCTCTTCGATTCACTGTTCGACGACTCACCGTTTCGATTCACTGGTCGGGCTCGGACGGCTCTTCGAGCATAAGCAGACGCGACGTCTCGATCCCGGCGGCAAAAAGATCCGACAGCACGCCGAACATCACCCGGGAATCGAGGCGTTTCGAAACCTTCTGTTCCAATCTGGACGGAAGATCTTCCGGCGGGGCGAGGGCCAGCGCCAACGCGCCGGCCAGGTCGCCGGCGTCGTGATCGGCGTCGGCGGCGAGCTGTTCCAGGCTGTTGGCGCAGCGTTGACACACCGCAATGTGGGCGTCGAGCTTCGCGTCGTCGACATCGCCGTGCAGCCAGTCCTGCAACGCACGACGCGAGGGGTGCAGGAGGAGCGGCCTCATGCCCAGTCCCTCAGAACATTGCCGAGACGGCGGCGGGCTCGCAGCAGCCGTGTCTTCACCGTCGGCATCGGCACGGCCAGTACCTCCGAGATCTCCTCGTAGGAGAGCCCCTCGAGCTCACGGAGCACCACGATCGATCGGGACAATTCGTCAAGTGTGTCGAGCGCGGCCACGAACTCGTCCATGACGACGTGACCCTGAACCCGGGACTCCACGGAACCTTCGACCCTGTTCTGACGTTCCGGCAGATCCTGCGGATCGAGGACGACGGCCCGCCTTCGCCTCAATGTCGAGATGGCGGTGTTGTGGGTGATACGGAGCAACCAGCTGCGGATCGAGCCATCGCCTCGGAACGTGGGGAGGGCCAGCCACGCTTTGACCAGCGTCTCCTGGGCGACGTCCTCGGCGAGGGCACGGTCTCGAACCACCGAGAGGGCGA
>JAOTVU010000045.1 GCA_029863385.1 Acidimicrobiia bacterium
CGGTCAGCCAGCGCAACCCGATGAGCAGGTCGTCGTCGACCACATAGGCCACGTCCTGGAGCACCGAGAGCAGCTCGATCGGGGGTTGCTCGCAGAAGCCCCCCTCGAAGACAACCCGGATCTTGTCCTGGGGCCGGGCCGATCGGGCCTCGATCAACGGAAGGGCTCGCTTCAGGAGTTCGTTGTGGCGGCTGCGGTCCATCACCCCCGCCGATCGGGTGAGAAGGTAGGACTCGAGCAGCGACACCAGCCACGGTGTCTCCCGCTTGATTTCATACAGCCGGCGCAGCAGGCGACGGTTCTCGTTGAAGACTTCGATGCTCGCCCTCAGGGCCTCGTCCGAAATCGGTTGGCCGGTTGCCTCTTCGACCATCGACGCGATACGGCGGTATTCACTGGTGAGGTAGGCCGCTCCGTGGGGCGAGGCCGCATTCTGGGGGAAGTACAGGATCTGGCAGTTCGTGTCGGCGAACTGACGGGTCCACACCCCGTTGAGGTGGCGGGCCGCATCGCAGATGGGGTGGGTGACATAGATGGCGAGAGGATCGAGTCGACCGGTCATGGCCTGCTCGAGCGACGTGCGCAGGATGGAGCAGACGAAGGCGGCGATGTGGGCGTCGGCCTCGCGAAGCTGGACGCTGGTGTCGGCGCCCATCATCTTCAGCGGAAACATCCCGGCGGCGTGGGCGATCTCTTCCGGAAAGTACACCTGGAAGTGGCCGAGAACCAGGCCGTTGGGGTTGGCCTTCTTCCACTCCTGCAGCCCGGGGTACTCCGGGTCCTCCACCGCAATGCGGCACTCTTCGAGTATGGATTCCAGTTCCGGGTCCATGGTCGGTTCCGTCGTCTTTCGCAATCCTGACTGACCGGTCAGTCAGGATCGTACGTCTGCACCGGCCCCGACCTCAATCCCCTATTGGCATCAGTTGTTTGATGCGTATGCGCCACTCGTGCCGGAGGAGCATCGGAGTACTTTCCGGCGTGTGAACGAATGGGACTATGGTTGGTGGTGATGAACCCTGTCGAAACCACTATCGCCCTGTCGGAACTCGTCACTCGGCGCCCTGATGTGGCTCCGGTGCTGGAGGCGCTTGGGCTGGACTACTGCTGTGGCGGCACCCGGAGCCTGACCGAGGCGTGTGCCGATGCCGGCCTCGACGTCGACGAGGTCGTGACCCGCCTGAGTGAGGAGTCTCCGGCCGATGCCCCCGCCGACTGGGCCTCACTGGGCCCGGCCGAACTCGTCGACCATATCGAGCACATCCATCACTCCTATCTCGGCCATGCTCTTCCCCGCCTGTCGGAGCTGCTGAGCCGGGTGATCGACGCCCACGCCGAGCGCCATCCCGAGCTGCACGATGTCCGAGCCACGTTCGAGGAGTTGCGCCGCGACCTCGAGCCACACCTGGAGAAGGAGGAGGAGATCCTCTTTCCCATGATCCGGGAGCTGCACGCAACCCAGGGTGAATCGAGATTCCACTCCGGCTCGTTGCAGGCCCCGATCGGCGTCATGCGCCTCGAACACGACCGGGCAGGTGAGCTACTGGCCCGCCTTCGGGCCCAGACGTCGGCCTACACGCCTCCCAGCGACGGTTGCGCCAGTTACCAGGCCCTCTACACCGGCTTGGCCGAGCTCGAAGCCGATACCCATCTCCATATCCACAAGGAGAACAACCTGCTGTTCCCCGCCGTGGTTTCCTAGAACCGGCCGGACATCGTCGTGACCGGACCCCGGGATGCCATCGTCGTCGGTTGCAGGCCACACCCCCGCCCGAACGGTGCCGGTCCGGCCCGGTCATCAGCTCGATTCGGCCAGCTCGTGTAGCGCTCGGCTGACGAGAACCGACGCCATCCACTTGCGATAGCGGGAACCGAGATCGGTGTTGTCCAACGGCCTGACGATCCTGGCCGCGACCCGGGCCGCCTCGTCGATACTGTCCGGACTCAGCGTCCCGCCCTCCACGAGCAGCTCCGCGTCGGTCGCCCGCAACGGGGCCGGAGCGACGGCGCCGAACACGATACGGACGTCGCCAATCGCTCCCGACTCCCTGATGGTCAAGGACGCGGCGACCCCCAGGAGCGGGAAGTCGATCGACTGGCGTCGGCGGAGCTTGTGGTAGGTGGCCCGCCGGCCGGGAGCGGGGGGAATCCTGAGCTCGGTGAGGATCTCACCGGGGTCCTTGGTGAGATGATCGCTGCCGTCGCCGGTCCAGAGATCCGCGACGGGGATGCTCCGCTCGCCCCGGCTGCTCACCAGGTGTACCGAGGCATCGAGGGCGATGGCGGCCGGTGCCAGGTCGGACGAGCAGATGGCCCAGCAGCGGTCGCTCCGGGGAGCGACCCAGCAGACATCGCCTCCCTCCTTCAGGCAGGGGCCGCTGGCCTCCCGCCACAGCTCCGGCATGTCGATGTAGTTGCATCTGGTGTCGAGGCAGAGGTTGCCGCCAACCGTGGCGACGTTACGAATCTGGGGTGAGGCCACCGCCCCGGCCGCCACGGCCAGGGCGGACGGAACCACCGATGATCGCTCGAGCTCGCTCAGCAGGGTGCCGGCCCCGACGGCGACGGTGCCGTCATCGCCGATCCGGATTCCCCGGAGGATGTCGAGGGCGGCCAACGACACGACGGTGCCCGGCGTGATCTGCCGGCGTTTCATGCTCGGGACCAGATCGGTGCCGCCGGCCAGCACCACAGCGGTCGGGCCGATCTCGTCGAGCATCCGGGCCGCCTCGTCGAGCGTCTCCGGTTCCCGATAGTCGAACGCGGGCAGCGACATGGTCATGGGGCACCCCTCATGGCGAACCTCGTCATGGGGAGCCGAACCCTTCGGGAGGCTCGACCGGCCACGGCCGACCGAAATCGAAATCGGGCAGGTCGGTCGGTCCGACACGGCCCGGCCCACCCCGGCCCAGGTCTCGCAGGGCGGCCACGATCTTGTCCGGCGTGATCGGTACCTCGTCGATACGAACACCGAGAGCGTCGTGAATGGCGTTGGCCACCGCCGGGATCACCGGCAGCAGCGGCCCCTGCCCCACCTCCTTGGCTCCGAACGGACCCTCGGGGTCGACGCTCTCGACCAGGATCGATTCGACCGGCGGCATTTCGAGGAAGGTGGGCATCTTGTAGTCGAGCAGCGACGGACCCCGGTGCAGGGTTCGACGGAATGCCTGCTCCTCGAACAGGGCCTCGCCCAGGGCCATGTACACGCTGCCCTCGATCTGGCCTTCGACCGCCAGGGGATTGATCGCCCGGCCGATGTCGTGAGCGAGCCAGACCTTCTTCACCTCGACCATGCCGGTGTCGCGATCGCATTCGACCTCGACGACGGCCGCCGAGAAGGAGTAGGCGGGGGAGATGCCCACGCCCGAGCCTCGATAGGGCCCGGCGAGATCGGGGGCTCGATAGCTGCCCGCCGCCACAAGGGGACCGAACCGCTCGGTGGCGGCTCGAACCGCATCGGTCCACGCCATGCCGGCCTCGGGCGTGCCCCGGACGAAGATCCGACCGTGAGCCGCCACCAGATCGGCGACGGTCGCTTCGAGTTCCTCGGCCACGGCCTCGAACACCATGGCCCGGATCCCGTCGGCGGCCTTAAGCGCCGCGTTGCCGGCCATGAAGGTGACCCGGCTCGAGTAGCTTCCCAGATCGACGGGGGTGAGGTCGGTGTCGGCGGTGACCATGGCCAGCTCGCCCGGTTCGAGACCCAGTCGCTCTCCGACGACGGTGGCCAGCATCGTGGTGGAACCCTGACCGATGTCGACGGCCATCGAGTAGACGGTCACGCCGCCCCCTCGGTCCACCTTGATCTGGACCTCGGACTGGGGCATGTCGTTGAAGTAGATCGGCAGCCCCGCCCCCGACAGGTAGGCCCCGACGGCCAGACCGACGCCGTGGCCGGGTCGGAGATGGCCGTACTTCGCGTCGAAGGCCGAAGCCTCGACGACCTTCTCGATGCACTGGCGCAATCCGCAGCTGGTGACGCGGAGGTGATTGACCGTCATGGTGTGGGGTTCGACCGCGTTGCGGAGGCGGATGGCGGCCGGGTCCAGGCCCAGCTCGGCCGCCGCTTGGTCGAGATGGCACTCCAGGGCGAATCGCGGCTGCGGTGTTCCGTGACCTCTCTTGGGGCCACAGGGAGGCTTGTTGGTGAAGACCCGGACTCCTTCGAACCGGTAGTTGGGGATGCGATAGGTCGAGGTCTGGAGGGCGCCGGTGTAGTACAGCGACGCCATGCCGTAGCTGCCGTAGGCGCCCCCGTCGAGGTGGGTGCGGAGGTGCATCGAGGTGATGGACCCGTCGGAGCGAAAGCCGGTCCGTAGCCACATCAGCACCGGATGCCGGCCCCGGTGGGTGTAGAACACCTCCTCTCTGGTGAGGGTGATCTTCACCGGCCGGCCGGTGAGCAGGGACAGCTTGGCCGCCACCAGTTCGTGGGAGAACAGATCGGTCTTGCCGCCGAAACCCCCGCCGCTCGGGGTGGCGATCACCCGGACCCGATTCATGGCCAGATCGAGAACCTTGGCCACCGTCCGCTGCAGGTAGTGGGGGACCTGGGTCGACGACCACACGGTGAGCTTCCCGTCGGGATCGCTGCTGGCCAGGGCAGCGTGCAGCTCCAGAGCAGCGTGGGTGTTGCCGCCGAAGAAGAACAGGTCCTCCCGGATGTGATCGGCCCGGGCGAAGCCCGAGTCGACGTCACCGAATTCGAGGGCCACACGGCGGTGGACGTTGGGCCCGACACCGTCGCCGTGGATACGTGGTCGATCCTCGGTCAGGGCTTCGCCGATGGTGGCCACATCCACGATCGGCTCGTAGTCCACCCGAATCCGGCGCAGGGCCTCCTCGGCCGTCTCGGCATCGAGCGCCGCCACCGCCGCCACCGGTTCTCCGACGTACCGAACCTTCTCGACCGCCAGGGCGTGTTCGTCCTCGCTGACCGGCAGGATCCCGTAGGGGGTGGGCAGATGGCGGCCGGTGATCACCGCCAGCACACCCTCGAGTTCCTCGGCCCGGGAGGTGTCGATGGCGGTGATCAGGGCGTGGGCGTGGGGGCTGCGGAGCTGGCGGCCGATCAGGGTTCCGGGCAGGATGAGATCGTCGGCGTACCGCAGCCGGCCCGTGGTCTGGGCCATGGCATCGACCCGAGGTCGGGGCCGGCCGACGACGGTGTGCTCGGGTTCCATGTCAGACCGCCGATTCCCGGGCCACCATCTCGACCGCGTCGAGAATCTTGTTGTAGCCGGTGCACCGACACAGGTTGCCGGCCAAGGCCTGCTTGATGTCGTCTCGAGAGGGGTCGGGCCGGGCGTCGAGCAGCGCGCGGGCGGTGAGCAGCATGGCCGGCGTGCAGTAGCCGCACTGGGCTGCGCCGAGCTCGGCGAACACCGTCTGCAACCGATCGGGTCGACCGTCTCGGGCCAGGCCCTCGATCGTTGTCACCGACCGGCCCTCCGCCTGCGCGGCCAACGTCAGGCACGACAGCACGGGTCGACCGTCGACGAGCACCGTGCAGGTACCGCACTCGCCCAGGTCACAGCCGTGCTTGGTGCCCACCAGTCCGAGCTCGTGGCGGAGCAACTCGAGGAGGGTGCGGTGCTCGGGCAACAGCAGCTGGGTCGTCGCCCCGTTGACGGTGAGGGTGACGATCCGCTTGGCCATCAGCCCGAGCCGCTCACGGCGAGGTCCGATTGACGTAGGAACGCCGAGCCTTGGGCCAGACGGCGAGCCGTTCTCTGGTAGGCGGCCTTGTCGACCCTCCAGCTGTCTCCATCGGCGTGGACCGAAACCGCGATGGGTATGGTTCCGCTGGTGTGCCCGATGGTGAAGACCGATCCTCGGCCCGCTCGGGCAACCCGGTGCACCGTGGTGCCCTCGATGCGGGCGGCGACGGCGGTGCAGGCCGCGGTCGTGCCGGGGTAGGCCTTGTGGAGCACCGGAGGCCGGCCGCCGATCACCCGGGCCACCAGATCGGTCTCCTCGGGGGTGACCACGGTGCGGGACCCGAAGGGGGTGTAGCGAGTGGGGGCGGCGACGATCGCCGGGATCGGGGTGAGCCCGTCGGGAGCCATGCCGAGAAGCTTGGCCGCAGCCTCCTTCACCGCGGTCACGGCAACCAGCTGCGTGTCATGGAGCTGGTCGGGGCCCTCGGTGCCCGTCATCCCCACTGACTCGGCGGCCATGTAGACGCACAGGTTGGCCAGGTCGACGATGCTGACCTCCACCGGCCCGATGGCGGTGTCGAGCAGGTCGATCGGGTTCCCGGTGGGTAGGAGGGAACCGGTGACACCGCCTGCGGTCCGGCTGTAGTCGAGGTCGATGGGCGCTCCGGTCCCGGGGACTCCGTCGATCGCAAGGTCGCCGTCCACCGCCGCCCGTCCGTGGTGGATCGGAACCTCGGCTCGCAGGATGCGCCGCGTGTTGGTGTTGAAGATGCGGACCGTTGTGGTCGGCTCACTGACCGCCACGAGACCTTCGTCGACGGCGTAGGCGCCGACGGCGGCCGAGATGTTGCCGCAGTTGATGTCGTAGTCGACGTACGGCTCGGTGATGCTGACCTGGGCGAACGTGTAGTCGAGGTCGGCCTCGGGTGTGGTTGGCCGATCGATGATGGCGAGCTTGCTGGTGAGCAGGTCGGCTCCACCCAGCCCGTCGATCTGGCGGGGATCAGGGCTGCCGAACAATGCCAGGATCAGGCGATCACGTGCGTCGGCGTGGCTCGGCAGGGTTCTCCCCGTCAGGAAGAGGGCCTTGCTCGTTCCCCCTCGCATCAAGACGAACGGGATCTCCACCTGCTCGGGGAGTGTGTCGCGACTCAACGGACCAGGAGCTGGACGGTGCATGCTGCTCCTTCGATGCCGACGGCTTTGCCGCCGCGGCAGTGGGCCAGGCCGACCCGGGCCCCCTCGATCTGTCGGTCCCCGGCCTCCCCTCTCAGCTGGCGTACCACTTCGACCACCTGGGCCACACCGGTGCCGCCGAGCGGATGGCCCTTGCCGAGCAGACCACCACTGGGGTTGATCGGGAGTCGTCCGCCGATGTCGGCGTCGCCCCGCTCGACCGCAGCCGGGTAGGCTCCCTGCTCGAACAGACCCAGCCCCTCGACCCGCAGCACCTCGGCGATGCTGAAGCAGTCGTGAACCTCGGCCATATCGACGTCGCCGGGTCCGATCCCGGCCTTCTCATAGGCGTCGTTCGCCGTGTTGTGGGTGAGTGGCTCGAAGGTCATCGACGTCGGCTCGACGTCGACCGAGCCGGAACGCAGGGCCGAGGCGGCCAGCCGGACGGCCCGGTCCGCTCCGTGACGGCGGAGTGCACGATCGCTGACCAGCACCACCGCGGCTGCACCGTCGGTCACCGGCGAGCAGTCCATGAGGTTGAGGGGGTCGGCGATCGGGCGTGACTCGAGCACGTCGGCCACCG
Source organism: Acidimicrobiia bacterium (assembly GCA_029863385.1). Lineage (GTDB taxonomy): Bacteria > Actinomycetota > Acidimicrobiia > Acidimicrobiales > SZUA-35 > JAHELU01. The sequence continues at coordinate 7,420 of JAOTVU010000045.1, forward strand.
ATATCTCCTTGCGGAAGTGGGCCAGCGGATTGCGGGCGGCGTTGCGTTTGTTCTTCACCGGTATCAGGGCCAGCTGCTCCCGGGACATGCCGAACTCCGCCATGTATCGGCGGGCCCGCATGGCGTAGACGCCCGGCATGGTGGCGCCGACGGCCGCCTCGGGATCGCTGGGGTCGGGGGTGAGGGCGCCGGCGAACCGGCTGGTGAGGTGCTCGGTACCGATGGCCACCACCACATCGTGCTCGCCGGCCCGGATCGACAGCGCGGCCTCCCGGACCGCGGTGGCCCCGCTGCTGCAGGCGTTCTCGACATTGGTCAACGGCAGCCCGGCCAGTCCTTCGTGGGCCAGAATCCGTTGCCCGGTGACCATTCCCTGGAAGACGTGCCCGCAATAGGCGGCTTCGATCCGTCGGGCGTCGATTCCGGCATCCTCGATCGCCTCCCGCAGCGCGGCTCCGCCCAACTCGGCGGCGTCGTGTTCGGGATGACGGCCGAACTTGGTCATCCCGATTCCGATCACGTGCACGTCAGTCATTGCCGGTCTCCTCCTCGTCGGCTCCCGTTCCGGAGGCGGGCACGAACCGGTACCCGAGCAGCACCACCCCGTTGTCGTCGGTGCCGACCGGTACGACGTCGAGTTCCATGGGTGTGCCGAGCGGCAGCTCGGATTCGTGCCCTATCATCTGCCCCATGACCCGGACCCGCTCGGGAAGATCCACGTATCCGAGCATGTAGGGGACCTCGAAATCGGGCGTTGACTGGTGGATGACGGTGTAGGTGTACAGCGTGCCTCGCCGGGACAGGCGTCGTGTCTCCAGATCGGTGCCGAGACATCCGGCGCAGGCATGACGCACGGGGAAGAAGTGGGCGCCACACGTACGACACCGGCTTCCGAGGAGATGCCCGTCGCCGTCGGAGTCGACTTCGAACTCGCCTGGTCGGAACGAGACGCCGACAACGGATCGTTCCGTTGCGGTCATGGTGTACCTCCTCACGGGTGCGCAGTCCGAGGTGACCGACCGGCCGGTCGGTCGCCTCCTTTGCAGTGTCCGGCGACCCGATCCCGGGCGTCAATGATGCGTCTGTGCCATTTGGCAGACGCGTCTGGATCAGCACGCCGGGAATGCGGGTCTGCGACGGGAGGCGCTGGTGTATCGACACCAGAAAAATGATGCAGGATCCGGATTGTCCTGCCTCGGAGCGGGTGCGACGGTGAATACAGATCCATGAACCGACCGACCGGCCGGTCGGCCAGCGACCGGTACCGGGACACAAGGGAGCCCATCATGTCGCCGGACGAGTCACGAACCGAGTCCCATCAGGACCTTCTCTACGATTGGAACCTCGTTGATCCCGAGCCGGCCCCGACACATCCGGTGGAGTTGGACGACGAGACATTGCGTGACGGGCTGCAGTGCCCCTCGGTGCGGCAACCCCGGCTCGACGAGAAGATCGAGATCCTCCATGCCATGGCCGCCTTGGGGATCGGCGCCGCCGATCTGGGGTACGCCAGCGCCAGTCGGCACGTTCTCGAGGATGTCGTGGCCCTGTTGAAGGAGATCGAGGGGGCCGGCCTGGCCATCGCCCCCAACTGTGCCGGGCGCACCATCGCCCACGACATCCTCCCGATAGCCGAGGCCCAGCAGAGGTCCGGTGTGGCGGTCGAGGCCGCTCTGTTCCTCGGATCCAGCCCCATCCGCCAGACCGTCGAACACTGGGACATCGACTTCCTGATCAAGACCGCTGTCGACGCCGTGAGCCTGGCCCGCCGGGAAGACCTCGAGGTGATGTTCGTCACCGAGGACACCACTCGGGCCGACCCCCAGGACCTGCGCCGAATCTACCTCGCCGCCATCGAGGCCGGAGCCAGCCGCATCTGCGTGGCCGACACCGTGGGACACGCCACACCGTCGGGGGTCAACGCCCTCATCAGATTCGCCCGCCGGCTCATCGCCGAGAGTGGCGAGGACGTGAAGCTCGACTTCCACGGTCACCGTGACCGGGGCCTCGACATCATCAACTCGTTGGTCGCGATCTCCGCCGGCGCCCATCGGGTGCACGGATGTGGTCTGGGCATCGGCGAACGAGTCGGCAACGCCGCCATCGAGATGCTCCTGGTCAATCTCAAGTTGCTGGGCTGGATCGATTCCGACCTCTCCTCGCTGCCGGCCTACAGCGAGGCGGTGTCCCGGGCAACCGACACCCCGATTGCGCCCAACCTCGCGGCGGTGGGCGAAGACGCCTTCCGCACGAGCACCGGAGTACACGCCGCCGCGGTCCTCAAGGCCATCAACAGCGGTGACCAGTGGCTGGCCAACCGGGTCTACTCCGGCGTTCCGGCCGACGAGGTCGGTCGTGAGCAGGTCATCGCGGTTGGCCCGATGAGTGGTCAGGCCAACGCGGTCGCCTGGCTCTCCCGCAGGGGTTTGAGCTGCGACGAGCAGTACGTGGAGGCGATCATGACTCAGGCCAAAGCCGTCGATCATGTTCTCACCGACGACGAGATCTATGCTCTCCTCGGAACCGGATCCGGATGACACCCGGCGTGACGCGAGCCGCACCCGCCGACAGCCGGGCGCTCCTCTCGGGGAACGAGGCCATCGCCCGAGGGGCGGTCGAAGCGGGAGCGACCGTCGCCGTCGGATATCCGGGGACACCGAGCACCGAGATCCTCGAGTCGATCGCCGACCGCACCGACATCGACGTTCGCTGGTCGCCCAACGAGAAGGTCGCACTCGACGTCGCCCTCGGAGCGTCGCTTGGAGGGGCCCGGGCCCTGGCCACCATGAAACACGTCGGCGTCAACGTGGCGGCCGACACCCTGATGACCTCGGCCTACACGGGTGTCGGTGCCGGACTCGTGGTGGTGAGCGCCGACGATCCGGGCATGCACAGCTCGCAGAACGAGCAGGACAATCGCCACTATGCGAGTTTCGCCGGTATCCCCCTGCTGGAGCCGGCCGACAGCGCCGAGGCCAAGGAGTTCACCAAGCTGGCGTTCGAGATCTCCGAGGAATTCGACACCCCGGTTCTGGTGCGGACCACCACCCGGATCTCCCACAACCGGGGTCTCGTCACCATCGGGCCCCGGGTGGAACACCACAACATCGGCTACTCGCCGAATCCGGCAAAGCGGGTGATGATCCCGCTCTACGCCCGAGCCCGGCGCCCCGCCCTGCTCGACCGCCTGGAGAAGCTCAGCGCCTACGTGGAGTCGAGCCCTCTCACCGTCGAATCCGGCGGCACCGAATCCGGCGGCACCGACTCCGGCGGTGACGAGTTCGGTGTGGTTACGTCGGGGATCGCGTCGAGCTATGTGCGTGAGGTACTTCCCCGGGCCCGAATCCTCACGCTGGGGATGAGTTACCCACTGCCCCTGGAACGGATCCGGTCGTTCGCCGAGGAGGTCGATCGTCTCCTGGTGGTCGAGGAGCTCGAGCCGTTCCTCGAGACGAGGATCCGGGCGGCCGGTATCGCCGTCGAGGGGAAGCGGTTCTTCAGCCCGGTGGGCGAGTTCAGTCCCGACACGGTGCGCGACGGATTCGTGGCCGCCGGTGTGCTGGAGGAGCCGACCATCGTCGCACCGGGTCCGGGCACCGTCGTCCGACCTCCCGTGCTGTGCGCTGGCTGCCCCCACACCTCACCCTTCATGGCCCTGAAGCGCATGGGCGCTGTTGTCGCCGGTGACATCGGTTGTTACACCCTGGCCGCCCTGCAACCGCTGGCGGCCATGGACACCTGTGTGGCCATGGGGAGCAGCACCGGCATGGCCGTCGGTCTCGCCGCCTCGGGCGGCGTCGAAGGACCCGTGGTGGCCACCATCGGTGACTCCACCTTCCTCCACGGGGGGATCGGGGGACTCATCGACGCCGTGTATCACGACGCCGACATCACCGTGTTGATCCTGGACAACGGCACCACCGCCATGACCGGGGGCCAGGAGCACCCCGGTACGGGAACGACCCTGCAGGGGGCCAAGGCCACCCCGGTCGATCTCGTCGGCCTCTGTCGATCCATCGGCGTTCAGGACGTCACAGTCGTCGACCCCTACGACTACGGGGCGATGTACGGGACGCTCGAGCGGGCGACACGGCGAAAGGGTCCGTCGGTCGTCATCACCAACCGGCCGTGTGTGGAAAGCCCGGTCAAGGTCCGTGACCGGCCCTATGAGGTGATAGCCGAGGCATGCACCGCCTGCCAGGCCTGCATGAACCTGGGCTGCCCGTCGATCGTGTGGACCGACGAAACCGTCGAGGGAAGGCGCAAGGTGACCATCGAGGCGACGACCTGCACCGGGTGTACGTTGTGCGCCCAGCTCTGCCCGCCCCTGGCCATTGTCCCGACCGCGGTCGGGTCCAGTGCCGAGCCGGAGTTCTCCCATGGCTGAACGATCGCGTGGTCTGCTGCTGGCCGGAGTGGGGGGTCAAGGTGTGGTTCTGGCCAGCATGATCGTGGCCGACGCCCTGGTTCGAGCCGGTCACGACGTCAAGCAGAGCGAAGTCCACGGCATGGCCCAGCGGGGGGGCTCGGTCTTCAGCCACATCAGGTGGGGGGAGAAGGTGGACAGCCCCTTGGTGGCCCTGGCCGGCGCCGAGGTGCTGGCCGCCTTCGAGTGGGCCGAGGCCCTCCGCTGGATGCCCTATGTCCGCCCGGGCGGTGCCGTCGTGGCCGACGTGCGGACGGTCGTGCCGCCCGGGGCGTGCGCCGATCGGCGGTCGTGGGTGGTTCCCTACCCTGATGTCGACCTCGCCCCGATCACCGAGCGCCGGCTGCAAGCCCGCCTGCTCGACGCCGCCGGGGTTGCCACCGGCCTCGGCCAGGTCAGAGCGGCCAACAGCGTGATCCTCGGTGCCGTTGCCGAATTCCTCGATGTGAGCCTGGAGCACTGGGAGGAAGCCATCGGCCGCCTGGTGCCCCCGGGAACAGTGGAGGCCAACCTCGCCGCCTTCCACGCCGGCCGGACCGAGCCGACCGCGGCAATCGGCCAACCAGCGGCGAAACCGGTCGGGTCTCCCTCCCGCTACCGCGTCGTGATCCGACACGAGTGGTGCAAGGGGTGTGACATCTGCTCCCGGGTCTGCCCGGAGCACGCTCTGCTCCTCGACGCCGACGGCACCCTGATGGTCTCCGAGGCCGACGCCTGCACAGGTTGCGAACTGTGCGAGATGCTCTGCCCCGACTTCGCCATCTCGATCCATCCCGACAGAGATGATGACAGGGGCGATGGCGTCGAGTGGCCGGGCGCGACAAACGCCACGGTCGTCCCCGGGAGGTTTCGATGAGTCCCGCCGAACTGGTCACGGGAAACGAGGCCTGTGCCCGAGCGGCGCTGGCCGCCGGTTGCCGCTTCTATGGCGGCTACCCCATCACGCCGTCGTCGGAGATCGCCGAGTTCATGGTGAGCGCGCTCCCCGACGTCGACGGCGTCTTCATCCAGATGGAGGACGAGATCGCCTCCCTGGCTGCGGTGATCGGGGCCTCGCTCGCCGGGATGAAAGCGATGACGGCCACCAGCGGGCCGGGATTCTCGCTGATGCAGGAACACATCGGATTCGCCGCCATGGCCGAGGTTCCGTGTGTGGTCGTCAACGTGATGCGGGGCGGCCCGAGCACCGGACTTCCCACCTCTCCGTCTCAGGGCGACGTCATGCAGGCCCGGTGGGGAAGCCACGGCGACCGTCCCGCCATCGTGCTGGCCCCGGCTTCGGTCCGTGAGGTCTTCGACGAGACGGTTCGGGCCTTCAATCTGGCCGAGCGCTTCCGAACACCGGTCATCGTGCTGTACGACGAGGTGATCGGTCATACCGCCGAGGGCGTCGTGCTTCCCGATCAAGTCCCGATCGAGCATCGGGCCCGACCCGAGTGCAATCCCGAGGACTTCGTCGCCAAGGCGGCACCCCCGGACGGCGTGCCGCCACTGCCCGCGTTCGGTGACGGCTACCGGTTCCACGTCACCGGGCTCAGCCACGACGAGCGGGGGTTGCCGAGCGACGACGGGAGGAACGCCGAGGCCCTCGCTCAACGGCTGCAGGCCAAGGTGGATGCTCGAACCGACGAACTCACCCACATCGAGACCCTTGGCCTCGACGACGCCGAACTGGCCGTCTTCGGCTACGGCATCGTCGGCCGATCGGCTCGGGCCGCGGTGGAGACGGCCCGAGCCGAGGGGCGGAAGGTCGGCCTGATCCGGCCGATCACCCTGTGGCCGTTCCCCCACAAGGAGATCGCCGCCGTTGCCGAGAAGGTCGATCGCCTGATTGTGGCCGAGATGAACCTCGGTCAGCTGATCGGCGAAGTCGAGCGGGCGGCAGCCGGTCGGACCGAGATCGTCGGTCACCTTCGGTGCCATGGTGAGCCGATCACCCCCGACGACCTGACCGCGGTTATCGGCGCGCACGATCGGGCGCCGTCGCTGGAGGTCGTCGGCTCCTGGGCCGGAGGTGTCCGATGACCGATGTGAAACCGACGTCCACGGCGCCGCCGACGGCGGACGGGCGGGGGTCCGACGCCACCGCCTACCTTCGCCAGTGGGCGATGCCCCACGTTCTCTGTCCAGGGTGTGCCCACGGCATCGTGCTGCGATCGTGCCTCGAGGCCGTCGGCCAACTGGGCCTCGACCCCGACAAGGTGGCCATGGTGGCCGGCATCGGTTGTAGCAGCCGCCTCGTCGCCTACGCCGACTTCTGCACTTTGCACGGCACCCATGGACGAGCTCCCGCCTTCGCCACCGGTTTGAAGCTGGCCCGGCCCGAGCTCCATGTCATCGTCGTGACCGGCGACGGCGACGGCCTGGCCATCGGCGGCAACCATCTCATCCACGCCGCCAGACGCAACATCGACATCACCGTGATGATGCTCAACAACTCGATCTACGGCATGACCGGTGGTCAGGTCGCCCCGACCACCCGGGAGGGGGCGATCGCCTCCACCGCTCCGGCCGGCAACAGCGAACGACCATTCGACGCCTGCCGGCTCCTCGTCGGGGCCGGCGCGTCGTATGTGGCCCGGGTGCTGGCGGCCACGCCCATCGAGATGACCAAGACGCTGGCCGACGCCATGGCCCACAGCGGGTTCGCCTTCGTGGAGATCATCAGCGACTGCCCCGAGTACTACGGCCGCTACAACCGGCTCGGGGGCGGTGCCGAGATGCTCACCCGCATGACCCGCGAGGGGGATGGCGTGGCCGTCGCGTTGGCCGAGAAACGGTTTGTCGACCATGTGCCGCCCTCGGCCGCGCCGGCCGGGCTGGCCACCGGGGTCCTGCACCGGGAGCAGGCGCCGGTCTATGGCGGGGTTCGACGACGGGAGGTGGGATGACCATGCGTCACGAGATCCGGATCGCGGGCTCCGGCGGTCAGGGCATCGTCACCGCCGGACGAATCCTGGCCAAGGCGGCCATGCTGTGTGGCCGGCATGCCACCCACAGCCAGGCCTACGGCCCCCAGTCGCGAGGTGGGGCCAGCCGATCCGACGTCGTCATCTCCGACCGGGAGATCGGTTATCCCCTCGTCCAGTCCGCCGGTGTCCTGGTCGCCTTGACCGGCGAAGCCCTCAACCGCTATCGAGCGGAAGTCGGCCCTGGAGCCCGAATCATCATCGACGAACGCGCCGGTGTCTGCGGCCGGAGCATCGACGACGATGACGTCGTGCTCGCCCTGGTCGACACGGCCCGGTCGATCTCGGGCGGGCAACTCATCGCCGGGGTCGTGTCCCTCGGTGTGATTCAGGGACTCGAACGGATCGTCGACACCGATGCCCTCATCGAGGCCGTGCGGGTCGGAGTGCCCCACCGGTTCCGCGACGAGAACCTCTGGGCGCTGCAAGCGGGACTCGCACTCGTCGGATCGAGCGTGCGATGAACTCCGCCAGCCCCACCAGGGAACGAATCCGCCGGGAGGCCGCGACCCTCTTTCGGGTCAAGGGCTACAACGGCACGAGCATGGCCGAGCTGGCGAACGAGGTCGGTCTGGCCAAATCCGGTGTCTACCATCACTTCCCCTGCAAGCAGGATCTGCTCTCGGAGATCATCGAATTGACCGTCAACCGGGTCACACCCCGGCTGGCGGCGGTCGTCGACTCGGCTCTGCCGCCGGAGGAGAAGCTGCGACGGGCCGTCACCCTGCACACGGTGGAGGCCATCCGTGACCGGGACGCCGTTGCCTGCTTCATCGAGGAGGGCCGATTCCTCGACGACGACAAGCTGGCCGCCCATCTCGCCAATCGTGATCAGTACGAGCAGCTGTTCAGGCGGATTCTGGTCGAGGGTATCGAGTCGGGGGTGATGGCCCCTCAGGATGTGGGCTTGTCCGTCCGGGCGCTGCTCGGGATGTGCAACTCGGTGGTGCGCTGGTACCGGCCCGAAGGTGATGCCACCGCCGAGGAGGTGGCCGAGGCCTTTGCCCGGATTGCGGTGGGCGGGACCATCGGGCTGGGCGAAGCCGGTGTCCCGATCGAGAGGAGGACCAATGGCCGCGGCGCTTGACGGGATCACCGTGCTCGACCTGTCACAGGGGGCGGCCGGTCCCACCTGTGCCATGTACCTGGGGGATCTCGGGGCCGACGTGGTCAAGGTCGAACCCCCGGGAGGGGAGTGGGGGCGAGGCCTTGGCCCGCCGTTCGTGGAGGGCGTGGCCGCGGCCTTTCTCGGCATGAACCGGGCCAAGCGAAGCATCGTCGTCGACCTGAAGCGGGACGGGGGAGCGGGGGTTCTGCTGCGAATGGCCGAACGGTGCGACGTGGTCCTCGAGAGCTTTCGACCCGGCGTGGCCGATCGGCTCGGTGTCGGCTATGACGCCATGTCCGAACACAACCCCCGGGTCGTGTACTGCGCCATCTCGGCCTTCGGGCAGGTCGGCTCGTGGCGGTCGCGGCCCGGTGTCGACGGGATCGCTCAGGCCATGAGCGGGATCATGAGCGTCACCGGTACCGCGGATGGTCCTCCGGTGAAGGTGGGCACGCCGGCTGCCGACATGGCCGGTGGGGTCTTCGCCACCCAGGCGATCCTGGCCGCCCTGTTCGCCCGGGAACGCACCGGGCTCGGCCAGCGGGCCGACGTGTCACTCCTCGAATCACTCCTCGCTTTCCAGGTGGTGCCACTGTCGATGTATCTGGCCAGCGGCCACCAGCCGGAGCGCCTCGGGAGCGCGGCCGCCTACGCTGCTCCCAACGAGGCCTTCGCCACCGCCGACGGCCACGTCATGGTGGCGGCCTACACCCCGAAACGCTGGCCGGCTCTGTGCCGGGTCCTCGGCCGTCCGGACCTGGCCACCGACCCTCGATTCGACACCAATGAGAAGCGGGTTCGCGAACGGCCGGCCCTGAACCGGGTGCTTGGCCCGCTGTTCGAGACCCGAACGACCGACGAGTGGATTGCGGAACTGGAGCAAGCCGACATCCTCTGTGGGCCCCTCCTGTCGTATGAGCAACTCGTGGCCGAGCCTCACCTCAGCGAGGAGCAGTCGCTGGTCACCGTGGCCCACCCGGCGGTCGGCGAGGTGACCGCTCCGGGATGTCCGTCCCGCCTGTCCCGAGACGAGCGGCGGCCCTCGCGGCCGCCACCTCCGATACCGGGCGAGCACACCCGCGAGGTGCTGGGCGAATTCGGTTTCGATCAGCGCGAGATCGACGAGCTGGCCGCACTCGGCGTCGTGGCGCCGCTGGAGGCCCTCACCTGAAACCCCTCACCAGAGGCCCCTACCTGAGACCCCCCGGGCAACACGAGTCATCGTCAACAAGGAGTACTGCCATGACAACGACCGAAGTCGAGGTCGACGAACCGACGACACAAGCCGATGTCCTGCTGGATCAACGAGACGGCGTGGCCGTCATCACCCTCAACCGCCCCGAGGCGATGAACGCCCTCACGGTCGGGATGCTCGAGACGCTGGGGCGGATACTCGATCAGATCGAAGCCGACGGCGAGGTGAGGGCGGTGATCATCACCGGTGCCGGCGAAAGGGCGTTCTGTGTGGGCGCCGACCTCAAGGACCGGTCGAAGAGCTTCGAGGCGGGCCTGATCCATGATCCGCTCGGCCTGCTGGTTCGCAGCGTCTTCGCCCGGTTCGAGAACCTGCACGTCCCGGTGATCGCCGCCATCAGGGGCTACGCGCTGGGTGGTGGCCTCGAGTTGGCCCTGGCCTGCGACCTGCGGGTCGTGACCGAGGGGGCCCGTCTCGGCTTCCCCGAGGCCAAGGTCGGCAGCATGCCGGGAGCCGGAGGCACCCAGCGCCTGACCCGCCTCGTCGGCCCCGGCTACGCCAAGGAGCTGATGTTCAGTGCCGACCACTTCGGCGTCGACGTCACCCAGAGGATGGGTCTGGTGAACCGGGTGGTGGCCGAGGAGTCCCTGCTCGACGAGGCGATGGCGCTCGCCTCCAGGATCGCCACCCGAGCTCCTCTGTCGCTGGATCGGATCAAGGCCGCGATCAACCGGGCCTCCGAAACCGACCTCGAGACCGGCCTCGAGTTCGAGTCGACCTGCCACGCCGTGTTGAGGGCGAGCGAGGACCGCAAGGAGGGCATCCAGGCCTTCGTGGAGAAGCGCAGCCCGAACTTCACGGGCCGCTGAACGGGAAGTGATGTGATGAAGGACAACGAGCAGGGAGGACGATGATGGGATCGGGAGTCAAGGATCGGGTGGCGATCATCACCGGCTCCGGTCAGGGAATCGGTGCCGGCATCGCGCGCACCCTCGGTGCCGCCGGAGCGCGGGTCGTCGTCAACGATCTGGTGGCCGACAAAGTGGAGCAGGCCGAAGCGGACATGAGAGCCACCGGCGTCGACGTGGTCGGGGTCACCGCCGACGTCTCGGTTGCGGAGGGGGCCGAGGCTCTGGTCGCAGGGGCCGTCGACGCCTTCGGTCGAGTCGACATCCTGGTCAACAACGTGGGCATCGCCCGCGACAAGTACCTGTCGAAGATGAGCGAGGAGGACTGGGACGACGTGCTCCGGGTGAACCTCAAGTCCCAGTTCCTGTGCTGCCGGGCGGTGAGCCCGTTGATGATGGAGCAGGGCCACGGCCGCATCGTCAACGTGTCGTCGCGGGCCTGGCTGGGAGGTTCCGGCCAGGCCAACTATGCGGCGTCCAAGGGTGCCGTCGTCAGCTTGACCCGAACGCTGGCCCTGGAGATGGCCAGGTTCGGCGTCACGGCCAACTGCGTGGCGCCGGCCCTGGTCGATACACCGCTGTTCCGCGGCCTCAAGGAGGAGGTCCAGGAACGGCTGGCCAAGACCGTTCCGATGGGGCGGGTCGGTACTCCCGAGGACATCGGCAACGCCGTGCTGTTTCTCGCCTCGGACGAGTCGTCCTACATCACCGGACAGACCCTGTATGTCTGCGGTGGCCGCAGTCTCGGGGCCGGGTGACCGGGCGGTCGAAAGAGAGGTGAGATCATGGCCATGACATTGGCCGAGCAGATCCTGGCGAGGGCGTCGGGACGAGACGAGGTGGCGGCCGGTGAGTTCGTGGTGGCCGACGTCGACCTTGCCCTCCTGCACGACATCTTCGCCGCCCGGGTGTTCGATCTGCTGACCGAGAGCGGTTTCGATGAGGTCTTCGATCCTTCCCGTGTCGTGGTCGTCAACGATCATTTCGTGCCGGCTCCCTCGGCCGGTGCCGCCGAGATCCATCAGCGCATCCGTCGACACGTGGCCCGGTTCGACATTCCGGCCTTCTACGACGTGGGCGAGGGGATCTGTCATCAGCTGGTACCCGAACAGGGCCATCTCCGGCCCGGGACGCTGGTGGTCGGCACCGATTCCCATACCACCACCTACGGTGCACTGGGCGCCGCCGGCACCGGGATCGGAACGTCCGAGATGGTGTACGTCCTGGCCACCGGTCGCCTCTGGTTCCGGGTGCCGGAGACGATTCGTTTCGAGCTGTCGGGAACGCTGGGGTCGGGGGTGTCGTGGAAGGACGTCATCTTGTATCTGGCCGGGCGATTCGGTGCCGACGGCGCCCAGTACCGCTCGATGGAGTTCGCCGGGCCTGCCCTGGCCGAGGCCGACATGTCGAGCCGCCTCACCGTCGCCAACATGGGAGTCGAGATGGGGGCCAAGTTCACCATCTTCGAATCGGACGCGGTGACCGACACCTATCTGGCGAGTCACGGCGGTCGATCCGGCGCCGGACTCGTCACCGAGCCGGGAGCCGACTATCTGGCGGTCCACCACATCGATCTGTCGGATCTGGCGCCCCAGGTCGCACTACCCCACGAGATCGATCGGGTGCGGCCGGTCGATGAGGTCGAAGGACTGGAGATCCATCAGGCCTTCATCGGCTCCTGCACCAACGGCCGTCTCGAGGACCTCCGCCAGGCGGCCCGGATCCTGGCCGGACGTCGCGTGGCCCCCGGGGTGCGCCTGCTCGTGGCCCCCGCCTCACGTCGGGTTCTGCAGGAGGCGGTGGAGACCGGGGTCTATGCGATCCTCGTCGACGCCGGGGCCACGGTGCTGCCCCCGGGCTGTGGGCCGTGCTTCGGTGGCCACGGGGGGTTGTTGGCCCCCGGCGAGCGCTGCATCGGCAGTCACAACCGTAACTTCATGGGTCGTATGGGGAGCGCCGAAGCCGAGATCTATCTGGCCTCGCCGGCTACCGTCGCCGCCTCGGCGGTGCGGGGACGAATCAGCAGTCCGCAACCGGAGGTGGTGTCGAGTGTCTGAGGGTTTGGTTCGCGGTCGGGTGTGGCGCTTCGGTGACGACATCAGCACCGATCTGCTGGCCCCGGGCCAGTATGCGATCGAGCCGGTCGAGGTCCAGAAACACCATGTGCTGGAGTCGATCGATCCCACCTTTGCGGCGACGGTGGAGCCGGGCGATGTGATCGTGGCCGGGCGCAACTTCGGCTGCGGGTCGAGCCGGGAGACCGCGCCGGAGAACGTGAAGGCGCTTGGCGTGGCCTGTGTGGTGGCCGAATCGTTCTCCCGCCTCTTCATGCGCAACGCCGTGGCGGTTGGGCTCCCCGTGCTCGCCTGCCCCGGAGTTCATGAGGCGGTGGCGGCTGGTGATGTCATAGAGATCGATCTGGCCTCAGGTCGGATCGTCGTTGGCGATGGTGGGGTCTCTCTGTCGGCTCAGCCCCTCGCGCCCGAGATGCGGGAGATTCTCGAGGCCGGGGGGATCCTCGCCCTGCTCCGCCAAGGCCGGGCGGGCCGGGATCCGGCCGTGGACGGCTCTCGCACCGCTTGACGGGCCGTAGTACCGTTGTAATCGTGGACGAGATCGAAGCTTCGGTGGAACTCGATCAACGCCTCGCCGATCTGCACGACAGCCTCGGACGGACTTCCGATGCCATGATCGCAATCGGTCCCGATCTGAGAATCGTCGGTTGGAACGACGCCGCAACGAATCTGTTCGGCTACAGCGCCGAAGATGTGATCGGCCGGCGCTGTGATGAGGTGCTCCAGTGGTGGGACCGATGCGGCAATCCCGTCTGTGAGGGATGCTCGGCGGCCGAAGCCGGCCCGGAAGACGAGGTCAGAGCAACTCGAGAGGTGCTGGGACGAACGTCCGACGGTGCGACGCTCTGGTTGAGTGCGTCGAGCATCGTACCCCCCGTCGAACTCCGCGACCAGTGCCGGCTGGTGCACCTGATTCGTGAGGTCGGACTGCCACCCGAGCTGGAACGGCTGGTGGTCGAGCGGCTCGAGGGATGGAGCCCGGCCCGTGACCACGAGCCCAAGGAGCTCGACGCGCTGACCCGGCGCGAACGTGAGGTTCTGGCACTGCTGACGGAGGGACTCGATGGACCGGCCATTGCCAAGCGACTGTTCGTCTCCCCGCTGACCGTGCGCAACCATGTCCAGCACATCCTGACCAAGCTCGATGTGCACAGCCGGGCCGAAGCGGTCGCCCTCGCCCTACGCCGTCGCTGACTTCGACCACCACAGCCGTCGGCGTCGCAAGCTCGACGGCTCGCTACCGATCCGGGTTGAGGAAGCCGGCGACGTCGTCGGCAGGCCATACCGTCTCGCAGGGCACCCCGTTGCCGTCTGCATCCATTCGGGCCGGAGCCCCCTCGAGGAGCCAGTAAGCGACGGCGGAGGCGTACCGGTCCACTCCCTGGTCCTCGAGCAGCTCACGGCACAGGAAGCCGGTTTCGAGGTCGGAGACGGCGGCGAAGAACGGTGCAACGGCGAACACGGTCTCACACGGGATGCCGTTGCCGTCGGCGTCCATCCGATCGGGTCTACCTTCTCTGAGCCAATACCCGACGGCCGCCTCTATGCCGTATCCGGCGTTGGCGACGTCGCGGCACAGCAATCCCGGCCCCAGGTTGCCGTCCGCGCCGGCGCCTGGGCCGGGGGTCCGCTCGCGGGAGAGCATAACGTCCTGCCAGGTCGGCCGGTCGGGTGCCTCGCCGGCGGCGAGCATGGCCCTCCATTCCTCGTCGGTGAGGCGGTCGCCTTCGGTCCTCCAGAACTCGTAGTAGGAGTAGACGGCGCCGACGGCCACCTGGGGTGATCCGTCGTCGTCGGGGACGAGCACGAAGATCTGGTCGACATAGCCGGTGCCGAGCTCGAGAATGCTCTGACCGGAGCGCATGATGTCGGCGACAAGGGCTGCCTGGCTGTCGGGTCCGGTGTCGAGGTCAAGCTCGATGTCGGAGCTCCGTAGCCACATGGTCTCCAGTAGGCTGCCGGTCGACGCCAGGAAGTCGTTGTCCTCGGTCGAGAGGGGCAACCCGGCAAGCTCGTCGGCGGCGATCGATCGGAGCCGCTGATAAAAGGCCACCAGATCGCTCAACAGCGTCCGGTACTGGTCGGGCAGCAGATCCCGGGCCGCCAGGCCGTCGCTCATGAGGGCGCTCAGCTCGGCCAGACGATGGAACACGACCGGCTCGGGCTCCACCCAGTGTCGCGGCGGCACTGGCGGCTCCTCACCTCCGCCCTCGACGCCGGCTTGTTTGGCGTAGAGGATCGTGTCGTGCTTGAGCTCGGTGTAGGAACCGAACCCGGTCTGGTGGGCCTTGGCCGCCCAGGTGTCGGTCTGCATGAAGTCGGGGTAGGCGCCACCGTGCTCGGCCCACATCGGGGCCAGCGCCCACAGCCATCCGTCGTAGACGGTGGCGCTCCAGTCGTCGATCGTGCGGGCCGCCACCAGATCGCTCACGACCGTCAGCTGCTCGTCGTAGCCGGGGTAGTCGGTCTCGCCCAGGTCCTCGATCACGTCGTAGGCCCAGTCCGAGCCGAACGCAGCAGCGAGATCGAGGGGCGAAGCCCACTGCCGTTGCTCGACGTTGGGGTGAACGAGCTGATCCATCACGTACGCGTCGAGCACCAGCCGGACCCCCATCAGACGCACCGATGACGCTTCGGGGTTGATCTGAACCCGGCGGGTCCCGGTCAGCTCGTTGGCCAGTTTCTCGATGACCGCAGGGTCGGTGATGGCGTCGAGGCCGTCCCACCCGATGGTGGCCTCGACGGCGTTCGACAGCTCGAACGGCGTGTAGTCGTCGGCTGCTCCGACGAGGAACGCGGTTGGCTCGTAGATGCGCTGCCAGCTCTCGGTGAGCTCGGGATCCGACAGCAGCACCCTGGTAGCCAGGACACCGCGGCGCAGCATCTCATCACCGAGGAGGAACGCCGTGTTGCCCAGCGCCGACATGGCCCGGAAGTACCGCTCGAGATCGGCGTTGCGGGTGTAGTGGCCACGAGGCCGGTACAGGGTGTAGTCGATGCAATCGCTGCCTCGGCAATCCCCGGTGCCGATCGTGGGGGAGTCGGTCACCTCGGAGTGGTCGAGAATCAGTGCCACCTCCTGCTCGGCCAGGGGACCAATCGGGCCGACGTCCAGCTCGAGGACCACGGCGATGGCCTCGTAGTACTGGCGGACTCGGGCGGCGTCGTCGGCCAGCACCGAACCGGCCAGCTCGTTCTCCTGCACCCTGGCCCTGGTCACCAGGTCCGTGACGAGTGTGTCGAGCACCGGGAGCAAGCTCTGTTGCTCCGCTTCACGCAAGATTTTGTCAAAGACGAGATGCCAGACGTGGTAGGCGGCGTCGGTGGTGACGAGCACCGGGTGGCCCTCGTATTCGGCGCCTTGGTAGACGTGGAAGAAGTGGTGATAGGTGCTGGGCACGATCACGAACCCGTTGGCGGCAAGCATCGCTTCGGCATCGGCCTCGGCCAGCGCCTGACGCACCCAGGGAGTGATCAAGGCGCCCGCCAGCGTGGTCGGTGTCGGCGGTCCGGCGTAGGCAGGGGATCCATCGAGGAGCGGCACGTCGTCCATGGTTCCGAACGACGCCAAGGCGACGGCGCCGGCCGGAGGCAAGGCGGTGACCTCCGAGACCGCGGTCGAGGGCTCGGCAGTCTCGTCGGCCGACGTGCAGGCGCCGACCACCAGTGCCAGCACGGCGAGCACACTGAGTAGGGGCCTCATGGGACTGGTTCCGTTCCTCGTTGTTGATCCTCAACATAGGAAATGGCGGCGCCGGGGCCTAGAGGCCAAAGGCCTCGACTGGCGCCCGATCAGCGGCGAATCACGTGCGGCTCGGTGAAGCCGTCGCCGTCGAGATCGGCGCAACCGAGATCCGTCGGGCCCGCCACCTTGGAGGAGGTGTCGAACCCGAACCCGTTCCACGTCAACGCCCCGGCCGCCAACCAGGTCGAATCGTCGAGAGCAGAATAGGCGACCGCCAGCCCGCCGTCGCAGACCGCGAGCCCGGCCACCGGCTGGACCAGGGCCCCGGCCACCCAGATCTCGTCGAAGCTCTCACCGTAGACACCGAGGTGGGCCGATCTCCCGTCAGCGTCCCACCATTGATCATCGGGCCGGAGTTCGGAGAGCGGGGTCGACTGGAAGGGTCGCCGGAACGACACCACCACCTCGTTGTCGCCGTCGCCGGTCACGTCACCGAAGCCGGCGGCCACGACATCGCCAAACCGGAACCCGTCGGTCGAAGCTGCTCGAACGGGTTGGCTCACCAGCGGGCCGACCACGGTCCACCAGCTCCCGGCCCACGAGACACTGCTGGGGCCAGGCTCTTCCCACCCGTCGAACCGGACGACACGGTCGGGATGCGAGATACCGGCGACCCGGTAGGCCATCACCCCGTCACCACCAACCAGAAGCTCCAGCAACGCCCCGGTGGTGCGGTCGGCTCCGGATTGGTCGAACAGCAGATTACCGAGCGAAGTTGCCACCACCGCCGTTCTCCCACCCGGGGCCGGCACGGTGGTGATCGGCTGCACCACGTGGGCGCCGTGACCCCACAACACGTCAGCACCGGCCGCCACCGCCAGCTCCGCGATACGGCCCAGCTCGGCGCTCGGCATGGGATGGTATTCCACCCCACCATGGACGCCGACGATGACCACATCGGCCAGGCCCGCGGCCTGAGCGATCAGCCGAGGCCCGCCGGCATCATCCCAGGCGACCAGCGTGTTGTCGTCGGTGGTGGTGCCCGTGGCGTCGAAGGCCAGCCAGGCGACCCTGACCTCTCCCGCCTCGACTGTGACCGTCGGAGCCGTCGCCGACCCCAGCGCCTGGATGCCGGCCCGGGACAACGCCGCCAGGGTGTCGTCGACACCAGCAACCCCGGCGTCGAGCGCATGGTTGTTCGCTATGGCCAGCAGATCGAAGCCAGCAGCGGCGACCACCGTGGCGTGAGCGGGATCGGCTTCGAGCGCATTGGGGTTGTCGACCACATGGGCACGCCCAGTCAGGGGGGATTCGAGGTTGGCGGCCGCGAGATCGGAGCCCGACACGATGTGGCGGACGCCGGCGAACACCTCACCGGGTTCAACTGCCAGCCGGGGGGCGACGCCCCGACCGAGCATGAGGTCCCCAGCCAATACGATGCGGGCTGTCGACGCCGGTTCCGACGTGGTGATACCCGATTCCGGCGCATCGATACCGTTCCTCTCATCCCCGCCAACCCCACCACATGACGCCATCACGGTGACGACAAGCATCGCCGACAACGCTCGTCTCATCTGTTCATGATCGCGGCCATGGCTGCACCGCAACAGGGCCCAATGGCCTGGACGCAGCCGGTCGTGACGTTGGACCCTTCCCGGAGGTGACCGGTCCGCCGATCGGATCACTTGTAGCTGTTGGTGGAGCGTTGACATCACGAAGTGGGCAGCACCTCAGGTGGGTAGCGCGAGCGAGATGTGTCGCTGTAGGTGTCCGGGATCGGTGTCCCCCCAGTTGATGGGGATCCCCTCGCCGGTGCTGGTGTCGATCAGATGGGTGTTGTAGGGGAACTGGCTGTGGTGGCCGGTGCCGCCGAACTGGTAGATCAGATAGCGGCCGTCGAAGTCCACCAGCTCTCCGGGGCCCGCCCATAGCTCCGAGTAGAAGGTCTCGCCGGTCTCGAGGTCGACGACACGCAGCCGGACGTCGGCGTACCTTCGGAAGTCCTCCCAACGCTGCCATTGCTGGGCCAGGTCGAGGGCGTCGAACTCGTCCCAGTCGGTTGCCCCGAGATCGGTCGGGGCCGGGACGAGCTCGGCGAGGGCCAGCTTTCCCCCATCAGGCGACAAAAGGGCATCCAGGGAGCACCAGTGGCACGGTTCGGGCCACGGGTTGGCCGGGAGCTGCAGTTCCAGCCCGGCGAGCAGGCCGAGCGCTTTGTCATCCCAGCCGGTGAGGGTGGTGATCGACGGCGGCAGTTCGCTGTCTCGGAACACCAGCCGGGCCGACACCGGCTCTTCATCCGGCCATCCTCCACCATCAACCGAGAGGGCGAGATTGCCTCCCATCGACCCAGGATGGATGCCCCTCCACTCCAGTGGGATGCATGGAGCGTAGAGGCGACGCTCAGCGGTCGTGAGGTCGACCAGCATCGCGTTTTGACCGTCGGCATCGTCGCAGTTGCCCTGCCGGATCTGGGTCATCTCCAGGCTGGCTCTGCCGTTGACCAACGTCACGTAGTTGGGTGTGGCGTCGGTTGCGAGCGTCACCGATGTCTGAGCATCGGCCCGTAGGTGTTCGATCACTCCTGGCTCGGGGTAGTAGACCACGCCTCCCATCCCGTCATCAGCTGCCCAAGTCACTCCCGGCTTCGTCACAATCCGGACCGCCACACCGTCAGCCACCCGGAAGACGCCGTCGGGACCGGTGACGATGTAGTCGGGTCCGGCCACCGGCGCGATGGGAGTCGCGGTGGAGGGGATCGTTGTTGATGGGCTCGTCGTCGTCGGTGTCGTACTGGTCGTGGTCGGAGCCGCAGTGGTGAAAGCCGCGGTGGTGAGTGCGGCCGTGGTTGCTGGCTGGACAGTGGTCGAACCGTCGCCGGTCGTGTCGCCGTCGGCGGTCGTATCACCGTCGCCGGTCGCGCAGGCGGCCATCACCAGGGCCCAACACACAGCGAGAACAAGTCTATGGCGCATCATCTCCCGCCTCCTGCTCGCGCGTAGTGTGCCTGAGGATGGCCCATAACGTCAGAGTCCAAGGACCCAACGATCAACCCCAATCCCACGGGGCCAAGTGATCCCAGAACACGTGGACCGATCAACGGGGCCCTCTCACCACCACTCGACAACGGAGGTCAGTACCTGATCTCGAAGTGTGTGACAGCTGGATCCGGATCGATCTCCTGGGCTTCGATCGAGGTCACCGAGGCGCCGCCGGGCCCGCGGTGAAGAAACGTCATGAGCTGATCGACGGAGGCGGCCGCTCCTTGAGCCCAGACTCGAACGGACCCGTCGGGCTGGTTCGAAACCCAACCGGTCACGCCAAGCTCAGTTGCGATCTTGCGCGTCGAGTAGCGGAAGCCGACGCCCTGGACACGGCCTCTGATGACCGCGGTACAGGCCTTCGTCATCGGTGCCCGTCGGTAGCCTGATCGACGAAGCGATCGATCGCCTCGATGACCTCGGGGCCGGCCACCAGCTCAGGGTCATTGTGATCGGCACCACGAACGATGACGAGCTCCTTCGGTTCCGGTGCCAGCTCGTACAGTTCCCGGCTCTGGCTCAATGGGACAATCGAGTCCTCCGAGCCGGCGATCACGAGGATCGGGGCAGCGACGCTTTCGATTCGCTCGTTCGATGCATACCGGTCTCGAAGGAGGAACGGTGGAGGGGTCAACCGGTAATGGTGCCGGGCCACGTCCGCCAACGACGTGAACGGAGAGCGGAGGATCAGGGCGGCCGGTGGGTGGGCGCCTGCCACCTCGATGGCCACGGCAGCCCCCAGCGACTCGCCGAAGATCACCACTGGATGCTCGGGGGCGTCATCGCGTACCCATTGATTGGCAGCCCTGGCATCGAGGGCGAGTCCGGCCTCTGACGGGCTGCCGGGATTGCCGCCGTAGCCGCGGTAGTCGACGAGGAGCACCCCGAAGCCCTGTGCCTCGAGCTGAGATCCGAGTTCCGCCCGATCGACCCGACTGCCCGCATTGCCGTTGAACACGATGACCGCCGGTTCGCCGGTGTCTGGTGGTGAGTACCAGGCACCGAGCTCCAACCCGTCGGTCGTTACCAATGTCGCTTCGGACCAGCCGACGAGGATCTCGTCCACCGGAGGGACTGCCCCGCCGGGCAAGTAGATCAGGGGGCGCTGAAACATCCACATCGCTGCAAGGAGGATGAGGATGACAAGACCGAGCGAGGAAACAACAAACACGAGCCTCCGGCGAGTCGAGTGACACACTGAGGACAGCGAATCATGGTTTTCGCCGACGGGAAAGGTTGTTGCGCCGGCCAAACCTCAGGATGAGGCGAACTCTGTTCGTAGGTTCGCAAATCGCTCGACTCGGGAAACGTAGCCGGGACTACGACGCAACCTGGCTGCAATCTCTGCGTAGCCGGCGCCGCCCTGCAAGGCATTGAGCACGCATCGCTCAATCGGGCGCAAGCTTTCGCTGGACGTCTCCACTCCGGTGGTCGGCTCGTCCGGCCGCTCGATCTGGCTGAACCTCTCGATTCGACGTACATAGCCGGGAGAACGCCTGAGCCGCCACGCAACCTCGCTTTCCGACAGGCCGTCCTCTCGTAGTCGTCGTACGGTCCGTTCGATAGCTCGAGGTCGGCGATCCGCCATTGCACTCTCCTGCGTCTGGTGTCTAACCCAATGCTAACACCCTGCGACTCGTGCACCTGAGCCGACCCCGAAGGTCCACAGGGCTCTGGCCACGGGCGGCCCGAACCCGTCCCGAATCGTTCCGGCAGGTAGTCCGTGAAGGCGGCGGCTCCATGGGCCACAATAAGTCGGTGCTCACCAGTTCCTCTCGATCCGCCGGACTGCGGGCCACACCCTTGGTTGGGCGCACCGAAGAGCTTGCACGATTGTCGGCTCTCGCCGACGCGGTGAAAGCGGGCGGCGCCCAGCTGGTCCTGCTGTCGGGCGATGCCGGCATCGGCAAGAGTCACCTGGTCGCCGAGTTCGTGGACCGGCTCGGCAAGGCCGGTTGGGGGTGCCACGTCGGCCACTGCATCGAGTATGCCGATCGGTCGTTGCCGTTCGGACCCATCGTCAACGTTCTGCGATCGCTGCTCCTCGCAAACCTCGAGGTGGTCGACGACCTGGTCGGTCATCACCGTGTGGATCTGACGAGCCTGCTTCCCGAACTCGAATGTGATGAAGACCCCGGCCGGACGGCTTCGGGCGACGTCGATCGGGTCTTCGATGCCATTTCGCTGACACTGACCGAGGCCTCCCGGCGGAGGCCTGTCGCCGTCGTCGTCGAGGACATCCACTGGTCCGACGCCGCCACCCGCGATCTGCTGGGTTCGCTCGTTCACAGCCTCGGAACTGCCGGCGTTCTGCTCGTCGCCACCGAACGCAAGGGCGCCGTTGGCCGGGGCCACCCGCTTCGAATATGGCTTGCCGAGCAGCGGCGGTTTCCCAATGTCACGTCTTTGGCGCTGAATGGTCTGTCGCATGGGGAGCTGGCAGTGCAGGCGAAGATCATCCTGGGCTACGCACCGGAAGACGAACTCGTCGAGGACGTTTTCGAGCGCACCGGAGGCAACCCGTATTTCGCCCACGAGCTGATCGTGGCGCACCGGGATGGCATCGACACGTTGCCATCGTCGCTCGCCGAGTTCCTGACCACCCGAATCGAGCGGCTGACCGAGGAGGAGCGGGCGGTCCTGCGAGCCGTCGCCGTTGCCGGCGGTGCCGTCAGCCACACCATGCTGGCTGCGATGTTGCCGGACGTGTCGATCGGCCCGATCGTGCGCAGACTGTATGACGCGTCAATTCTCGTGATCGACGGATCCGACTACACGTTCTGGCATCCACTGCTCCGGGCGGCAATCCTGGGTGACCTGTTGCCGTTCGAGGCCGTGGACCTGCACCGGCGGGCTGCCGAGGCCATCGTCGACGACCTGTCGCGCGGTTCCTCGCCGAGCGAGCTGGCCAACCTGGCCCTGCACTGGGGCGAGGCCGACGACCCGGACCGGAGCCTCGTGGCCGCCGTCGAGGCGGCCGACGCCTCCGCCGCTGTCGCCGCCTACGAGACGGCGGCCGAGATGGCACTTCAGGCCATCAGGGCCTGGCCCACCGCCGATCGACCCGAGGAGCGCACCGGTCGCAGTCGGGACCAACTGTTTCTCCAGGCGGCCGAATGGCTCGCCGGCTGCTATCGAGGTGCTGAGGCGGTTGATCTCCTGACCAAAGCGTTGGCCGGCTGGGCAAGCGACCTTCCCGCCGGCCGGCGGGCGTTGATGCTGGCCAGAATGGCTCCCATCAAGTTCCATCTCGGCCATCCCGGCGAGACCGCCGAACTCCTGGCCCAAGCGGCGCAACTCGTAGCCGACGAACTTTCGCCTGAGGCCGCACAGGTGCACCACCGGATTTCGAAGCAGGCGCTGGCCGACGGGCAGATCCATCCTGCGCTCGAGGCGGCCGAGCGGGCCATCGACATCGCCGCGGTCCACGGACCGAAGGTGGTGCTGGTCGAGGCGCTCACCACCAAGGCGCTGGCCATCGGCGTCACCCGTGACCTGGAGGCGGGAGTTGACCTGGCCCGGGAGGCGCGCCGCTTGGCGCTGGCCGAGGGTTTCGTGTCCCAGGTGTCCAACACCTACCGAACCGAGATGCTTATACATGTATTCCGTAAGGGACGTACCGAGGCGTGTCTCGACGCCATTCGGCAGGGGCTGGCCTACGCCGATCGATACTGTGGTCCTCGTTGGCGGGCTGAGTTCCGACATGACCTCTGCGATGGCTACATCGAGGCCGGACGGCTGAACGATGCCAAGCCCCTCCTCGATCAGCTCCGGGCCGCCAGACTCGATGATCTGCGACGGCTCACCGTTCTGCAGGCAGCCGGGCTCCATGCGCTCTGCACAGGGTCCCTCGATGAGGCTGAGACATTCCTGACCGATGCTGATCGGATCGCGGCACGATACGAGTCCGCCCAGGAAACCGGCCATCAATTCCGCCTGCTGGCCGAGCTGGCCCGTCGACGGTCGCGGCTCGATGAGGCGGTCGAGTTGATCGATCGGGCCCTGGAGCTCCAAGCGGACAGCGACAATCTCACGTACACCCGGGAGTCGATCGTGGAGAAGGTGCGCATCGTGAAGTCCTGCGTCGATCTCGGCTGGGATCACACCGCGCAACTGCTCGCCGACGTCTCGGCCCTGGTTCGTACCTTCGACGGCCCCGGTGAGGCCAACGCCGCATTCCGGTCGCTGATGGATCTGGAGTTGGCTTCGATCCACGAACCAATCGACCTCGACGCCGCCGGGGCCACGATCCAACTCCTCGAATCGTCAGGTTTCCGCTACGAGGCGGCCCAGGCTCGCCTGTTGCGTATCGAACGGCTCATCGGCATGCGGGCCGATCGGGCTCGGTTGGGGAGCGAGGTCGAGGAGCTGTACGAGATCGCCACCAACCACGGGATGACCTGGATCGCCGACCGGGTGGAGTCGCTGGCCAGGGTCGCGAGAATCGAGGTCTTGCCAGTGGCGCAACCCAAAACGCAGCCTGCCCTGTCGGAAGAGCCCGGAGCGGGCCATCCCCACGGTCTCACCGATCGGGAGATCGAAGTGTTGTCGCTCGTTGCCAGGGGACTTACCAACAAGGCCATCGGGGAGCGACTCTATGTCAGCCCTCGCACGGTGAGCACCCACGTCTCGAACGTTTTGGCCAAGCTGGGGGTTCACAATCGGGGCGAGGCGGCGGCCGTCTATCACCGGCTCGGCCTCGAAGTAGTCGTCGACCTCGACCAGTCGGCCATGGCCGAGGACGTGCGCCGATAAGGCTCCCCGTGCTCTTTCGACGGCATGGCGACAGCGTGTACGACCCTGTCCCGGCCTGACGACAACACGGTGGTCCTGGCCGAAGGTTCTCCTGGAAGCAAGCGGCCCACCGGCGTGGGGTGCCGGCGGGCCGTCCGCTTGTATCCGCCGCCTTGGCTCGGCACCACCGTGGTCCGTGCTTAAACCACCATAAAGCCGATGGTGTCGGAGCGGATCGGTCGAATGACGTATCCAGGACGATGGCGGTGACGTATCGAGGTGTCGAGCTGACCGAAGGGCGTCTGTCCGGCATCAGGAAATGTGGCTCAAAACCACAAGAACCGAACCCCTGAGGGTTCGGGCCTTGCAGATGTTGCGAGACATCATAAGTGGTGGAGCTGAGGGGAATCGAACCCCTGACATCCTGCCTGCAAAGCGGAACGGGGGTGTGGTGGGGGGTGTTGCTGGGGTGCTGAGGGCGCTGGGGGAGTGGTGTTTCGGGTTGCGGAGTGTCGAGAGCGTTCGGCCGCCGTGGCTACCGGTTTGGCTCCCGTCGGGACGGCTGCC
>JAOTVU010000046.1 GCA_029863385.1 Acidimicrobiia bacterium
CCACCGCCCGGATGGGGCCGTGCTCGTCACGGTCAACCCGGCCTACCGGGTCAACGAGTTGGAGTATGTGCTCAACCAGTCGGGCGTCTCGCTGCTGGTGGCCGCGCCCTCCTATCTGACGAGCGATTACACGGCAATGATCGCCGAGGTGTGGGATTGGGTCGAGTGCGAGCGGGTGGTCTACCTGCCGGTCGGCGACTCCCCTCACACGGCGACCGACTGGGCCGAGCTGCTCGCCGGGGCGTCGTCGATCTCCGACGGGGCACTCGAGGCCCGCACCGCGTCGCTCGACCCGAACGACCCGATCAACATCCAGTACACGTCGGGCACCACCGGTTTCCCCAAGGGGGCCACGCTCAGCCACCGCAACATCCTCAACAACGGGTTCTTCATCGGCGAGGCCTGCGGCTACTCCGACGCCGACCGAGTCTGCATCCCGGTGCCGTTCTACCACTGCTTCGGGATGGTCCTCGGCAACCTGGCCTGCACCACCCACGGGGCGGCCATCGTGATCCCGTCGGCCGGGTTCAAGCCGAAGGCGGTGCTGGAGGCGGTTCAGGCCGAGCGCTGCACATCGCTCTACGGGGTACCCACCATGTTCATCGCCGAGCTGGGTGAGCCCGATCTCGACGACTACGACCTGTCGACCCTGCGCACCGGCATCATGGCCGGATCACCGTGCCCGGTCGAGGTGATGAAGCAGGTCGTCAACCGCATGAACATGGACGAGGTCACCATCGCCTACGGGATGACCGAGACCTCGCCCGTGTCGACCCAGACCTCCGCCGAGGACTCGCTCGAGCATCGGGTGTCGACCGTGGGCCGGGTCCATCCCCATGTGGAGATCAAGATCGTCGATCCCGAGACCGGTGAGATCGTGCCCCGCGGTGAAGGCGGCGAGTTCATGACCCGGGGCTACTCGGTCATGCTCGGCTACTGGAACGACCCGGAGCGCACCGCCGAGGCCATCGACGACGAGGGCTGGATGCACACCGGCGACCTGGCCACCATGGACGCGGACGGCTACGTCAACATCATCGGCCGGATCAAGGACATGATCATCCGGGGCGGGGAGAACGTCTATCCCCGGGAGATCGAGGAGTTCCTCTACGGCCATCCCGACATCGTCGAGGTCCAGGTCATCGGCGTGCCCGACCTCAAATACGGCGAGGAGATCATGGCCTGGGTACAACTCCGGGAAGGCTCCGAACTCGCAGCCCTCGCCGCCGGTGACGGAGGGGCCGACGCCGTCGCCGAGGCGGTCAAAGACTACTGCCGGGGCACGATCGCCCACTACAAGGTGCCCCGCTACGTGCGGGTCACCGACGACTTCCCGATGACCGTCACCGGCAAGATACGCAAGGTGGCGATGCGGGAGACCTCGATCGCAGAGCTGGAACTCGACGAGGCGGCCGGCGTCCGCAACGCCTGACGCGTGGTCTCGAAGACGGAGCCGTTGAGCGATCGGGCCAAGGCACTCGAGCGAGAGCGATCGGCATCGACGGTCTGGTGCCGCTCGTGCGGCTGGGATGGGTGGCCAACGGAGTCGTCCATGGCCTCGTTGGCGTCCTGGCCGTACCCATTGCGTTCGGCGGGGGTGGCGCAGGCGATGGCGACGGCTCCGGCGACGAGGCCAGCCGCTCGGGGGCCGTGGCCGAGATCGCCGAGAGGCCCTACGGCGGGGCGCTCCTGTGGGGACTGGCCGCCGGACTGGTGCTGTACGCGCTGTGGCGTCTTGTCACCGCCTTCCTGCCCGGTGACATCGGCGCGGCAACCCTCCCTCACCGCGCCGGCTACCTGGGATCGGCCGGGGTCTACGGCCTCCTGGCCTGGACGGCTGTCGTCTACGCCGTCGGCTCCGGCGGTTCCGGCACCGGCGGCAGCGGTGGGATGTTGGAGGACGTCAGCCGAACGGTGATGGAGGTGATCGCCGGACGGTGGCTGCTCGCTGTCGGGGCGCTGATCGGACTCGGCGGAGCCGGTTACCTGGCCCACCGGGGGTGGAACAGGATCTTCCTCGACGAGTTCGATCTGAGCGACGCCTCCTCGAGGGAACGGGAGCTCATCGAGAAGGCGGGCATGATCGGCTGGATCGGTCGGGCCGTCACCACCGCGCTGCTCGCCGGATTCGTCCTTCTCGCCGCCATCAACGCCGACCCGGACGAGGCCAAGGGTCTCGACGCCGCGCTGCGCGACGTGGCCGACAACCGATTGGGATCGGTGCTCGTATTGGCCGCCGCTCTCGGCCTGATCGGCTATGGCGTGTTCTCCATCGTGAGCGCCCGACGCCGACTACTCGTGGGGCCCTGATACCCGACCTTCACAGCCGGATCCGCCGGCGGCAATACCAACGCCGCGATCGCCGGGGTTGGGTGGGGTCACCCAGACCGGTCCCGTTTCGCATGGGACGTGGGGCTCGTTTCGTCGTTGTGGGGTCAAGGATCGGAGCGCCGGGCCCGATGTTGCGTGTAGTAGATCAAGCGAACGAGACGTCGATCCCAGGGGCTCCAATCTGGTCGCCTTGCCGCTGGGGGAGTCAGGGCGAAACCGGCGTTTGCACTCCACGGAACACGGAGCGTTCGAGATGCAAGCCCAACCCCAGACCACAACTGCAGCCATCAGCTGGATGGGAGTCACCTGGTATCGGAGGGTGATCTGGCTTCAAGCCCTGACTGCGCTGGCCGTCGCCGTCACGATGCTTGCCGCCGGAATCAGCCCGGCGGCCGCCGCCAAGCCGAATCGCAGCGGGGACTCTGCGAGCAGCTTCCAGTCGTGTCGCGACATGCTGCGAAACGGCGCGACGATGCCCCTGGATGACCTGCGGACCGCAATCGGCGCCGATGTGGCCTTGAACCAGTACGGGCTGAGCGGTGGTGGAGTTGGGGTCGCGGTGATCGACACGGGCGTGAACCGTGTCGGAGGCTTGGAGGGAAACAACACCGTTGTCGACGGCCCCGATTTCTCCTTCGACGCTTTGCAGGACACGCTCCGCCATCGTGACCTGCACGGACACGGCACGAATATGGCTGCCATCATCGCCGCCAACAACTCGGCGTCGGGCGACGGTGTCGCCCAGGGTGCGCACGTTGTGAACGTGAAGGTCGGCGCCGGTGACGGCACCGTCGATGCGTCCCAGGTGATCGCCGCCATCGACTGGGTCGTGCAGAATCGGGATCTCAACGGCAACAACATCCGCGTGATCAGCCTGGCCTACGCCACCGACTCGGCGCAGGACTACCGGCTCGACCCGCTCGCCCACGCCGTCCAGTCGGCTTGGAACCACGGCATCGTCGTGGTCGTCGCGGGAGGCAACGACGGCCGAGGCATCGCCCGGCTGGGCAACCCCGCCATCAACCCCTATGTGATCGCAGTCGGCAACGCACAGCAGACCCCGAGC
The DNA here is from genome assembly GCA_029863385.1 of Acidimicrobiia bacterium. Classification (GTDB taxonomy): domain Bacteria; phylum Actinomycetota; class Acidimicrobiia; order Acidimicrobiales; family SZUA-35; genus JAHELU01. The sequence continues at coordinate 3,398 of JAOTVU010000046.1, forward strand.
GACGGCTGGAGGGTCCCCGCGTCGTCCTCGACCGGCGACGGTGTCCGCAACCCCGACCTCGTGGCACCCGGAACGCACATCATGAGCGCCGGCGTCGGCGGGTCGTACCTTGTCAACTCTCACCCGAGTGCGGTCTGCGAGACCAACAACGGGGCACTGTACCTGCGAGGTACGGGCACAAGCCAGGCGGCTGCCGCCACGGCGGGTGCCGCGGCGCTCCTTCTGGAGCAGCGCCCCGATCTCAGCCCCGACCAGGTCAAGTACCTGCTCACGAGTACGGCGACCAACATCGGTCAGCGGGTCGAGGTGCAGGGCCATGGCCTCCTCAATCTGGCCGCCGCCATCACCGCCCCGACGCCTGGTGCCCAGGCCACCCAGACCCACGCTCCCACCACCGGACTCGGAAGCCTGGACGCTGCACGCGGCAGCTTCCACGTCGGGATCGAAGGCGACTACCTCCAGGGCGAAATGACCGCTTTCGGCGGCGACTGGAACGCACCTGTGTGGGCGCCCGCCTCCGCAGCCGGGGTGGCCTGGAGCGACCAGACCTTCGGCAACGGTGACAACTCGTGGTCCGGCGGGACGTGGTCGGGCGCCACCTGGTCAGGGGCCACCTGGTCGGGGGCCACCTGGTCCGGCGGGACGTGGTCGGGCGCCACCTGGTCGGGGGCAACCTGGTCGGGCGCCACCTGGTCCGGGGCCACCTGGTCGGGCGCCACCTGGTCAGGGGCCACCTGGTCCGGGGCCACCTGGTCGGGCGCCACGTGGTCCGGAAGCAACTGGAGCTGAGCGCTCTCCCGGGACCCTGACGGTCAGACCGGGAACCAGCGGAGCGATTCGAAGTCGTCGCTCAGGTTCTGGGTGCGCTCGGAATGGGCGTCGCACGCAGCGGAGAGCATCTGTTCTTCGGCCTCGGCCAGGAAATCGGCCAGGCTCTTCGATTCCGCCTGCACACGGTGGTCGGCGTGGCTCATGACCCCGTCGGCGTACCTGACCTGGTGCAGGCTCATCGGCGGGGTCGTCGGGCCGTTGTGGTGGTGCCACAGACCGGTTGCCGGTTCGAAGTCGTAGCAGTTGACGAGACGGTGTCCGTGTGACGCCACGGCCTCGACGGCGGCCAGTATGTACTCGAAGGTGTCGTCGTCGATGAAGTAGTTGAAGTTGACCCGCACCCACCCCGGCTTGATGCCCTCACAGCCCTCGTTGATCTCCCGCTCGAAGGCGTGTGACCGGTCGAGATCGATGCCGAGCAGCCGGTGTCCGTACGGGCCGGCGCACGAGCAACCACCGCGGGACTGGATGCCGAACAGGTCGTTGAGGATGCCGACCACGAGGTTGTGGTGCAGGTAGGGATAGCCGGTTGTTTCGGCGGAGCGGACCACGAACGACACGATGCTCAACCGTTCCGCCTCGCGGCTACCGAGGATCTGGATGTTCGGATGCCGGGACCATCGGTCGATGGCCCGGTGGACGAAATACTCCTCCCGCTCCCGTATGGTGTCGACGCCGACCGCCTCCTTCAGCTGGAACACGAGGCCGGCCCGGATCGACTCGACGATGGCCGGGGTGCCGCCCTCCTCCCGATGTTCGATGTCGGTGAGGTAATCGTGTTCGCTGGGGTTGACGTAGGCCACGGTGCCGCCGCCGGGCACCACCGGGACGCGGTTGGCGAACAGGGCCTTGCGGGCGATCAGCAGCCCCGGTGTCCCCGGTCCACCGATCAGCTTGTGAGGTGAGATGAAGACCGCATCGAAATGGGTGCCGGTACCGAGCTCGTCTGCTCCTCCGGAGCCGCCCATGTCGATGTCGACATACGGGGCTGCCGCGGCGAAATCCCAGAAGGCGTAGGCACCGTAGCGGTGGAGTAGCGCGGAGACCGCATCGCAGTCGGTGATGATCCCGGTGACGTTGGACGCGGCCGAAAACGAACCGATCAACAGCGGTCGATCCTTGTGGTGGGCCAGTTCGGCCTCGAGATGGGCGAGATCGATGTGCCCGTCGGCATCCTCGTGGATGGTGACGACATCGGCAATCGACTCCCGCCACGGCAGCTCATTGGAGTGGTGCTCGAACGGACCGATGAAGACCACCGGACGTTCGTCGGCGGGGATCTGTTCACTGAAGTGGTAGCGGTCGTCAAGCGCCGACGGGATCGACAGGCCGAGCACACCGATCATCTTGGCGATCGCATAGGTCGATCCGGAACCGCAGAACAGTACGGCGTGTTCGTCGGTGGCGCCGACGCAGCGACGGATGATCTCCCGCGCCTCCTCCCGGAACCGCGTGGTCTGCAGTCCGGTGCCGGAGGATTCGGTGTGGGTGTTGGCGTAGAGCGGGAGTACCGCCTCCCGCAGGTAGTCCTCGATGAACGACAGCGCTCGGCCCGATGCGGTGTAGTCGGCGTAGACGACCGGGCGGGGCCCGAACGGGCCGCTCACCACATCGTCGCGACCGATCACGCTCTGCCGGATGGTTTCGATCAGCTTCTCCGGATCAGCGGCTGTGGAGGCGGCCGCTTCGCCGGCCGGTTCGGCCGACTCGACGGCGGATGTTTCCAGCGATGTGGGACCCATTGCTCCAGCATACGGTGAGTGCCGGAGCGGCGCGGTTGCCCAGCCGGTGGACGACCGGGGCCGGGGACTCAGCGCTTGGCGAAACCCGCCATGAGCAGATCGGTGAACTGCTGGACCCGCAGATCGAGGTCGTACCCCACGCTCCTGGCCGGTTCCTCGCCGGTGCCGGTCTTGCAATGCAACATGGCCAGACCGTGCACCGCCGACCAGGTCAGGATCGAGGCGGCGTCGACGTCGAGTTCTGGGTTGTGCTCCTCGGCTATGGCGGTGACGATGCTTTCCAGATACCCGTAGGCCCGAGCGGAGGCCTCGACGAGCTCGGGATTGGTGGTGTCGACCAACTCGTCGGTCCACATCACCGCGAAATGTCCGATCTGGTTGACGGCCACTCCGACGTAGGCCTTCCCCATCGCCGTCATGCGATCGACCGGGTCGTCGGTCCCGGCGACCGCCGACTCGAACGCCCGGCACAGATCCTGGAAACCCTCGATGGCCACCGCCGTGAGCAGGCCCTTCGAGTCTCCGAAGTGGTGAGCCGGTGCCGCATGGGAGACGCCGGCCCGTCGGGCGACCTCCCGCAAGCTGAATCCGACCGGGCCTCGTTCGGCCACCAGCTCGACCGTTGCCGCCCGCAGGGCTGCTGGTAGGTCGCCGTGATGATAGGCGGCGCCGGCGTTCATGACTTGGGTGCGAGTGAGGAGGACATGGCGGTTACAGACTGACAAAGCCAGTTGACACTGTCAAGTTTTGTCGATTCGGGTCTTGACAGTGGAAACATCGGTGCCTATGGTTCATCTTACCACTGACAACTTGACACTGGCAAGAAGACAGTCCAGTCGCACCGGAATCAAAAGGGACAAACCAATGGAGAACTCACCACACCAGGCGACCACCGCAAACGCTCCGAGCCGGGCCACCAGGGTCGTCGAGCGCCTGGCATCGCAAACCGTCCTTCTGGCCGCCGTCGTCCTGGCCGCCACGGCGGCACTCGCTGTGCCGTTCCTCACGATGGCCCCGACCGAGTCGGCATCAACCGAACCGACCGGCGACGTCTTTACCGCCCGCGACCGGATCGACGAGTCGTTCGTCTCCGCCGTGCACCCGACCTTCCTCATCCTCGAGCACGACTCCGGCGACATCCTGACCGTCGAAGTCCTCTCCGGTCTGCTCGCCGCCGAGAACAGCCTGCGGGACGACCCCGACTTCGGTCCGACCCTCATCAGCTACATCGACCCCGATACCACCATCGAGGTCAACGGCATGATCTCGATCGCCGATCTCGTAGACGCCGAGCTCCGAGCGCAGTCGATCGACGGCATCGCCGCCGCCACCGACGCCGACGTCAAACAAATCGGCTCCGCGATCATCGACCAACTCGGCGAACGATCGGAGCTGCTCGGGATCTCGGCTCAGTCCAGCAGATCGGAGTCGGGGTGGACGGTTCCCGCGGTGTCGCTCGTCGTTCTCTCCGACAACGAGGCGCTCGGCTTCGGCAACCTCTCGATCGCCCTCGGTGGTGACACCAAGGTCGAGCAGTTCGACCGGGACATCCAGGAGGCGTTCCGCATCGACGGCTGGCAGGCCAACGGCGTCGCCATCGATGTCAACCTGACCTCCCAGGAGCAGGGCGCCGTGGCCGGACCGTTCATCGGGTTCACGATCCTCGCCGTGCTGCTCCTCGTCGGTCTGACGTTCCGCAGCTACTGGGTGCTGGCCACGGTCAGCGTCGCCTTCCTCCTGCTGATCATCTGGCTGAAGGGCATCTCGAACCTGATCGGCCTGAAGGAGGACCTCGTTCTCTCACTCATCGTTCCGGTGGCGATGATCAGCTTCGGCGTCGACTTCGCCTTCCACGCCATCGGCCGGTACCGGGAGGAACGGGCCGAGGGTCGTCCGGCGACCACAGCGGTCGTAACCGGCCTCGCGATGGTCTCCGGTGCCCTGCTCCTCGCCCTGATCTCCGACACCTCGGCCTTCCTGGCCAACCTCACCTCCGGCATCGAATCGATCAACCAGTTCGGCGTCGGCGCCGCCATCGCCCTGGTGTCGGCCTATGTGCTGTTGGGAATCGTCAGCCCGCTCGTCGTGGCCCGCATCGAGGCCGACGTCCCGATTCCGAACGGCGGTCGTCGCTCGACGCTGCTGCGGATGATCGGATCATTCGGTGCCGCCGGCCTGACCATGGCCGCGGTGCTGATGCTCGTCTACGTCAGCCCTCCGATCGGCCTCGGGCTGACCGCGGCCACCCTGGTGTTCGGCCTGGTGCTGCCGTTCGCCGTCCGTCGTCGCCGCCCCGGTCCCCGAGTGGGCGATATCGGCACCGATGGGGACGACAGCAGGAACACGGCGACGACCGGACGTCTGGCCGCCGGTGTCGGTGTGGCGGTGCGGCGACTGGCCGAACAGCGCCGGATCGTCCTCCCCATGGCCCTCCTCCTGACGGCCGGAGCGGCCACCCTCGCCGTACAGGTCCCGGCCGAGTTCGACGTCGAGGACTTCTTCAGCGGCGACACCGACTTCGTCGTCGGTCTCGACCAGCTCGACACCCATGTCGGCGATCGCGGCGGGGAACCGGCAACCGTCTACATCGAGGGTGATCTCACCGATCCCGACAACCTCGCCCTCCTCGCAGGACGCATCGACCAGATACGCGACCTCGACACGCCGTCGCTCGCTCGCAACGACGACGGTCGGGTCACGATCGACACGGGAGTGTTCGAGATCTTCGAGCGGGCGCTCGACAGCGAGCTCATGGGTGCCCTGGTGGCCGACCGGACGGGCGTCGTTCTCGGCGACGCGAACGCCGACGGCATTCCCGACACCCGGGAGCAGGTCGAGGCGTTGCTGACGGTGGCCGCCGACACCGGCATCCCCCTCGATTCCGAGCGACTCCTTGTCTCCCCCGACCGGGTCAACACCGTGGTGCAGCTCGGCGCCGGCGGTGAGACCGACGGAGCCGGACTCGACCGGGCCGTGCTCGAACTCGGCGTGGTCGACAGCCGGGCCCAGGAATCGGTGACCGCCACCCGGGCCGCCCTCGAGCCGATCGCCGAGGCCATGTCCGACGATCTCGTCGGCACCTTCGTCGAGGTCACCGGCAGTGCGCTGGTGCGGGAGGCGTCACTCGACGGCACGAACCGGGCCCTCCAGCTGTCGCTCCCGCTGTCGGTGGTGCTCTGCCTGATCATCGCCGCCACCTTCCTGCGCTCCGTCCGCTACGGGGTGGCGGCCGTCGTCCCGATCCTCATGGTGGTGGCCTGGCTCTACGGGTTCATGTACGTGGCCGGCTACGCCATCAACATCGTCACCGCCACCATCGCCGCCGTCTCCATCGGCATCGGCATCGACTTCGCCATCCACTACATCGTCCGCTACCGGGAGGAACTGGCGAACCGGTCCGACCGGTTGGCCGCCGTCCAGGCTGCGGGCGAGGGAACCGGCACCGCGCTGGTGGCCTCCGCGGTCAGCTCGGCGGTCGGGTTCGGGATCCTGGCCTTCGCCCCGATGCCGCTGTTCGCCGCCTACGGGTTGCTGACGGCGCTGATGATCACGATGGCGCTGGTCGCCACCCTGACCGTCCTGCCAGGTGTGCTGGTGGTGGTGTCGACCGAGCCGGCGGCCCTGTCCGTCGGTGCAGAGCCGAGCCCTCGCAGCGACAACGACCGGGTCGCCGAGCCGACCGCAGCCGGGGTCTGACAGGTCGCCAATCCCCGGCTGCCGGCCTGCCGTTCAATCGGCACCCAGTCGCCGGTGGCGTTCAGCCTCGGCCCGTTCGAATCCGGTCTGTCGGTCGACGATCGACGCCTTCGGCTCGAGTCGCTCGAAACGGTCGTACTCCGCCCGGTCGAACCCCTCGGTACGATGCTCGATCAACCACCGGTGACGCCGGTACTCTGCTTGGTCGAAGCTACCGTCACTCGGAGAAACGATGGTGGCGCCGGCAGTCGTCTCGGTGGGTTGAGCGACCTGTGCGATAAGGACGAGCGTGGCCACCGCCGCCAAGGCAACGGCAACGGCGGCCAGGCGATGGTTCAACACTGTTCGGGTGGTCATGGTTTTGCTCCCTTGCTCGGACGATCCGGGTTGGATCGAGTGAGGGCCACCCTGAATCCACCCGCGTTCGGACCTGCGCCACCACGCGTCAACGGTGCTTCAGCGGGGATTTCCCGTTGCCGTGAAATGAACTCCAGATGGGAGCCACAATGGTTGAACACCGGTCCTGATCAGGGCTGACGCGGCTTTGAAACACAGCCACCGCAGCATTCCTGAATTGGGAGGCCATACCCCGAAACGAGAGGAGGGACGATGCACTTCACCGTGTTCGGCGACATCGCCGTTACCGACGACCGCTGGATTCTGGATCTCGGGGACCTCGACAAAGAACACTCCTCGCGTACCTCTTGACCCGCCCAAATCAACCTGCGACATCCGGGTTGATCGTTGATGTGCTGTGGGACGGCGAGACGCAACCGGAGAACCCGAGTCGAGCGGTCCAGACCTACATGTCACGACTGAGACGAACGGTTGGCGAGGACAGGGTCCGATCGACAGGGAGTGGCTATGTGTTGGTCGTCGAGGAGGGTGAACTCGACGTCGACCGCTACATCGAGGGTGTAAGCCGGGCCCGGCATCTTCACCAGCTCGGCGACCCGGCGCTGGCGGCTGCCACCTATGTGGAGGCAGAGCGTTTGTGGACCGGCGACCCGTGGGCCGACCTGGGTGGCCGATTCTGGGCCATTGCGTCAGTCGAGCGATTGACCACCCGGCGAGCCACCGCCGCGGCCGAACTCGGCGCCTGCATGCTCGAGACCGACAATCCAGCGGCAGCCCTCGAACAGGTCCGGCCGCTCCTCCAGATGCACCCTCGGCGAGACGATCTGCGAAGGATCGAAATGCTCGCTCTCCACCGTCTCGGCAGATCAGTCGAGGCCAGTCGGGTCTACCAGCTCCACCGCAACATGATGATCGAACAAACCGGACTCGAACCTTCGAGAGAGCTGGCCGAGCTCGAAGCGCAGATCCTGCGTGACGATCCGGCACTGGCCGCTACGGGACCGATCGTGCGTGGCTTCGAGCTGCTCGAGCGGCTGGCGGAGACGGCCGAGGGTGCGGTGTGGCGGGCCCGTCAACCAAGCCTCGACCGGGAGGTCCGGCTGACGATCATCCAAACCGATCTGGCCAACGACCCGGAGTTCATCCGCTACTTCGAGCCCAGATCCGCATGTTCTCCCAGATCGACCACCCGTCGGTGGGCCCGCTCCTGGACGCCTGGCGCGATTACCGGGGAGCCTACCTTGTGTCACCGATGCCATTGTCGGTGGCCGACTCTCCCGGTGGCGCTGCTCCTGGCGGCCGAGGCCTACCGCCGGAGCCTGTCACCGGAGACACTTGGCGTCATCCAACGGGTCATGCTCGAGACCGGCCCGCTCCTCGGGCAGCGGCTGGCCGGTGTCGACACCCGGGCCGTCCGCTGGCTTGACGACGACCGTCTGGTTGCGCTGTCCGCCGAATCCGTGGTCTTGTTCTCCAGCTCCACGGGCGAGATCTTCGACCAGGCGCCGTTCGAGTTGCCCGACGACGATCCGCTCATTTCCGTCCGATTCTACGAACCGAAGATCGCCGTCGACCCGGCCGGAAGGCAGGTCGCAGTCACCGCCGCGGGAGGAACAGTGGAATTCTTCGAGGCTTCCGGCGATCGTTTGGTGAAGACGGCCTCGATTTTGGTCGGCTTTCCGATCCGATCTCTGGCCTTCGCGCCGGACGGCGTCGACGTGTACGCCGGCGACGCCAACGGCTCGGTTCACGAGATCGATCTGATCGAGCAGGAGGTGACCCCATCGTGGGAGGTGTTCGAGGGCCCTGGTTGGAAGGTGCCCGACGGCTACTCGACGGGCGATATGCGCCCCGAACTTGCCGGCTGGTTGAATCAGAACGGCGTCACCAGCGTGTACGTCACCGACGAGTTCGTCGCCGCCGTGGGTGGTTCTCAAATCTCGGTGTGGGACCGGGAAGCCCGAACGGTTCTCTGGTCGGACTACGCCGTCGACCCGAGCCTAGGCGAGTCCGAGGGCAAGCCGGTCCTGGTGTTTCCCCGCTGGATCGGCGGCAGTGGCGAGAATCGGAATGAACTCCACCTCACCGGCCCGATCGACCTCGTTGGCAGTATCGACGCCGTCACCGGGCTCCAGCAATGGCGGCGGAACAAAGGCCTGACCGGATTCTCGTTCGTTGCGTTCGGCGTCGAAACCGTGTTCGACGGCGAACTCGGCGTTTCCGTGGCCGAAGACGGTGCCGTCCGCAAGATCGACCCGGTCAGTGGGACCCTACACGGTGAGGTACTTCCGGTCATGACCGATCGACCGGCCGGGATGGATCTGGCGCCGGGAGGAAGGACGGCTGCCGTGGCCACCAGGACAGGCGTGACCGTGATCGCCATCGATGGCTCGGGTCTGCTCAACGATGCCTTCCCGGTGACCGTGCGGCCGGATGAACTGACCATCGCCAGTGGTGGGCTCGTGGCCGGCACAGCGTCGTACTCGACCGAAGCCGTGACCGTTTTCGACCGAACCGATGCCGGCTTCGAACAGCGAGTCCTCGATTCCCAGCGCTCACCGACGTTGGTCAACTTGTCCGGACTGCAGACAGGTGATCCTCGGCTGGGCGTCGAGAGTAGGCTGGCCGAAGACGGCACCCACTCCATCCGAGTGATCGACACGCGAACTCTGGAACCGATCAGCGACTGGCTTCACGATGCCGCCGCCGTCCTGGCCATCGACCACGACAACGGCATTCAGTACGTGCGTCACGAGCTGGAAAACGAGCGACGCCCGAATGGCGACCACCTCTTTCGTATCTACAGGTGGCCGAATGGACCGGAGGCGACGCAGCCGATCGAGGTCCCGACGGGCGAGGTGGGGGCCTACCCGAGGATCGTGCTCGAGGGCGGGCGCCTGGTGGTCGGCACCAACCCGCTCCCGGCACGCTGTGGGCATTCGACATGGATCGAGGTCAACTGGTTGACCCTCCTTTCACCGTTGACGCCGGTGTGCACGAAATCCGCTACGGACCGGACTGGAGCCGCATCTTCATCACCAGGGTCGACGGCTTGATCGAGGAGCGCGACGCATAAACCTCGAGATCGTTCGCCAGATGGCGGGGCCGGAACGTCCGACCGGCGCCACGGACACCGTGCCGGTCATCGTCGATCCACAGCGAGGCCTTTGGATGACCGTATACGGCTCGCACCCGCGCCTCCTCGACCCCGACACCGGTGTGCAGATCGGCGCCACGTTCCCCCATGAGGATCGCGGGAGCAGGTCCGTGGCGCCCTCCCGACGGCCGATGACGAGACCGTCGACCTCGTGATCGCGCTGGCGTCGTCGTCGATGTTCCTGGAAAGCACCGTTGAAAGCACCGTTGAAAGCACCGTGGAAAGCACCCTTTGAAAGCGGTCTGAAGAACACAGGAAAACCTCACCGGTCGGTGTCCACCACCGTCGCCTTCGGCGGTACCGTTGAAGCACCGGCCCGATCGCCGTGAAAATCGATCGCCATGGAGGATGTGTGCAAGCGAGCAGACTCGCCGGGCTCGGATGGAACGAGTCGGTACCGCCGAACGGGCTCCACAACCGGCGGGCGGCGGCCAACGCCACCAACGACAATCCCCTCGGGCTCGACACGCCGGTCGGCGATGTCGAAATCGAGACCACACCCGAGCACCGCAACCTGGTGGCCGGCGACCCGCGTTGCTCGAATTGGACGCGCCGTTACGACGACCCCGGCGTGTCGGCCCTACGGGTACGGATGTGGGAGCGAAACGGCATCCGCGGCCTCGAGGTGTGCGAACCAGGCGAGGTCGAGCGAGCGGCGGCCCTGTTCCACCGCGACGGCTTCGTCGCCGTGAGCGACGCCGTGCCACCTAAGCAGCTCGACCGGTTGCGAGACGTGGCGGCCGACGTCATCGAGCAGCTGGTCGAAGCCGATCCCGACGCCTCGGTCGGCGGCGGAGCCGGCGGACTCCCGCACCGCTACTCCTTCGGGGCCACGTCGGCATCCCGGCATCTGTTCCATCGACCCGAGTGGTGTGAACTCATCGACATGCCGACCACCACCCCGATCCTCACCGCCATCTTCGGTTCGGCCAACTACATCGTCTACGGCTGCGGCGGCGACATCGCCTTCCCCGGCGCCATCGAGTATCAGGGCCTGCACTCCGACAACGTGTGGAGTGAGCTGCATGATCCGGTCGGAAGGGTATCCGTGCGGGACCTGCCGGTGCCGGTGGTCCACATCAACTTCCCGCTCGTCGACCTCACTCCGGAGAACGGCCCGATCCGTCAGATCCCCGGCACGCAGCGCTCCAGGGCACCGATTCCAGCCCTCGCCGATGAGCCGGAGTGGATGCGGTTCAGCACGGTGTGCCCTCTGCCGGCCGGGTCGGCCATCATCCGCGACGCACGGTGCTGGCACGGCGGCACCCCGAACCTGTCGCACGAGGTACGGGCCATGCCGAACGTCGAGTACTTCGCGCCGTGGTTCCGCAGTGAGGCGTTGCAGCGCTCGATGTCGTACGAAACGTGGAGAACGCTCACGCCGCACGCCCAGCGCCTGGCCCGGTATGTGGTCGGTTTCCCCGGTGAACCGGTGGCCGGCGCGGGCTTCCACCATCCCCGCCGCGCTGTTCGAGAAGAACGCGTCGCCGCCGACATTGCGGCGATGGGCGAACCCGTAGCAAGCGAATACCGTCGCCGGCTCTGATCCGAACTGCGGATCGTGCCACGAGTAACCAGGAGTTTCATCACATGATCGTTGGCTTCATCGGACTGGGCAACGTCGGCTCGAAGCTGGCCGGATCGCTGCTCGACGAGGGCATCGAACTGGTCGTTTGCGACCTCGATCCCGAAGCGGTCGCGCGGTTGACGGACCGGGGCGCCGGGGCGGCCTCGACCCCGGAGGAGCTCGCCCCGCGGTGTGACGTGGTGATCACCTGCCTGCCGTCGCCCGCCATCTGCGCAGCCGTCGTCGAGGCCATGCTCCCGCACATGCGGGAGGGGACGCTGTGGATGGAGATGTCGACCACCGACGCCGACGAGGTGCAACGCCTCGGCGCCGCGGCGGCCGAGCACGGCGTCACGTTGCTCGAGTGCCCGGTCTCCGGCGGCTGCCATCGAGCGGCCACCGGCAACATCTCGATCTTCGCCGGTGGCCCGAGGGAGGCCTTCGACCGCGGCCTGCCGCTGCTCAAGATCCTCGGCCGCAAGATCCTCCACACCGGTGGGTGGGGGTCGGCGTCGGTGCTCAAGGTCGTCACCAACTACCTCGCCGCCATTCATCTCGCCGCCACCGGCGAGGCGTTCGCCGTCGCCGCCAAGGCCGGGCTCGACATGGCCACCACCTACCATGCCATCGCCATCTCGTCGGGCAACTCGTTCTCCCACGAAACCGAGGGCCAGCTCATCTGCAACGGCAGCTACGACATCAACTTCACCATGGACCTCGTCGAGAAGGACACCGACCTGTTTCTCGACGTTGGTCGGACCAACGGCGTCGACCTGGAACTCGGGCCGGTGGTCCGGGCCGCCTTCGCCGACGCGAAGGACCGCTACGGCGCCCGAGCGCTCAGCCCTCGCGTCGTGCAGCGGTGGGAGGACGACCTGGGCGTCAGCTTCCGGGCCCCAGGGTTCCCCGCCGACCTGATCGACACCGAACCCCGGGTCGACGGCTACGAGATCATCGTCGACCACTGACCTCCCCTCACCCCCGCCGACCACCCCTCACCCCGCCGACCACCCCCGCCCTGCAACCCGCCCCGCCCCGTTCTGGGGTTCCCCGATCCCAGTTCTGGGTTCGCCGAACCCCAGAAACGAGATGGCGGAGGAAGCCGGGAGGCTGTCACAGCCCACTGGCATCATGGCGGTCATGGCGGGTGCTGTTGAATGCGATGCGATCATCATGAACTTGGCCGCGCAGCGGGCTGGCGTGTGCCTTCGATTCGAGTTGTTGGCGGCAGGGGTCACGAGATCCTCCCTCGGTCGGCGGATCGAGGCCGGTGTGCTGCGGCCAACCGTCCGTGGGGTCTACGTCGTCGACGGTCTGGCCGGTGAACGCACGCCCCTTCACCACGCGATCGTCGCGTTGCCAGAGGCCGAACTGTCGCGCTTCACCGCCGGGCGGCTCCAGGACTTTGCCCTCGATCCGGCGATCGATGCCGCAACCGTTCACGTCGCCGTGCCGCACGGCACCAACCGGCGCATCGACGGCGTGAGCATTCACCGACGCCGACGCCCCAGCGCCTCGCACGACCTGGTCATCATCGACGGGCTGCCGGTCACCGGACCGGCACTCACGATTGTGGATCTGGCCGCCGTGGTCGGACCGTCACGCCTTCGGTACCTTGTTCAAACGCAGGTCCGCGACCAGCGGCCAAGCCTCGACGAGGTGATCGCCTGCTTCAACTCGGTGGCTCGACGTGGCGTCAACGGCATCGGGCCACTTCGCAAGGTTCTCCGGACGATGACCGATGGAGAACCCGTTCCCGACTCGGCCCTCGAACGGGCCACAGCAATGCTCCTGATCGAACACGGCATCGATGGCTTTCAGCCACAGTACCGACCGCCCTGGTACGACGGGATTCGCGGCATCGTCGACTTCGCCCACCCGGAGCTGCGGATCGTGCTCGAAGCCGACGGGCGGCGCTGGCATCGCCGCGACCAGGACATGACCGACGACCGGCGGCGCGACCGCCTGGCCGCCCGCCACGGGTGGACGATGATTCGGGTGACCTGGCATGAGGTGACCGTGCGACCAGCGGCCACCGCGGATGACGTCAGGGCCATCGCGGCCGAACGACAGCGTCTGCTCGAAATCGCCGCCTGACCGAACCGGGCCAAAACCTTGCCGTTCTGGGGTTCGTGGAACCCGGAAGTGGGGCGCCGGAACCCCAGAACGCCAGGAGGGTGGGTGTGGGCCGCCAGGACGTCACGGGGCGACCAACTCGCCGGCGTGGTCGACGAGGCGGCGGGACTGTTCGAGCAGATCGCCCCGGTAGCCGTCGATGCGGACAGACTCGGGCATGCGCAAAAGCTGAAACGCGACATCGCCGTGGGTGTTGGCGCTGGTGAACGGGCGGTCATCGACGAACACGTCGATGCGGTCGAGCCGATCCGACGTCACCTTGATGCGCAGACCGTCGGCCGACACCTCCATCGCCGTCGACGGTTCCGCCTCGATCAGCCGAGCGCACATCGTCAACAAGTCGATGTTGCCCTCGAGCAGGTCGCGCTCGGTCATGGCATAGGGACGATGGCCGGCGATGCCCAGGTCCTCGATCGGCGCCCCCTCGGAGGACCCGACCCGGGTGGCCCGTCGAACCGACATCGTGAACCCCACGCCTCCGGGCAACGTGCCCAGGCTGTGGTCGGTGCCGGCCAGGATCGACCGCAACACATCGGAGCGCCACACGTTGGCTCCGCCGGCACCGGTGGCCCGGCCGACGCTCACGATCGTGCCGATGTTGTTGTCGGCGAAACCGGCGGCGAACAGGTCACCGGCCGAATAGGTGGTGGCGTCGACCACAGCGATCACGGTTCCGCCGTAGACCTGGCCCCGGTCGTTGCACCGCTCGACCGGGGTGATCGGGATGCCCTGCGAATACAGCTCGCCGGTGCCGAGAGCGTCGAAGAGGGAACGCCGCCACGGACTGAGCATCCGCCGATTCTGCGGCGCGTCGGCGATGGATCGGGTCAGGTCGGTGGCCAGCAGCGAGAAGCGGGTCGGCTCGACCCGGCGGGGCGTGAACAACTGCAGCGTTCGCTCGGCCGCCCAGATGAGGCCGCCGGGATTGCCCCGCAGGTCGACGATCAGACCGTCCTGCGGAAGGAGCCGCAACAGCTCGACGATCTCGGAGACGAAGCCGTCGTCGTCGGTCAGGCTGAAACTCCATAGACGGAGGTAGCCGACCTGCCGACCGGCGACCTCCTCGATCTTGGCCGACACGTTGTCCTGAAAACGGCCGGTGATCCACTCGCCGACCGGGACATCCGCCCGTGACGCCGGCAGCACCCGACCCGAGGCCCGATCGACCGATTCCTGGCGCCAGAGCTCGGCGTTGAACGACAACTTCTTGGCCCGCCGGATCAGCGACCGATCGGGGTGAACCGCCTCGGCACTGGCCACGGCCTCCGTGGGACGGACCGGCGTTGGTCCCTCACCGGGCCGGATGAAGCGCCAGTCGAGCTTGATCTCGTGGTCGACGCCGCGGCTGGTCCGATAGCCGACGACCACCCAGTGCTCGATCGGAATGGGCAGATAACCGAGCGGGCGAAACGTCATCGAATCGACGGCCCGAGCCATGGCGCTGTCGGATCGCCCGCCCCGTACGACATCACCGTAGGCCCGGACGGCATCGGCGATCGGCGCACCGTTCCAGGTCACGACCTCGACCCCGGGCTTGAAGATCATCTCGTCCTCGGCGGCGTCCTCATCGATGCCCTCGACCTCGGCGATCAAGCTGGGAATCGTCTTCGACACCAGGAATCGGGGTGCGGTCTCCGGGCCGAACTGCTCGATGAGGAACGGGAGGCGGGCCACCCACCCCTCGATCGCCATCGGCCCGATGTAGTTCGTGTGGGCGTCGCGCAGCTCGCCGAGGATCCGGCCGATCTCGGCGTGGAATCGGGCATGGGTCAGCTCGTCGGAGGCCGCCCGTTCCTTCAGCCGAAGAAGTTGCTGTACGGGGTCGATCCCGTACATGGCCTGCTTGAGCGGCAGGTGGACGTAGATCCCCTGGATGATTCGTATCAGCTCGTCCACGATCTCGCGACGATCGGCCGCGTCGGTGACCGCAGCCGCGGCCAGCCCGGGCTCGATCTCGGATCGGGCGAAGCCCTCGAGTTCGCTCCTGGTCTGCCGTTTGGTCGGAGCCCTGGCCTTGCCCTCGGCCGTGTACTTGGCGGCCGGCGCCACGTCAACGCCGGTGAGCTGTTCGGTCTCGGCTCTCATGGCTCCATCCCCCCCGGCTCGATCCGTCATGACCAGACCGCATCGGCGTCGAACAGCTCGTCGATGTCATCGAACAGCTCGCCCTGCCAACCCCCGTTGCGCAGATCCCGATACCAATCTCGATCGTGCACCACCGACGGGATCGGCGGTGCGTCGAACGTTTGCCCGGGCGGCGGTGGACCGGCCACGCTGTCGGGCCCGCCGGGCATGTCCGACTCGAGGATCAACGCCGGGGGTTCGCCCCCGTTGGTGTCGGCGAACCATCTGGCTTCGGCCGCCAGCGCCCTGTCAATGGCGGTGATCGGGTCGGCCTGAACCTGCTTCAGCTCCTTCATCACCGCCGCCCACGTCCACCGCTTCGATGGATCCTCGGGCCGACGGAGCGGGATGTGTTTGGACCGACGCTGGAACCGTAGCGCCGTCGTCAACCGCTCCCCGGCCGCTCTCATCAGATCCCGATCGCCGTAGACGGCCCGACCGTTCGCCACCACCAGCTTCACATCGCGCTCGCGGGCCAGTGCCAGGTTCACCCAGGGGTCGTCGTGGCGGCGTTCGATGACGACGGCGTCGGCCATGCGGCCGGGTTCGAACCGGCCGGGCCCGATACCCCAGGCCCGCACCAACAGGTCGCCGGGATTGCTGGTCACCATCTGAGCCAGCTCGAAAGGCGTGATGGCGAGCCCGGCGTGTTGAATCCAACGAATGGCGGCTTTCATCTCACCGAGCAGGTTGCGGCTGCCCGACGGCCCCCAGTCGGATCCCAGACACACCGTGATGTCCTCCGCCATGGCCGAGGTGACATCGGTTGTCTGACCGTAGAGCCACAGGTTCGACAGAGGCGACCACACCACCCCGCCCGGTGAGGGTTCACCCGCCAGTTCGGCGTGGAGTCGCCATTGTTTGAACTCCTCGTGGCCGACGGCGCAGCAATGGATGGCGATGAGCCGATGGCGGAGGCAACCGGCGGTGGCGGTTTCGCCGAACTCCCGGGCTACCTTCGAATCGCGCCGCCCTTCGGACAGGTGGTAGACGAGCGCCTTGTTCTCGTCGAGGTGATGTCGGCGGTCGTCGAGCTCGGCCGGACGGAGGTTGATCACCGAGCAACGGATGGCGTCGCGGTCGACGTCGTCGTCGACCGAGCGAACAAACCGGTTCACCGGTTGACCTTTGGCCGGGGGCCAACCCTGGATGCTGGTGGTGCCGCCGGCCAGGGCCCGAACCTGGGCGTAGGCCAGCAGTGCCTCCGGCGCCCCCTTCATGTAGGCGTAGGCCGGCCAGCTCACGTTGGGCTTGTAGGAATCGGCGCCCGGCCACAGATCCCGATGCAGCCACGCACGGCCGCTCTCCTTGCGGTGCTGGTCCTCCCACATCGGCAGCGTGGCGAAACCGAGGTGGGAGTGGAGATCGCTGAGACCGGGATAGATGTAGGCCTCGCCGACGTCGACCTGACGTACGTTCTCCCCGGCGGGCGGGGCGGCCCGGTGGGCCTTCACCTGGTCGACGATGGGGACAGCAGCATCGGAATCCTCACCCGGCCCGAAACGGACGCGCCCGATGAAGTGGGCGTCGGGATCGGCAACGGCCAGGGGAACCAGCCGACCCTGGAGTTCGAGGCGTTTGCCTTCGGCGGGCATCAGAGATCAGCGCGGAGTATGTCGGCCGCACGCTGCTCGGCGACGGACAGCGGCGACGGACCGAGATCCGAAGCCCATTTCGGCATCGAGATCTTGTAGTAGTCGTAGGTGAGCGTGGAGCCCTTCTTTGGCTGCTGGGCCCGGTCGCCGCTCGATCCCTGCCATCGAAGCGTGCCGAACGGCAGGTCGTAGCGGGGGATCTGGAGGCGCTCGCCGTGGTAGTCGAAGCTCGGCGCGGCTATGTCCTTCGGATAGCTGAGCGCCGCCAACTCGGTGAGGCCTTGCCGCCAGTTGGCGTTGACGCCGGTCTGGAGGAATGAGCGGATGAACACCATCGGCCGGTTGTCGGGGTTGACATGATCGGCGAGACGGCGGGCGTTCGACCCCATCACCACCAGCACCTTTGGGTTGGCCCGATCGACGGCGTCCCGGTACAGGGCTCTGACCTCCTCGGAGTCGACCGCGGCCTGCACCGCACCCTGGTCGTCATCGAGGGTGTCGATCGGCAGCACCCGCAGGATGCCGTAGCGGCGGGTGAGCCCGGCGGCGGCGAGGAAGGCCTGCAGGTGTTGACCGGCGTTGCCGGTGAGCGCCCGTCCGGTGAACAGGTCGTCCTGAGACTGCTGGTCGGCGAGCACCAGGATGCTCGGCCGGCGGAGGCGACCGCGGTAGATCGGTCCGAACCCGAGCGATGGGTTGGCCTTCAAACCGAACGTGGTGAAGTCGGGCCAGTCGAGGTCGCGACGCCCGCCCTGAAGCAATCGGGCGAAGGTGGCGTCGGGCCCCTTGTCATAGTCGAGGTACCGGTCCTTCGGTGGCTCATACGGCAGATCGTCGGCGGCGGCCGAGTAGCCCTCGTCGCTGTTCTGACTTCCATCGGCCGAGCCGCCACTGCCGTGCAGATCGCGAAGATACCGTAGCCGGTGGCCGTCGTTGCCGTAGCGGCCGCCCTCGGCGAACAACTGGATGGATTTCTGGTTGTCCTTCCGGTTCGACGAGGTGGCCTTGCGACCAAGCCGCCAGTTGGTACCGAACGGGAAGTCACGGAACGGGATCGGATCGGACGTGTATTTGTAGTCGCCGGCCGGTGAGCGGACCCCGTCCGGATCCACAGGCAACCAGCCGGGATCGTCGCCCGACCACCGCTCCACATTCTTGATGGCGTCGACGAACGACTTCTTGATGGCGGTGACCGCTCCGCCCTTCGACGCCCCACCGGGATGGAGCACCCCGACCGCCCGCAGCTTCGGGGCGATGACCGATGCGTCGGCCAGGTGGAGCTCCGACGGGTCGGCGGTGCCACCATGGGATTGGATCCACGACGCCACCGACTCCTTGGCCGCCGAACCCACGGCGATCACGAGGTGGAGGTCGTCGTTGCGGGCGACCACGTAGTCGAACACCTCCTCCCGGTGGCAACGGATCGGCGACTCGGGATGCTGGGCCAGCACCGCGTTGTCGCCGTCGTACTGTCCGAAGATCGGGTAGACGAAGGTGTTCATGAACAGGTAGGACCGCGGAATGCCCAGGTGGTTGAGGAGGTTCTGCATCCGCCCACCGGTGCCGCCGGTGAACGATCGATGGCTGAGCGATTCGTCCTGAGCCCCCTCCTGGCCGATGATCAGCACCTTGACCTGGTTGTCTCGCAGACGGCCGCGGTAGAACATCGGGCCGAAGTGCCAGCGGAACTCCTCTCGCCCGGTGAACGCCTTGCCCAGCGCCCGGTAGTTGGGGGTCTCGGCGAACAGCCGAGCCCAGCTTCGGTTGCGGGGCGGCCCGGGATCATACTCCCAGGGCGCCCCTCGTTCGTCCCAGTCGTCGTTCCACATGCACTACCGACGCTAGTTCACCTCGCCGTGATACGCCTTCGATGTCACACGGCCGATACGAAACCTCGCCATGGTCTCCGGAATCGACGACGGGACACGACCAGCCCGCCCGCTGCGCCCACAAGCCCGACCCCGTTGATCAGTCCGGCGAGGCCCACCAATCCGCCGGGCATCCCGGCAGCAAGGTCCCCGGCGGAAGCCGACGTTTCCTCATCACTCCGGCCTCCGCCGAGCCCTGCCGCAACCGACGACAGCATCGCCACCCCGTCGGCGTCGGGAACCTCGAGGTAGCGGCTCGCCCCCGCCATCCAGGCTGCGGCCGGCAACAGCCCGATCCCCGTCGAGTTGTCGATCGACGGCATCGGCCGTCATCCCGTCGAGATCGAGTCGACGTTCTACCTCTGCATCCTCGCGGCACTGCAGAACGCGGTCCAACATGCTCGGGCCAGGGGCGCCCGGATCGTCATCGAGCGACGATCGGATCCGTCGATGCCCGCCGATCGGTTGCGGTTCATCTCGAACCGCCGACCACCCAGGACCTAGGCTCACAGAATGCCCATCTATGAGAAACGCACCTACGACACCGGACCGGCGGTCATCGGCGAGCTGGTCAAGCTCTACCGGTCGGAGGGCTGGCCCGCATTGGAGGCCGGAGGCTTCGGCGAGAACCTCGTCGGCTACTTCTTCAGCGACACCGGCACGCTCCATCAGCTCGTCCACCTGTGGCGCTTCGACGACGACGCGGCCCGCCGCGACTTCTGGAAGCGGCTGTTCGCCGACGATGCGTTCCTCGCCTTCGCGGTCAAGATCCGCCCGCTGATCCAGAATCAAGACGTGCAGCTGCTCCACAGTGCACCGTGGGGCCCAACCCCCTAGCTCCAGCTCAGTCCCGCTCTTGCCAGCCTCGACCGTGGCGGCATACGCTTGGCCAAAGGGATTTCGCGGCTCGGGATCGGCGGCCAAACGGCCCGGGCCGCCCGCCGACTACCGGTCCACTGGATCCGTCCTTCGCCGCACGCCTGCGGCGTTCACCGTCGTCGGAAGGTGAGCATCATGGAACAGCTGAGCGGCCTCGACAGTGGGTTTCTGTCCATCGAGGCCGGCCACGCCGTCGGCCATGTCAGCGGGCTGCTCATCTGCGACCCGGCAACCTCGCCGGAACCCTGGACCTTTCGCCGGTTCCGGGAATTCCTGATCTCCCGCCTTCACCTGCTCCCCGTGTTCACCAAGAAGTTGCAGGAGGTCCCGTTCGGCCTCGACCAGCCCTACTGGGTCAGCGACAAGAACTTCGATTTCGACTACCACCTCCGCTCGGCGGCCGTTCCCGGCGACGGGGGCCGTGAGGCCTTCGCCGACTACGTGGCCCGGATCCACGAGCGGCCACTCGATCGGAACCGCCCCTTGTGGGAGTGCTATGTCATCGAAGGCGTCGACGGTGACAAGGTGGCGCTGCTGTCCAAAATCCACCATTGCGCCATCGACGGGCAGGCCGGCGTCGAGATGCTGACCGCCGTGGTCGACGTCACCCCCGACTCCCCGCCGCGCCCCGAGTCCGGTGAGCCCGAGATCATCGAACCCCCGGCTCCTCACGAGATGGCTCTGCGGGCGGCCACCAACATGTTGCTGTGGCCGGTCCGGCTGGCTCGGGCCGGCAACGCGCTTGCCCGGGCCATCCCCCTGCTCGGCCCGATCCTCGCCCGCTCGCCGTCGGTGTTCGGCGGGGTGGAGGACAGCATGATCGACACGCTGCAGCGGGCCGGGGGCGCCCCCCGAACGTCGTTCAACTCGGTCATCGGCCCTCACCGCCGGTTCGCCTACGCCGGCGTACATCTCGACGCCGTCAAGACGGTGAAGAACGCCGCCGAGGTAACGGTCAACGATGTGGTGATGGCCGTGGTCGGTGCGGTGCTGCGCCGCTGGCTCATCGCCCACGAGGAGCTGCCCCCGCGATCCCTCATGGCCATGGTCCCGATCTCCGTGCGGGAGAAGGGCGAGACCGACCTGGGCAACCGGGTCTCGTCGACCATCGCCCCGCTCGCCACCCACCTTAACGATCCGTTGGAACGCCTGTGGGCGGTTCAGGAGGGAATGCGGGTGGCCAAGGAGCAGCATTCGTCGTTGCCGAAGAACCTGGTGACCGATCTCACCGAGGTCGCACCGCCGGCGGTCGCCGCCCTGGCCGCCCAGGCCGCAGCCGACGCCAAGCTGGCCAAGTGGGTGACGCTGCCGTTCAACGTGGTGGTGTCGAATGTTCCCGGCCCACCTGTGCCCCTGTACCTCAACGGGGCCAAGGTCCTGCACAACATCCCACTGTCGGCCATCACCGACGGAGTCGGCCTCAATGTGACCGTGCAGTCGACCGAGAACAGCCTCGACTTCGGCTTCATCGCCGACCGGGATTTGGTACCCGACCTGTGGTCGTTGGCGGACTCCGTCGGCGACTGCCTGATCGAGCTGGCCGATGCCCTGGACGTCGACCTGCAGCCCTACGGCCTCGCCACCGCTCAGAAGGCCGCGAAGAAGACAGCGGCCAAGAAGACCGCGGCCAAGAAGCCAACCGCCAAGAAGAGGACAGCGGCCAGGAAGGCCTCGCACGGCGGATCATGAACGATGCCGCCGGCACCCGGCGGCCTCCTCGGTTGTGTTTCCCCTCGTTCTGCTTGCCGCTCGACCCTGCGGGAACGCCGTTGAACGCTACGTGGTCGCACCGCCCGACGCCGATGCCGCCGCCCGTTCGATTCCGGAGGCCAGGGCCTCGATCTCCAGCCCAGCATCCCGGTCTCCGGTCACGCCGAAACCGAAGCTGCCCCGGAAGCTCATCACCCCGACGGCGATACGAACCCGGGCCACGAGCGGGATGGCGGGATAGAGCTCGACCATCTGGCGATCGAGCACCGTCACCTCGTGATACGGGCCGGGGGCGTTGACGGTGACCGTCTGCACGCCGCTCAACCTGGTACCGGCCTGGGTGGCCGAGCGGAGACCGAGCCCGCACAGATTCGGCGCCACCAGTCCGGGCAGCCCGGACAGCGTGGCTCCGGCCACCGGCTTGAGGCCGCCGGTGGCGTGGCGGGTCTGGTCGTAAATCAGCTGCACCGTCTCGGCGAACGTCTCGCAGCGAACCGGAAGATCGGCCTCCAAGGCGGTGACCTCATTGGTGAAACGGTCGCCGGTGGTCACCGCCAGTGGAGCCAGGGTGCGAAGCGTGTGGGGGAGCGGACGGCCTCCGGCCTCGAGCATGGAACGGTACCCCCGGGTGATGAGGGCGAGCACCACATCGTTGGTGGTCACCTCGTGCCGGTCACGAAGAGCCCGGATCGTCGATCCGTCGACCGCCACCTGATGCCAGCGGCGGTGGGGACCAACGGCCCCGGTCAGCCCGGCCCGAGCCGCCTGCGTGCTTCCTCCGGTTGCCGACCCGGCCACCCTGATCGCCGGTTCGACCAGCTTGCGTCGCACCAGCCGGTACTGCTCGATCGGGTTGATCGCCAGTTCGGCCGCCGTCTCGGTGAGAATCCGACGCCCGCTCGGGGCGGGCGGGGGTGACCAGCCTTCGTCCCCGCTGGTTGCGGCCGCCGATTCCTTGGTCTGATCGGTGATGATCGACAGGGGATCGGCGCCCGACACGCCGTCGATGACGGCGTAGTGGGTCTTGCTGAGCAACGCCCACCGTCTGCCGGGCAGCCCGCTGACCAGCCAGAGTTCCCACAGCGGTTTGCCCCGGTCCAGCCGCTGGGACTGGAGGCGCCCGACCAGGTTGCGGAAGTCCGCCATCGTCGCCCGGCGGGGAAGGCCGGTCCGACGGAGGTGGTAGTCGAGCGCGAAGTTGACGTCGTCGACCCACACCGGCCGGCCCAGATCGAGGGGAACCGAGACAACCCGCTGTCGCAGCCGCGGAACGTAGCGGATGCGCTGATGGACCCGGTCGTGGAGATCGGCCAGCGTCGGCTCGGTGCCTTCGAACACCGCGATGGTCACGTTGTGCATGGCGCTGACCTCGTCCTCCAGGTCGAGGAAGGCGGCGTCTTCTACGGTCAGTCGTTCCATGGAGGGCTCAATCCGGGTAGGGAACGTCGGGTGGGGAGCTCAGGCGCTCCCCGGCCAGGCGCAACAACTTCAGCAGGTCGGGGTCGACGGACGTTTCGATGCGCTCGGTGGCGGCGATCGCCGAGGCGGTTAGAACACTCACGACCCGGGTCGGGTCCATCGGGTTGGGGCCGACAGTCCGGCTCACGGTGGCATCGGGTTCGAGCACGATCGTGGGGATACCGGCACGTTCCAGGCGATCGAGCTCCTGTTTCAGTTGGAGACTGGGCAGGCTGCGCAGCAGCGACCCCACTGGCGTCGCCGTGCTGGGCCGGTCGAGGGACATCGCCGAGAGCGCAACCACGAGGTCGAGATCGGTGTCGGCCAGCAGATCGGCGTTCATCATGGAGCGGACGCCGCCGTCGACGTACCGACGGCCGTTGGCCTCGACCGGCTTGAAGTAGGCGGGAATGGCGCAGGAGGCAGCCACCGCCGTGCCAACCGCCACGTCACAGTCGTCGCGCCCGAACACGGTGATGCGGCCGCTGTCGAGATCGACGGCAGGAATCCACAGTTGCCGGTCGGGCCAGCCGTCGGGGTGCAGCACGTCGGCCTGTTCGCCGAGCACGGTCGTATCGAGTGAGCCGGCCGGCAGTGAGGCGGCGATGAGCCGCCCGAGCCGAGCCCGGTACAACCGGCTCATCTCCCCGACGATCAATCCCGGTGAGGCCGGAAACAGGAGATTCAGCCCGAGCCGTGACTGGCCCCGGCCGGCCACTCGCCGCAGGCGGTCCATTCCCCGGAAGTCGGTCGGCACCGAGAGGATGCGCTCGACCAGGTTGGTCACCGACACGTTGCCCCGAAGGACTGCACCGACACTGCTTCCGGCCGACGTGCCGATGACGACCTCGGCGGTCCGGGCGTCCCAGCCGGTGGCCCGCTCGAGAGCCATCAGCGAACCGGCATGGAACGAGTAGCCGGCGATACCGCCGGCTCCCAGGACCAAACCGATTCGGGGTGCGCCTGAACTCATTACCTGCCTCGTCCGAAGATCCATTCTCCCATGGACCCGCAGAACCACCAAGGGACG
Organism: Acidimicrobiia bacterium; assembly: GCA_029863385.1. GTDB lineage: Bacteria > Actinomycetota > Acidimicrobiia > Acidimicrobiales > SZUA-35 > JAHELU01. Next base: position 27,548 of record JAOTVU010000046.1, read on the forward strand.
TTCGTCCCCGCTGTCGAGACCATGGTGCCTTCATCGACCAGGTGCCCGTTCCGCCCACCGACGAGTCGGACAGGCGCTGCGACGGATCAGTCGATCGCTCGGCCGGCCTTCCAGATGTGGGTGAGTCGGGAGGGGTCACCCCACACGGAACGGTCGTCGAGGGGGTTCGTGTCGAGGGCGATGATGTCGGCGTCGTAGCCGGCCACCAGCTGCCCCGATCGGGGAGCCTGGGGACCGAGGGTTTCGGGCCCGTTCGCAGTGGCGGCCTCGATCGCCTCCAGATCGGTGAGGCCCGCGTTGATCAGATGGCCGATCTCCTCGCCGTTCTGCCCGTAGAACGGGGAGCCGCTGACGAAGATGTCGCAGCCGGATGCGATCCGCACTCCTTTGGCCACGGCGATCTTCATCGCCTGTTCGTGCACATCGGCGATCGCCTTTCCCTTCTCATAGGCGTAGCGCGGGAGAACCTCGTCCATGCCGAGCAGCTTGTCGATGACGAAGCGGGTCGGTACCAGCATCGCCCCCGTCTCCACCATCAGTTCAGCCGCCTCCTCGTCGAGGTACGAACCATGTTCGATCGTATGGACCCCGGCCCGTAGGGCGGCCATGATCCCCGGCTTGCCATGGCAGTGTGCGGCCACGATCCGCTCGGCCCGGTCGGCCTCGGCCACGATGGCGGCCAGCTCCTCATCGGAGAACTGCTGGTGGATCGGATGATCGATCTCCGACATCACCCCGCCCGACGCACAGATCTTGATGAGCTTGGCGTTGGCCCGCAGATTCGTCCGCACGGCCCGCAGAACCTCGGGTACACCGTCGCACAGAATCGAGAAGTCGGCCGAGCAGTTGATGGCGTGGACGAAGTCGAGCGGGTAGGAGTGGATGTCACCGTGCCCGCCGGTGGTCGACAGGATGGCGCCCGCGGCATGGATGGTCGGTCCGAGCAGGCGACCCTCCTCGACCGCCGGCGCCATTCGCAGACCGAGTCCGCCCACTTCGCGAACCGAGGTCACCCCTCCTCGGATCGTGGCGGTCACATCGGCCACGGCCCGGGCCGTGGCGGTTACCGGGTGGGTGGTACCCAACATCTCGAGGTCGACCCCGGGCAGACCCACATAGTGAGCGTGGCAGTCCCACATCCCAGGCATGACGGTGTGGACCTCGGTGACCGATTCGCCGGAACCAATCGCCGGGGCGTCAGCCGTCGGCCCGGCGTAGCCGATGGTGCCCCCGTCGAGGCACACCGTCGCCCGCTCGATCGGCTCACCCCGACCTCGAATCATGACCTCGGCCACGATTCGATGGGTGACGGACCCTGCCGAGGATGTGCTCTCCGCTGGTGCGCTCATAGAGTCAGTGTGGCTCCAGAGCCGACCGGCGGCAAGCTATGCTTCGCCCCATCGAACGATCCGACTCCGAGCTCGTGGCTCAGGCTCAGGCGGGTGTGAGGGAAGCGGTTGACGAGCTCCTCCGACGCCACTACGACCGGCTGTACGCCGTGTGTCGTCGCGTCGCCGGCAACGATGCCGACGCGGCCGACGCCTGCCAGGAGGCGCTCGTGGCCATCGTGCGGGGCCTGCCCCGGTTCGACGGCCGCTCTTCGTTCAAAACGTGGAGCTACCGGGTGGCCACCAACGCCACCCTCGACGAGCTTCGCCGCCGGAAACGGCGGCCGCTGGCCGTCGACACCGACGAGCGACCGGAGCCGATAACCGACGACCCCTCGTTCGAAGAGCGGCTCACCGAGAACGACAGGCTGGACGCCGCCCTGCGGCAACTGCCCGAGGAGTTCCGGGTGCCGGTCGTGTTGCGCGACATCGGCGGCCTCGACTACGCCGAGATCGCCCAGTCGCTCGACATCCCGCCCGGCACGGTTCGATCCCGAATCGCCCGCGGCCGCCGCCACCTGGCGGGCATTTTGACCCAGTCCGACTCGCCGGGAGCAGGATTATCCAATTTGGAATGACATTTCGGAGAGAGCCGGGAACCAGCACCGCCTCGCCGTCGTCATAGAGAAGCAACAAAGTGACAAAAGGCGAAACCGAACAACCAAGCCGATGACCGACCAAGAACTCGATCTCCTTGCATCCAGTTTCCTGGATGGAGAGGCCACCCCCGACGAGGTGGCGATGATCGAACGCGACCCGGCGCTCCTCGCTCGGGTCGAGGAGCTGCGGGTGGCGCAGTCGGCCATGCGGGCTCCGGTGCCCCGGCCCTCGATGCAGGTGAAGGAGGATCAGCTCGCAGCGGCGCTGGCCGCCTTCGATGCGGCCGACCAACGAACGACGGTGATGGCGGTCGACGGGGCGGCCGAGACAACGGCCGAGGCAACGTCTGAGGCAACTTCTGACGCAGCGGCGGAACCCACCGAAGGCGCCGGTCCGGTCATCGACCTTCGCGCCCACCGCATCCGGCGGGAACAGCGGGAGGCGGAGGCCGCCGGCCGAATGCGCTGGCTCTCAGCCGCGGCCGGAGTGCTGGTGTTCGCCGCTGGTGCGGTGTTCCTCATCAGCCAGACCAACAACGGTGGGGACGACGGCGAGTTCGCGGGCGACGTTCCGGCCGCCGAAACGGCGGCAACCGAGTCGGCCGAAGCCCAGATGGCCCCCGCCGGTGACGGAGGTGCCGACGTCTCGGCTGATTCCGAGCTGAGCACCGACGCCGCGATTGACAGCGAGGCCATGGATGCCGACGCCGAAGAGGACTTCGCGGTCGAGGAGGCCGAGGCGGCAGCGGCTGACGAGGCTGTGTCGGCCGCCGATGCCGGCTCGGAGCCGGCCATTCGTGAGTTCGCCGAGGAGGGCTTCTTCGGCGACGAGCCTGTGGCCACCTACCAGGCCGTTCCCACCAGTGACGAGCTGCTCGCCGATCTCGATCTCCCGTGGCGCACTCCTGAGTCGGCGATGTGCGCCGGCCGGGCCGAGCTACCCGACAATGCCGAGATCATCGGCTACCTGCCGATAGAGATCCCCGCCGCTGGCGACGGGACCGACTCGGCGACGCGGGTGGTCGAGGCCCTGTACCTGACGGTCGGAGGCGAGTCGCAGGTGGTCCTCGTCGACACCGACACCTGCGCCGTCATCTAGTTGCAGGCCCACGACACCTAGCCGACCGCTCGCCGCGGTCGGTGTAGCGTTGATGGGACCTCATGGTTGCCTTCGTTCGTGCCGCGGGGCGTATCGTGGTGCGCCGGCTGATCGACGACTGGCTGATGCTCACCGTTCTGACGGCGACGGTGTTGGCCGCCATGGTCCAGCTCGCCGCAGCCCCGATGTACCGCGATGCGGTCACGACCGGGGCGATGCAGCGCATCCTCGCCGACGCACCGGCCGCCGATACCACGATCGTGGTCGAAACCCGGGCCGCGCCCGAGCACCATGCGGAGATCGACACCACGGTCTCCGGGTCGGTGGAGGGCGTGACAACCGGCGTCGGGTCGCTGGTGACGCGCCGGCTCGCGTCGGCGTCGAGTTACGACCTGCTGTCCGATTCCAGCAAGCCGATCGTGATGTCATTGAGCGCGCCGGTCGGGATCGAGGATCATGCCGGGCTGCTCGATGGCCTATGGCCGAGCCCCGAGGAGCGCGACGGGGCCGCGCTGGTGGCCGCGATCTCGCAGCGGGCCGCCGACGAACTCGGGGTTGCCGTCGGCGACGAGCTCAAGTTGAACGACCGCCGGAGCGGGCGCCACTTCACCGTCCGACTCGTCGGCGTTTTCGAGGTCTCCGATCCGACCTCGCCGTTCTGGCTCGACGACGACCTCCTGACGGTCGGGGTCTCGGAAACCCTGTCGACCACGGCCGTTGGGCCACTCGTCGTCGATCCGTCGGTCCTGCTGGGCGAGTCCGGCGCCATCCAACCAGCCCGGCTGGTGGCCACGTGGCTGATCGAGCCGCGGTTGGATCGCCTGACCGTCGACGCCGTCGACGATCTCCGCCGGTCGCTGGACCGCCTGCCTGATGAGCTGGAACGGGCGTCACTTCGGCTGTCACCGGAGGCGACATCGACCACCTCGGCCTTCGACGTCACCTCGCTTCTTCCCGAGCTCCTTCTCGACACCAACCGGTCGCTGGCCGTCACCCGGTCCGGACTCTACGCCGTGGTCGCCCAGTTGGCGTTGCTGGCGGCGTTGGCGCTGGCAATCGCCGCCGGTCTGTTGATCGACACGAGGCGGCGGGAGACCACCCTTCTCGAGGCACGCGGTATCAGCCGTCGTCAACTCATCGCCTTCGCCCTACTCGAGGCCGCCGTTCTCGTGGTGCCGGTGGCGGTGGTCGCACCGTGGGTGGCGGCCGCCCTCCTCCGCCTGGTCGGCCGCGTCGGGCCGCTGGCGACGATCGACCTGGCCGTCGACGCTCCCGTGAATCGCGAGGCGTTGATCACGGTCGGGATTGCCGCCGTGATCACGATCGTGCTGCTGGCTTGGCCGTCGGTCCGGGCGACCACCTCGATCACCAACCCCCTCAGCCAT
>JAOTVU010000047.1 GCA_029863385.1 Acidimicrobiia bacterium
GTGAGCGGGTCGTCGCCAAGGGCCATTGGGAGGGAGTGAGCTTCGTCTCGAGCCAGATCCTGGTGAAGCACTCGGAACAATACGTCGAGGACAACCCGGATCGGGTCGACTACGAACTGCCGGAATCGACCGACGAACGATGAACGCCGCAATCGGGTTCGGTTTCGTTCTGTTGGGGTTGTCTGCCTCCGCCCTGGGAGTGGTGGGGGGAGTCTACGCCTTCATCACGGCTGAGGGTGCCCGCAGGCGGCGGCTGGTCCCCATGATTCGCCTGTGGATCGGGCTGACCGTTGTCTCCGCGGTCGGAGCCTTCGTCATCATGGAGGTCGCGTTGTTCCAGCGTGACTACACGGTCGACTACGTCACCCAGGTCGGGAGTTCGACGACGCCTGCGCTGTTCAACTTCGCGGCCCTCTGGTCGTCGCTCGAGGGCTCGCTGCTGTTGTGGGTGTTGGTGCTCGGGATCTACATGACCGCAATGCTGCTCAAATTCTGGGGTCGGTTGGGCGATCCGCTGATGATCTTGGCCATGGTGGTGATGTTGGCCGTCGCCGCGTTCTTCTTCGCCTTGTTGGCCGGCCCGGCGAATCCGTTCGGAGTGGTCGAAATGCCGGCGGACTTCGACGGCCCCGGCCCCAACCCGCTGCTCCAGAATCACGTCCTCGTTGCGCTACACCCACCGATGCTGTATTTCGGGTACGTGGGCTTCACCGTGCCGTTTGCGTTCAGCGTGGCCGCGCTCGCGACCGGCCGCCTCGGCGAGGGTTGGCTGGCGGAAACCCGGCGTTGGACCGTGGCCGCCTGGGGATTCCTGACCTTGGGAATCGTGTTGGGAGCGTGGTGGAGCTATGAGGTCCTGGGTTGGGGTGGCTACTGGGCCTGGGATCCGGTCGAGAACGCGTCGCTTCTTCCTTGGCTCACCGGCACGGCCTATATCCACTCGGTCATGGTGCAGGAACGCCGGGGAATGCTCCGTGTCTGGAATCTGTCGTTGCTCTGCGCAACGTTCGCCTTGACGATTCTCGGCACGTTTCTCACCCGCTCCGGAGTCGTCGAATCGGTCCATTCCTTCACTGCCGGGGCGATAGGACCGCTGCTCCTGGTCTTCTTCGCCGTCGTCGTTGCTCTGAGCGTCGGGCTGATCGCGTGGAGAGGCGACCAGCTCAGGGCTCACAGGATCATCGAGTCGCCGGTCTCCCGCGAGGGGTTCTTCCTGGCCAACAACCTGGCGTTCGGGGCTCTGGCCTTCGTGGTCCTGCTTGGCACCGTCTTTCCCCTGGTGATCGAGGCTTGGGACGGAACCCGGCTGACGATCGGTCGGCCGTACTTCGATTCCATGGCCCGCCCGATTGCGTTGACAGTCCTCTTCCTCATGGCGGCTGCTCCCGTCCTGCCCTGGCGTGGCGCCTCCGCCGAGGTCTTGTCGGAGCGACTTCTCGGTCCGGCACTCGTCGCGGTCGCCGCACTCGGTACCGCCCTCGCCTTCGGCGCAAGGGGCTTCTATCCCGTGCTCACCTTCGGCCTCGGCGGTTTTGCCGGCGGGGCGGCGCTTCGTCAGGTCATCCTGGCGGTCCGCCGCCAAGGCTGGCGCGGTCTGGTCGGCCGCACCAACGGAGGCATGATCGTGCATCTCGGCGTGGTACTGCTGGCGGTGGGGATGGCGGCCAGTGAGTCCTACCGATCGGAACAAACGGTGCGTCTCGAGGTCGGCGAGACCGCCGAGGTGGATGGCCACGAGTTCCGCTACATCGAGCCGGGAGCGGAGCTGAACGAAAGGCGGCATCGGGTCTTCGCCGCAATCGAGATCGACGGCGGCGACGTCCACCACCCGGCGGCGACCAGTTTCCGCCAAACCGGCCAAACGGTCCCAACGCCGTCGGTCCGATCGGGGTTCACCGAGGATCTCTTCCTGGTTTTGGCCTCGATGCCGAGCCCGTCGACCAACACCATCGACCTGCGGATCATCGTGCGCCCGCTGGTCGCGTGGATATGGGTCGGCGGCATCGTGATGGCCGTCGGAACGGCGCTCGCTCTCTTTCCCGGCACCAAACGCCGGACGATCGCTGCCACGTCGGCTGCTCTCGAAGAACGGGAATCGGGCGACACCGGCGACCACAGCGCGACCCCTCCCGGGAAGGTCGAGCCGACGCCCGATTCTCCGGGGGATCTCCAGGATCACGAATCGGCCGGTGTCGACGGCAACGGTGACGGGGCCGGGAAGCCGACCGAGCTCACACCGACGGGGGGTGACGGTCCGTAATGCCCTCGCCATCCCTTTCGTTGACCGCCCGACTCCGTTTCATCGTCTGGATGACGATCCTGGCGGCCGTGGTCACGATGATGACCGTGGCCGTGGTCGACCGGACCGAGAGCGAAACGACCAGCGAGCGAATCGGGCGGCTGAACGAGTCGTTCGCCTGCCCAACCTGCGACGGTGAGACGGTGGCCGAATCCAACGCCGCCGTGTCGGCGACGATTCGACAGTACATCGCGGATCGAGTCGACCAGGGGGCAAGCGACGAGGCCATCCGCAACGAGCTGCTCGTGGCCTATGGCACCGAGGTGCTGACCAACCCGCCGGCTGAGGGCTTCGCGTCGTTGGTGTGGATCCTGCCGGTTGTGGCCGTGCTGCTTGGTGTCGTCGTTCTCGGATTCGTCTTCAGCCGACACCGTGCCGGCGACCGTGAGCCGACCGATGAGGATCACCGGCTGGCCGAAATGGTGAGGAATCGCGTGATGACAACCCAGACAGAGGAGCACCTAGGTGGCGATCGACGAGGCTGACGTGTCGAATGACGAGCTGAAGAACCTGGTGCAGTCGTTGAACGATCTCGACGCCGAGTACGAGGCGGGCGACGTGGACGAGACGGAGTACCGCCGCCTTCGTTCGGCCTATACGGTCCGCCTGGCCGATGCGGCGCGTCGTCTCGAGTCGCCGGTCGGCTCCTCACCGGACGAGGCCGACGCCGACAGCGCCGGGGGCGGTCAGGCGGGTGATTCCGGCCGGTCGGCCAGGGTCCTGCTGTCCAAACGACGATTACGCCAGGTCGTCGTCGTTCTCGGGGTCCTGGCGTTGTCGGTCGGGGTCGGATGGTTGCTCGCCCGTTCGGCCGGTGAGCGCGGCGTCGGTCAAGCATTGACCGGCGACATCGACGGGACGGCGAGAGATCAGGTGGCCCGCTGTCACGACCTGGCGCTCGTCGACGAGCAGCTCCTGGATTCTCTGCAGTGTTTCGACGGTGTCCTGGCCGAGAATCCCCACAACGTCGAGGCCCTCACCTACCGTGCCTGGTACCTCGTCGTGGCCACGAGCGCCGACGACGTCGTGACGCCCGAGCAGAAGGAGACACTCCTCGCATCGGCATCGGAATATCTCGACCAGGCGGTGCTCGTCGACCCGGACTATCCCGACGCATGGACCTTCCGGGCCGTCGTGGCCGATCGGGAAGGTCGGTCCGAGGATGTCTGTTCGAACGTGGCGGCGCTTCTGGCGTTGGATCCGGGCCCGTTCTTCGTCGATCAAGTCCAGCCGTTGGCCGAACGAAACGGTTGCGAGTAGCCGGAGTCGTCAACCTCGAACGGTCCGGTGCCGGGCTCATAACCTCGTTGTCGCATGATGTGCTGAGATCAGCCGCCGGGTTCGGTCATGGTTGCGGTGATCAGCTCGATGGCTTCGTCGGCGATGGCTGCCGTGGTGCGTTGACTGAGGAACGCCAGGCGGATCCACAACCGATCGTCGATCGTGGTACTCGACACGTGGATGCGGCCGGAGTCGTTCAACGCCTGCTGGATCCGGGCTGTGGCATCGTCGCCGGCGGTCGATCGGAACGCCACGATCGACAGCTCGGGTTCGGTGATCAGCTCGACGCCCGGCAGGTCGGCCAACCTCGCCGCCGCATCTCCGGCCAGGTCGAGCATCGAGTCGAGCGTGCGCCGGAAGGCGTCGACACCGTGGAGGTTCAACGCCAACCACAACGGCAGCCCCCGATTCGGTCTGGTCAGCTCCGGCCCCATGGACAGGTAGTGTGGGAGATCGCCGTCGACGACATCCTGCATGTAGGCACCCCGACCCTCGTGGGCGTCGACGAGATGCTCGACGTCGCGCACCACCAGGCCACCGACCCCGAAAGGGAGGAACAGCGACTTGTGAGCGTCGACGGTTATCGAGTCGGCCCGCTCGATGCCGGCCAGCCGAGTGCGTCCCCGATCGGTGAGCTGAAAGAACCCGCCGTAGGCGGCGTCGACGTGAAACCATGCACCGTGGGCCGCTGCGAGATCGGCACATCGATCGAGCGGGTCGATCGCGCCGGTGTCGGTGGTCCCGGCGGTGGCGGCGACCATCATCGGCCGCAGCCCACCGGCCACATCGGCCGCCATCACCGCGTCGAGCGCCGCCGGATCCATCCGCAGCCGCCGATCGGTCGGGACCAAGCGGACTCGATCGGTGGCGATGCCGGCGATCCGTGCGCCCTTGGTCATCGAGTGGTGGGTGCGTTCGGAGGTGTAGACGACGCCGTCGTCGAACCGCTCGCCGAGCCGGGAGCGGGCGGTCACGACGGCGGTCAGGTTGGCGAGCGAGCCGCCCGACAGCAGGATTCCGCCGGCGTTGTCACCGAGCCCGAACAGCGACGTCATCCAGCGGATCACCGACTCCTCGATCGCGACCAACCCGGGGGCGGCGTGCGACCCGGCGGTGTAACGGTTGAGCGCAGCACCGAGGTACGTGCCCAGCGCTGCGGTGTGGAGCGCACCGCTGGGGATGTAGGACAGGAACCGTCCCGAGGCGGTGTCGAATCCGGTGGCGAGGGCCGGCTCGATCCGGCCGAGCAGCTCATCGATGTCGAGTCCCGCCTCGTCCGGTGGATGAAGCAACTGTTCGACCAGCGCCTCATCGGCCGCACCGTGGAATACCGGGGCTTCGGTCAGCCTGTCGAGGTGGCGGCCGACGAAGGCCGACACCGCCTCGGTGAGAGCGGCGCGATCCTCGGGCCCCGGTTCGATCGGCAAAGGAGTCACGATGGACCGATGCTACCGGCCGGTCAGCCGACGGTCGCCAGCACCCGGGCCGTGACGGCGTCGATCTGTTCGTACCATGTGCGGTAGCGGGTGCAGCCGAGCGGACCTTCGTAGTCGTCGAGAAGCGACCGGGCGAGTCTCGCCGGGGCGGCGAGTTCGGCCGCCGTGATCTGGGAGCCGACGGTGAGGTCGACCTGGGCCTCGGTCGCCTGGTCGTCTCTGCTGCCGGTGAGCCCGGCGTGCAGTTGATCGAGCGGCTCGACGATGCAGGCTGCGGCTGCGAGCGCCCACGACCAGGTGAGGTCGCCGCCATGTCCACCCGCTTTGCCGTCGAGTTCGATCGTGGGGAACGTCGACCGGTCGACGAGGACCTGTTCGGCCATGCGACTCGAGCGCGATGCCACGGCGACGCTGCGCTGCAGCGACTGGGCGGCCCGCCCGGTGTCGCCCATCCGGGCCTGCGCCCTGCCGAGCCGCTCCAGCCGGTAGGCCCGGGCGGCCAGCCGTTGCTGCTCGGCCTCGAAATGCTCAACGAACGGGACCTGGTGGGCTGGCACCCGCCACTCCATTCGGAGTTGCCCGAAGAAGCGGTCGGCGCGGACCGCGAGCCCGTGGTAGCCGCCCTCAGCGGCCGCCTCGATGGTGTTGACCATCACGGTGAAGGTCCGGTCGGTGATGCCCACCCGGCTCAGGAAGACGCCGAGCCATTCGAGCGCGAGGAAGGGGTTGCCCTGGGTGGCGGCGACGTAGGACATCGACACCGCAAGCCGCTCCAACTGGTAGCCGCTCAAATCGTGGATCCTCGGCCTCAGGTATCGAAGGAACAGGGTGGTCCGTCCCGAGACGTCGATACCGTTCACGGCTCGGTCCTGCAGCACGGCGGCGGCCGCCACCAGATCGTCCGGCGACAGGTCGTCGGTCAGCAACGCCATCAGGAGTGGGTGGGTGACCGTTTCGGGTAGACGCCTGCTGTCGGCCGGTCCGGGGTGCGGGGCTGGTAGGTGCGGGACCGCGACCCGGGTTGGTTCCGGGAGGGCGCGCACCTCCTCGTAGAGGGCGATCTCCATCAGGGCTGCGGCTCGATGGCGGGCGTTGGTGTTGGGCCGGGGGTGTCCGGTATCCGCAACGGTCGACGGGATGGAGGCGGCCTGTTGCAGATCCGGGTCGGCATAGCCGGAAAGCCCGTACCAGTGCACGAGCGCGGCGACGGTCGGTGGCCCGTGGGGTCCGTCGCACTGCGACATCGCCCGCACCCAGGCCCGGGCCACCACGCTGCGCCGTTCGCTCGGCCGGACCCGGGCCTGGAACCACGGCTCGGTCAGCGGATCGACGACACCCCGCTCGGGCACGGCTGCCAGCGGCCTGGCCGCGACGTGCGGGGCGATCTTGGCGATCCCGGCCCAACAGGTGCCTCGGGGCGACGACTCGTCACGGCCACCGGCGATATCGGGGGTCGACTTCGATGCGAAGGGCAGGGGAAGCCCGTCGAGTCCGCAGTAGAGGCGGATGACCGTTCGCTCATCGTCGGTCAGGTCGGCGCGGTCGAGGAGTGTCAGCAGGCTTCGCCGGACCTCGCCCAGCGGCCGGTGACCCACGCCCGACGGAGGGCTCCCGGTGAAGAAGTAGCCGGCGATGTGGGCCGTGAGCTTCTGCGAGGCACGGCGATGACCCATCACCGTCGACCGCCAGTAGGCGAACAGCGCCTGGCACTCCCGGGTGGTCACGACACCCGCCGCTCGTTGGGCGCCGGCCGCCTCGTCCTCACGCCGACCGGGTCGGCTTGCCGGCTGTGTGCTGTTGATGCGATCGAACCCCCGGATTTCGCGCAAGTGTGTACCTTTCACCGCGTTCAAACCCACATAATTTTCTTGTCTTTGATGTCGTGCTCGAGACGTTTGATGGGCTGGACCGCCTCAATCCAGTCTAGACGGCGCCTCGATGCCGAGGTCGGGCTGGATGGAGACCAGGAGGGAGCCATCTGGCATCGGCGGCGTTGACGGCGATCCGGCCCGGCTTCGGTCGAGGGCGACCCGGACCTCGTCGTCAACGTCGCGTCCGCTCTGGCGCCTCGGCCTGCAGCTCCTCCACCGGCAGCAGGGTGAGGGCGGGCGTGAACAGGCTGCGTACTCCCAGGGTCACGGTCACGACCACCGACAGCGAAACCGCACCGAGCACGAGATACATCACCACCAGTTGAACGAGCACCGCATCCCGGGGCGCGACACCGGCCAGGAGGAGGCCGGTCATCGCGCCGGGAAGGGCGATGAGACCGACGACGTTGGTCCGCTCGATCTGGGGCACGAGCGCAAGTCGGGCGATCGGGCCGCCGACCTGCTGAACGATCTGCATCGTCGACATGCCCATCGCCATCAACGCCTCGATCTGACCCCGCTCGGCCACCGCCGCATGCACCGTCTGCTTGGCCCCGAGGACGAGCGCCGGCAGCGTGTTACCGATCGTGATGCCGGCGATGACGATCAGGTTGACCGGTTCGTAGTCGATGATCCCGAGCCCGAAAACGACCAACAGGCACAGCCCGACGGTGGCCACCACGGCGAGAGCCGCGATCGCCGGACCGTTGGGTAGACGAGGGGCCCTCCGGCGAGCCACCGCTGCGGTGACGGCGACCATGACGACAACCCACAGCCAGGCAAGAACGATGGCCCGGGCCGACGAGACGATCAGGCCGAACAGCAGGCCGACCGCCACCAGTTGCACGGCGGCCCGGGCCGCGGCGATGACGAGCTGGCGGGTGATCCCGAGCCGCAGCCACCACCCGACGGCCATGGCCAGCGCCACCAGTACCAGTGAGGCGGCGGTCTGCGTCCACGAAACGCTGTCGATCATCCCCCGACGGTAGCCGGGTCATGGCCCACTCGGGTCTGGGCGGATGCGTCGAACCACGAAAGATCGTGGCCTCAGCTTTCAGTCGTCGGACCGGTCCTTCGGGCCGCGCTGGTCGGACTTGCCCTTGCCGGAGTTGTCCTTGCCGGAGTCGTCGTCTGCCTCGTCGTCGTGGTCCGCGTCGGAGTCGTCGTCGTCCGAGTCGGAGTCGTCATCCTCGTCCTCGTCGGCGTCCTCGTCCTCGTCGGCGTCGTCGGATTCGTCCCGGTCCTCATTCTCGTCGTCACTGGAGTCGGCCTTCGACTCGGATTCGTCGTCGCCGGAATGGTCCTCGTCGGCGTCCAACGACGATTCCGGCTTTCCGCAGTCGCTCTGGGCGGCCTCTCGCATCGACCGGCTGCCGGGCTCGTCCGCTTCGTCCGAGTCACTGGACTTGTCCTTGCTGGTGGCTCGGGAGGACACGTACTCGCCGTGGTTGACTGCGTCCTCACACGACACGAGGTCCGACTCCGCCGCCTCGGTGTCGCTCGCCGCGATCTCGTCGCTCGAATCCGTCGGGTCGTCGGATGTGTCGTCGTCTGTCGCCGAGGAGGTGGTCGATTCGGTTGTCTCCTGGTCGATCGTGGTGGTCGTGTCGTCGTTCGGCTCTTCGGTTGCGGTCGTGGTCGACGAATCCGCCGAGACTTCGACGGGCTCGGGTGCCTGAACGACGGCGGCCACGGTCACCGCGGCCGTGCCGGTGCCGATGACCGCTGCCACGCCGACCGCGGCCGCCTTGTTGGCGACGAGCGCCGCGAGAGATGTCGGGATGGCCATGCTGTTTGCCCTTGACGTTGAATGCTGATGGAACGGCACGTATGGAGTGCCACTGGCCAATAACGTCCGGGTGGCTGGCGATCTTTAACCCGATGGGTCAAACGCCTCGTGTGCCAGGCGTCAGTCGAGGTGGAAGACCTCCTCGAGCTGGGCCATCATCTCATCGGCGTGATCGTCGCCCCCACCTTCGAAAAAGGGAGCCATCTTCTGCTGCCACCGATCGTTGACCTCCTCGGCGGCCATGCCGTCGAGCGCCTCCTGGAACGTGCCCGGCGTCTCGAAATAGCCGAACAGGGTGCCGTCGTCACGGAGAAACAGGCTGTAGTTGTGCCATCCATGCCGGCTGAGTGCTTCCAGCATCTCCGGCCACACCGCCTGATGTTCCCGCCTGTACTGCTCCAGCCGCTCCGGTCGAACCCGAAGAACGAAACCCACTCGGTTCATCATCACCCCGTTCTTTCACGTTGGTTGCCGCTGTTCTCAAAGCAGCTCGACATCGTTACGGTAGGGATCGAGCCGTTCATCGTCGGGATCGAGGTCGGTCACCAGCAGGTCGATGCCGGCCAGATCGAACATGCGAGCCGGGCAGCGGGTACCCAGTTTGGAATGATCGACAGCGACGATGACCCGCCCGCTGGTGTTGGTGAACGCCCGCTTGACCTCGGCCTCCTCGATCGTGGTCTCCGACGAACCGACACCCGGGGCGATGGCGGCGGTCGACGAGACGAACACGTCGTAGAGCAGGCTCTCGGCCATCCGCACCGCGAACGGCCCGACGAGGCTGCCTGTCCTCGGCTCCTGAACTCCGCCGGTCAGCGTGGCCGTGATACCCGGCTTGTCGCCGAGCGCCCGGAAGGTGTCGAGCCCGTTGGTGACGGCCACGAGATCCCGAGCCTGATCGAGAGCGGATGCCACCCGGAACACGGTGGTGGACGCATCGAGGGCAACGGTCCCGACCGCCGGGATGAGTGGCAGGAGCTTCTCGGTGATCTTGGCCTTGGCCTTGGCGTTGTGGCGGTGCCGGTGTTCGAACGGTTCCGGACCGACCGCGATCGCCCCACCCCGAACACGGCGGGCCACACCGAGTGTCTCGAGTTCGTCGAGATCGCGGCGAATCGTCATCTCGCTCACACCGAACTCGACGGCGAGTTGGTCGATGCGAACCGTTCCGGTCTCGCTCACCCGAGCTTGAACAAGGGTGAGGCGTTCCTCCGGACTGACGGCTCGTGTCTCCATGCTGTCAATCACCGTAGACGCGCTCGACAGTTGCGTGGGCAATCCAGTCGCGACCGTCGGCCGGATCGGCGAAGTGACCGAGCGCCACGCCCTGGGCGACGGCGTTGCCGAGCGCCGTCGCCTCGGTCGAGCCGACCAGGACCGGCAGACCACAGTGTCGCTCGAGCGCCTGACACAGGAGCTCGGCCCGAGCTCCGCCGCCGGTGACCGCCAGTCGCCGCGGCGGGACCACACCGAGGGCTCGCAACTCGTCGACCACGGCGGCGACGCCGGCCGCCATCGACTCCACGATCGATCGCACCACGACGGCTCGTTCGGCCCCGGGTCCAAGACCGGTCGCCTCCCGGATCTCGGCCTCCATGTCGTCGGGTGACACGAACCGCTCGTCTCGGGCGTCGAACAATGGAGCGTCGGCGACGGCGACCCCCGACGCCTCGGCGAACAACCGCTCGACGGGCGGTTCGCCCCAACCCGGGCGGCACTGCTCCAGGAGCCAGAAGCCCACCACGTTCTTGAGCAGGCGGACACCTCCGAACGCTCCGGCCTCGTTGGAGAAGTTGGCCGCAGCGGCCGCAGCCGAGGTGTCGGCTTCGGGGAGCTCGACGCCGACGATGATCCAGGTTCCGGTCGACACGAACACGGTGCCTGGCTCGCGGCCGCCGGGCATCCCGAGAAACGCCGACGCGGTGTCGTGGCTGCCGACCAGGTGGACCGGCACCCCCCGCCATGTGCCGACGCAGGAAGCGGCGGCCGAAACGGGGGAGGGGAGCAGTTCGGCGGGTACGCCGACGTCGTCGAGCAACTCGGGAGACCATTGACCGGTGCGGGCGTCGAGCAATCCGGTGGTCGATGCGTTGGACCGCTCGACCCCGATCCAGCCGGTCAGGCGGTTGACGAGGAGATCGGGCAACAACAGCGCCCGGTGAGCCCGCTGCAGCAGCGGTGCGTCGGCGTCGAGATGGGCGGCCAGCTGGAAGATCGTGTTGATGCCCATGAGCTGGATACCGGTGATCCGGTACAGCTTCTCGCGACCGATGCGATCGACGACCGACCTCCAGCCGTCGGTCCGACGATCCCGATAGCAGAACGGGGAGGTCAGGAGAGCGCCGGTGTCGTCGATCAGACCGTAGTCGACACCCCAGCCGTCAATGCCGATCGACGCCACCGGGCTCCGTCCGAGCGCCGATGCCAGTCCACGCTGCACCTCGCCGGTCAACATTGCCCAGTCCCACCGCAGCGAGCCGTCGTCGGCGGTGACCGGCCAGTTGGCCCATCGATGCACGACCTCGACGGACGGCTCGGATGCGGACAGGTCCACGGCCGCGACCCGCCCTGATGTGGCACCGAGGTCGACAGCCACAATGGTCTTCGGTTGGCTCATCGGACTGATCTCCAGGTGTTCGGCCTAGGCCAGGAGTTTGGCGAATAGCCAAACTCGGTTAGCACCTGCTCCGCAGGTGCGGCGATCACAGGCCCGTCGCCACCGTGGTCGAGCCCCGGCGCTCGATGGCCGCGGCGCGATAGCCGACGGCTCGGTAGGCGCCCATCGGGTCGATGGCCGCACCGACCCGGCGCCGGGCCTCGGCAACCAGGGGACGCACATCGGTGCGGAACGCGTTCTGGAGCACCTGCTGGGCGCCGGCCGCATCGTTGTCGATCTGGGCCGCGGCCAGCGCCGCCCGATCGACGACCAGCGCCTGGGCGTAGGCGATGCAGATGGCGTCGGTCGACTGGATCAGGTCCTCGAGCGGATCCTTGATGTTGTGGCTCTGGTCGATCATGTAGGCCAGCGAGGGCAGACGACCGTCACCGGCCCGGATCAGCTCACCGAAGATCAGGAACAGCTGGAACGGCTTGATCGACCCCGACGTCAGGTCGTCGTCGCCGTACTTGGAGTCGTTGAAGTGGAACCCGCCGAGCCGGTCGACCATGGCCAGGCGGCTCACGATCTGTTCGATGTTGGCGTTTGGCAGGTGGTGGCCCAGGTCGACCAGGCACGACGCCTTCTCCCCGGCGGCCTGGGCCAGCAGGAGTGACGAACCCCAGTCCTGGTTGACCGTGGCGTAGAACGCCGGTTCATAGGGTTTGTGTTCGGTGTACATGAGCCAGTCGGCCGGGAGGTGATCGTGGATCTGGCGCAGGCCGTCGGCCACCCGCTCGAACTGGTCACGGTGGTCGGCCTGGCCGGGATGGTTGATGCCGTCGGCCAGCCACACCGTCAGGGCCGTCGACCCGAGGGCGACGCCCAGGTCGATCACGTACTTGTTGTGATCGACGGCCACCCGCCGGACCGCCGGGTCGGTGTTTGCCAGGCTGCCGAACTTGTAGGTCAACCGCCCGTCGTCGGTGGTCGACGGGTTGTCCTGGAACGTGTTGGAGTTCATGGCGTCGAAGCGGATGCCGCGCTCGGCGGCGTGGCGGCGGAGGGCGGCCGGGTCGGGTGGATCGTCCCATGGAACGTGGAGGGAGATCGAGTCGTTCGAGCCGGTCAGCGTGTGCAGGGCGGCGACGTCGTCGACCTTCTCCTCGGTGGTGCGTGGTTCGCCTCCGAGAGGGAAGCGACCGAAGCGGGTGCCGCCGGTGCCGACCGCCCAGGACGGCGCGGCGACCGAGAACTCGGTCAGCGCGTCGATGACCTGGTCGGCGCTGGTGTGCCCGGCGACGTCGAGCTCGCCGGCCAGGTGCTCGACTCCGGCCGCCAGCCGTGACTCGAGGGGTCTGTTGTGGTGGTCGATCCGGTCCGGGTCGATGACGGGGTCGAGCATGGTGATCCTCCTTGCGGCGCCGGTGGCTCCGGCGGACGTACTTCCAGCTTTGCGTGTTCGGGTCAACGAAGGAAGGCCGAGACGACTCCGGAGTCGACCGGAATCAGCAGGCCCGTGGTCCGGCTCAGGGATCCGTTGACCAGGACGGTGACCGCCTCGGCCACGTGTTCGGGCAGGACCTCCTGTTTCAGGAGCGTTCGTCCCGCGTAGTATTCGCCCAACTTGTCCTCGGGCACGCCGTAGACCCTGGCCCGCTCCGCGCCCCAGCCTCCGGCGAAGATGCCCGAGCCCTGGACCACGCCGTCGGGGTTGACGCCGTTGACCCTGATGCCGTCGGCGCCGAGTTCGGCGGCCAGCAGCCGCACCTGGTGGGCTTGGCTGGCCTTGGCCGAGCTGTAGGCCACGTTGTCGGGTCCGGCGGCGATGGCGTTCTTCGACACGATGTAGACGATGTCGCCTCCCCGGCCCTGGGCGCGCATCACCTCGGCGGCCGCCCGGGTGACGAGGAAGGAGCCTCGGGCCATGACCTGGTGCTGCAGATCCCACTCGGCGACCGTGGTCTCGGTCAGTGATCTGGAGAGCGACAGGCCGGCGTTGTTGACGACGATGTCGACCCCGCCGAAGTGTCGGACGGCGGCGTCGAACGCGGCGCCGATCCGGTCCTCGTCGGTGACGTCGGCCGCCACGGCGATCGCCCGATCGGACGCGTTGGGTCCGGTGCCGGCGATCAAGGCCGCGGTCTCCTCGGCGGTGTCGAGGTGAACGTCGGTGATGACGACGACCGAGCCCTCGTCGGCCAGGCGGGCGGCGATGGCCCGCCCGATGCCCGACCCGGCCCCGGTCACCAGGGACACCTTGCCGGTCAGGGGCTTGGGTTTCGGCCGGCGACGCAGCTTCATCTCCTCGAGCATCCAGTACTCGACCCGGAACTTCTCCGTCTCCGACACCGGGTCGTAGGTGGAGATGGCTTCGGCGCCGCGGATCACGTTGATGGCGTTGATGTAGAACTCGCCGGCCACCCGGGCCGTCTGGTTGTCGCCGCCGAAGCTGAACATCCCCACGCCGGGAATGAGGAAGATGGCCGGGTCGGAGCCTCGCATCGGTGGGCTGCCGGCATCGGCGTGGCGTTCGTAGTAGCGGCGGTACTCGTTGCGGTACTCGGCGTGGAGCTGCTGGAGTCGTGCCACCTGTTGGTCGTGCGACGCCGTGGTGGGAAGGTCGAGGAGTAGGGGCCGGACCTTGGTGCGGATCAGATGATCGGGGCAGGACGTGCCGAGCGGGACCACCCGCGGTGCGGCCTCCCGGCCGATGAAGTCCACGACGAGGTCGTCGTCGAACCAACGTCCGATGACCGGCGAGTCGGTCGAGGCCAGACCCCGAAGGACGGGAGCGAGCGACGCCGCCCGCCGGGCCCGCTCCTCGGCCGGCAACGGCTCGAATCCGGCGCGCATCGTGCCGAGTGGCTCGTGTGAACCGGTACGTTCGATGAACTCGGCCGCCTTGGCGATTGCGTCGAGTGACCTCTGTTCACACTCGGCCGACGTCGCCCCCCAGGTGGTGAGGCCGTGACCGCCCATCACCACACCGTAGGCCTCCGGATGGTCGGCTCGTAGCCTCTCCATCCGCGTTGCCAACTCGAAGCCCGGGCGTCGCCACTCGATCCAGAGCATCTCGTCGCCGTAGCACTCCCGTGTCAACCGCTCTCCGTCGACCGAGGCGGCGAGGGCGATCACCGAGTCGGGGTGGAGGTGATCGACATGGGCGCAATCGAGCAGCCCGTGCATCGACGTGTCGATGCTGGGCGCGGCGTTGTCGGTGCCGAACAGGCAGTGGTCGAGCATCTGGTGCATCTCGTCCTCGTGGTCGGGGCCTCGATAGACGTTCTGCAGGGCCCGGATCCGGTCGAGCCGAAGCGCGGCGATCCCCGACGCCGTCAGCGTGCCGAGGTCACCGCCCGAGCCCTTGACCCACATCAGCTCCACCTCCTCGGCGGTCACGGGGTCGGTCGATTTTCCTTTGGCCGATGTGTTGCCGCCGCCGTAGTTGGTGTTACGCCGATCGGCGCCCAGCCGGTTCGAGCGTTCGATCAGTTCCTTTGCGGCTGGGGGGATTTGCTCGCTGGTCACGTTGTCGAATGTCTCCAGATAGAAGGTCCTGGCATCCCCCCGAACTTTGTACCTCAGCCGACCCGGAAACGGGTCGGTGAGCGCACAAAGTTCGGGGGAGGGGTTGAGTTGCTAGCCGACGTTGGATTCGTCGTAGACGCTGAACGGTCCCATCAGAACCCGAAGACCGGCGTCGCGGGTCGGGTCGGCTTCGATGGTGTATTCACCCATACGGCCCGCCACGAACGACTGGCCCTCGACCGCCTCGATCTGGCCCGTGGCCAGACCGTAGGCGACGTAGTAGGCGAGGTAGCCGAGGTCCTGGAAGCTCCAGAGGGCGAACTCCGGTGCACAGCCGCTCAGCGTGTAGTCGCGCATCTCGTCGGGAAGTCCGAGACCGGACACCTTGACCTGGTCGCACAGTCCCTCCTGGGTCATGGCCTGCGCTGCGGCCACGATGCCGACCGTCGTCGGAGCCATGATCAACTCCAGGTCCGGATGGGAGTCGACGAGAGCCAGCGCCTGGTTCAATGAGTCCTCGGCCACGTCATTGCCGTACACGGTGTCGACGAGTTCGAGGTTGGCGTAGTCGGCGCCGGCGAGGACCTCCTCCATGGCCGCGATCCACGCGTTCTGGTTGGCCGCCTCGGGGGTGGCCGACAGGATGGCAAACTGGCCGCCGTCGTCGCCGAGGATGTTGCGGGCCATGTCGGCCATGACCTGACCGGTCTCGTCGAAGTCGACCTGGGCGACGAAGACGCTCTCGCCTTCAGCCGACGGGATCGGCGAATCCCAGCTCACCACCGGGATTCCGGCATCGGCTGCGGCCTGGGCCGACGGGGCCAGTTCGTCCCCGGCGTTGTTCGACACCATGATCGCCTGGACCCCCTGGGTCACGGCGTTGGTCATGAACTCGATCTGGCCGGTGGCGTCCCCACAGTCGGCCGGGCCGACGAAGGCGGCCTCCTCGGAGCCCAGCTCGCCTGCGGCTTCGATGGCGCCGTCGTTGGCCTGGGGGAAGACGGCGATGTTGGTGCACTTCGGCAGGAAGGTCGAGCTGATTGACTCGGTTCCGGTGATCGTCACGACGTCGCCCGCGGCCGCGGTGTCGTCGGACCCGGCGTCGTCCATTGCCTCGGTGGTGTCGGTGGTCTCCTCGGTCGTGTCGTCCGTCGCCTCGGTGGTGTCGGTGGCGGTGTCCTCTGTGGTGTCGGTGGCTTCGTCGCCGGAATCGCCGCAGGCGGCGGCCAGCAGCGCGAACGTCGCCAGGAGCGCCAACAGCTTGATCCATGGATGCTTCTTCACTGCTTTTCTTTTCATTGCTCTCCTCGAAGATTTGGTAGTGGTTTCGCTGTATTGAAGATTTGGTAGTGGTTTCGCTGTATTCATTTCCGGCTCCAAACGGCCGGAAGTTCGTGTCTGGCATGTCGTAATCGGTGGTACCTCCCGCCTTTCATGAACTCTGGATTGCTCGTGCGCCATCGGCTGCGGTGGTCGGCTCTCGCCACCCCGGCAGCCGGCCCTGAAGCTTCCCGACGAGATTCGGGGCCAGCACGGACCCGATCAGCAGGAGGCCGACCACCCCGGTCTGGATGATGCCGTCGACGTTGGCCAGACCCAGCCCGTTGCGGATGTTGAGCACGGTGAACATCGCCAGCGCGACGCCGAGCATGGTGCCGGAACCACCGAAGATCGAGACGCCACCGAGCAGCACCATCGTGATGATGTCGAGTTCGAAGAACTCGGCGAGGCTGCCGCGCACCGAGCCGAGTCGAGCCGCGAACAGCACACCGGCGAACGCCGATGCGAGGCCCGACATCACGAACAGCTGGATCTTGACCCGCTCGACGGCGATGCCGGAGTAGCGAGCCGCCTCGGCGTTGTTGCCGACAACGTAGACCTTGCGTCCGAACGCCGTCCGGTCGAGCACGAACCAGGCCACGAGGAGGCCGACCAGGAAGATGATGATGGCGAGAGGAAACGGTCCGACCAGCGCCCGCTGGCCGAGGCGGTCGAACCAGCCGGGAAACTCTCCGATCGAACGGTCTTCCAGCAGCACCCGGGCTGCGCCGCGGAAACCGATGAGGCCGGCGAGCGTGACGACGAGTGACGGCAGTTTGAGCTTGGCCACCACCAGACCCTGCACGAGCCCCGCGAGCGCCCCTGCGGCCAGCGCGATGACGATGGCGAGCACGAAGGGGACACCGGTGCTGTCGTGTAGCGTCGCCAGCACGGCAGCTGAGAATCCCATGACCGACGCCACCGAGAGATCGATCTCGCCGTTGATGATTACGAAGGCCATGATGACGGCGACGATGATCTTCTCGATCGAGAGCCAGAACAGATTGACGATGTTGCCGACGCCGAGGTAGTGGGGTGACAATGCGCTGTTGGCGACGATGGTGACGACGAGGATCCCCGCCAACAGCGTCTCCCACCGATGGGAACGGGCCCACGCACGCAGTGATTCGGGCAGTGACTCAGGTGATGACTCAGGTTGTGATTCACGCATTGATCGATCCCTCCCGCGCCGCCAGTGGATGTTGCACACCGTCCGGCGTGGTGTCGCCGGCGGTACCTCCTGCGGGCTCGGCGGCGTTGACTGCTCCTCGCTCGGCCACGCGCCGCGACAGGCGCCGATTGAGGAGACCATCGGCGATCACCGAGGCCAGCACCAGGACACCGAGGACCGCATCGCGCCAGAACTCGCTGACCTGCGGCACCCGAACGAGACTGAGGCGCAGCGTGTCGATGAGCACCGCGCCCAGAAATGCACCGAGGACCGTTCCACTGCCACCGAGGATGCTGACCCCGCCGACCACGGCAGCCGCCACCGATTCCAGTTCGAGGCCGCTGCCTGCGGTGGCGCTGATCGTGCCGACCCGGACCATGAACATGAATCCGGCCAGCCCGGCCAGCGCTCCCGAACCCATGAACGACCACAGCACCAGTCGTTTCGCCGGTATCCCGGCCTGAGCGGCGGCATCGGGGTTGGACCCGATGGCATACAGCCGTCGCCCCCAACGCAATCGGGCCAGGATCCACTGCAAAGCGAGGACGACCACGATCGCCACCGCAAAGGTGGTCCGGAGATCGAATCCCCCGCCGCTCACGATGGTGGAAGCGTTCAACTCGATGACCCAGTCGGGCAGCGCGTCGGCGGTGACGTTCTCCCCGCCTGAGTAGAGGCTGACCAGGGTTCTGAACAGGGCGAGCGTCCCGAGCGTGACGATGATCGCCGGGACACCGCCATAGGCCACCAGGAGCCCGTTGAAGGCACCCAGCACAGCGCCGACGGCCACTGCGATCAGCACGGCAACCACGGGGCTGGCCCCGGTGTTGTTCTGCAGGAAGTCGGCGGTGAGATAGGCGGCGACCCCCACGATGCTGCCGACGGACAGATCGACGTTCCGGCTGATCACGACCAGCGCCTGCGCTGCGGCCAGGATCACGACGACGACCACGCTGGTGCTGACCCGGTTGAAGAACCGTCCGCTGAAGTAGCCGTCGATGACCAGCCCGAAAATGATGACCGCCAGGGCGATCAGGCCGAGTAGCGTCAGCTCCTTGATTCGGTCGGGTCGGAGCGAGAGGTTCATGCCACTCCCACCGCCATCGCCATGACCGTCTCCTGATTGGCGTCGTCACCGGATCGGATGCCCTCGAGCCGGCCCTCTCGCATGATGGCGATGCGGTCGCTCATCGCCAGGACCTCCGGCAGGTCGGACGAGATCATGATGATCGCCATGCCGGACCGGGCCAGCTCGTCGACGAACCGGTGCACTTCGGCCTTTGCGCCGACGTCGATGCCGCGGGTCGGCTCGTCGAGAATGAGGATCTGCGGTTCGGCGTTGAGCCATTTGCCGAGCATCGTCTTCTGCTGGTTGCCGCCGGACAGGTGCTCGACGGGGCTGTCAAGGCTGGCGGTGACGATGCCGAGGCGGTCCCGGAGGGCGGCGGCATCGGCCGCTTCGGCCGATCGGTCGACGAGGCCGAGCGGGGAGGTGTAGCGATCGAGGGTGGCGAGCGTGATGTTGGTCGTCACCGACTGGGTCATCGACAGCCCGAGTTTGCGACGATCCTCGCTGAGATAGGCGATGCCGTGACGGAGGGCGTCGGTTGGGGAGCCGATGGTGACCGGCGTGCCGTTGACGGTGATGGTGCCCTCGTCGGCCGGCGCCACACCGAAGAGTGCCAGTGCGATGTCGGTCCGCCCGGCGCCGACAAGGCCCGCGAATCCGAGTACCTCGCCCCGCCTGACCTCGAAGCTCACGTCCCGGAAAACGCCGCGGCGCCCGAGACCGTCGACCGACAGCACCACGTCGCCCGGCTCGGTCCGGGTGCGGACGAAGAACTCGGAGGGGTCACGCCCGACCATTTCCCGAACCATCAGCTCCTCCGTCACCTCGCTTATCGGCCGGGATGAAATGTGCCGGCCGTCGCGGAAGATGGAGACCCGATCGGCGATCTCGAACACCTCGTCGAGCCGATGGCTGATGAACAGCACCGCCACCCCGAGCTCGCGGAGCCGTTGCACCTGGCGGAACAGCTGCTTGACCTCGTGGGCGGAGAGGGCGGCTGTCGGTTCGTCCATGATCAGGATCCGAACGTCGAGGGAGATGGCTTTGGCGATCTCGACGGCCTGCTGCCCGGCCACGGTCAGGATCCCGGCCGGCTGCGACGGGTTCAGGTCCATATCGAGGCTTCCCAGCACGGTCGCTGCGTCGCGCTCCATGGCCTTCCGGTCGACGAGCAGACCTCGATCCTGGTGGCCGATGAAGATGTTCTCGGCCACGCTGAGGTCGGGAAAGATCGAGGGCTCCTGGTAGATGGCGGCCACGCCCTGTCGTTGGGCGGCCGCCGGATCGCCGGGATGGAACGGCTCGCCTGCCAGCTCCATCGTTCCGGTGTCGGGCTGGTGGATTCCGGTGGCGATCTTGATCAGTGTCGACTTGCCGGCCCCGTTCTCGCCGACGAGCGCATGAACCTCACCTGGAAACAGATTGAGTTCGACGTCGGCCAGTGCCTGCGTTGCGCCGAATCGCTTGGAGATGCTCCGCAGCGCGAGGATCGGCTGCTGGTCCTTGCTCACCGATTTCGCAATCCGGTCAACGCCGCAAAGTGATCACGGCTGCCTGTGCACGTCACTGTTGAGATTCCCCCTTGCACAACCGGTGGCCGAGTCCCCCACACCGTTGCGTTAATGAATGTTAGATTTCACAGAATATTACATCAGGCCAGGGATTGCAAGCGATATGTTCTGACGTCCGGGACGGATCAGTGCCCCGACAGTGCGAGTAGGAACCCGAACAGCATGACCGGGATACCGATGTGCGACACGACGGGAAGGGTCCGCTGACCTGGCGGACGATTTCGTCGGATGAAGACCACCCCGGCCACGATGTGGGCGACGACGGCGGCCAGGCAGCCGGCCAGGAGTCCGTAGATCGCGGCTCCGAGCTCGCACCAGCCGTCGGTGTTGCAGCCGGCGGCTGAACCGGAGTAGACGAGCATCCCGACCGACGTGCCGATCACCGCCGCTGCGATGAGTCCGATGCCCAGGGATGCAGCCATAAGGAGAACGGGGTGGCGGTCGGCCCACGATTCGATCCTGGGATCGGCGGTAGGGGCCGGAGCGAAGGGCGGAGTGTTCGGGGCGATGTGGCTCATGGTTTCATGATCGATCGCCGGGGTTGCACTGCGCGTCCGGTCTTTCCCCCAATCTGCGTTGGGGCGCCCCCAGAACGACGCGCAACGGCCGTCCCCGAATCCGAGGGCGGCCGTTGCGTGACTCATGAGTCAGGTTCCCGCGAAGGTTACTCCATCATGTCGTGGGCGTGCATGTGCTGGCCCTCGCCGTAGTCACGGTTCTGGAGTTTGAAGTTGCCCTTGCCACGCTTTGCGTTGATGTCGGAGGTGTTCATGGCGTAGTTGAGCGTTGAGGCGGCGACGGCGTCGGAGTTGACATCGAGCGCCTCGAGGCTGATGTTGTCGAACGTGTCGCAGGCCAGGTGATAGCACGGGTCGTACTGGTCACCGGCGGTACCGCCCCAGATGGCGGCCTGCTCATCGGTCTTGACCCCCTCGGCGCCGGTGAAGAGGCCACCGGCCGGGATGCCCTCAGCGATGAACGGACCGTAGTCGGAGCGGCCCGAGAAGTCGGTGCCCTGATACGGAAGATCACGGGCTTCGTAGAAGCCCTCGAAGAACTTCTCGATCTCGGCCGAACCGGCAGGGCCGGGCCCGGCGCCGACGACGTCGGAGTCGTCACCGTCGTAGATGAAGTAGACGAAGTTCGGCGAGCCGATCATATCGAAGTTCAGGTAGAGGGCGATGTCGTCGAGCTCCTCCTGGCTGAGGCCGGCCACGTACTGGGTGGAGCCGACCAGTCCGGCTTCCTCAGCGCCCCACCAGGCGAACCGCACCGTGTTGCGGGGCTTGACCTTGGCCATCTGCACGGCGGTCTCGAGAATGGCGGCGCTACCGGTGCCGTTGTCCTGGACGCCGGGGCCCTGCTGGACCGAGTCGAGGTGCGCACCGGCCATCACGACGTTGTCGTCGTTCTTACCGGGCAGCTCCGCGATGATGTTGAACTGGGTTGTCTCCACGGCAGGATCGATCTTGACCCGTGCGGTCGAACCGGAGGCCGACAGGGCGATGCCTTCGTTGAAACCGGCGCCGACCATCGGAATGCTGATGTTCGACGGTGTGCCGTCGGGCAAGGCCGTGGCGTTGCCGCTGACCGGACCCTCGCGACCAGGGGTGCCCTGGTTGAAGATGATGATGGCTTCGGCTCCGGCCGCCTCGGCAAGGGTGGCCTTGACGGCGAAGAAGCAGAAACCACGCTGGACGAGGGCGATGTCGCTGGGGCCGGAGAAGTCGAGGCCGGCGAAGTCGGTGGCCTCGCAGCCGCTGGTCGACAGCGTCGGGTCGGCGATGGACAAATCGACCGGGATGACGTTGCCGATCACCTCGCCGGTTCCGGAACCGCTGAACGATCCGGTTTCGTAGGTGGCTGAGACCGGGGTCAGCTGCTCCAGCTCGCCGAGGGCGGTGAAGGTGAAGGGGAAGCCGTTGAGTTCGACGTCGTAGCCGGAGTCCTCGAGGACTCCGACGACGTAGTCGACGGTGGCGTCATAGCCGGGGGTGCCGGCGGCACGGGTGCCGCCGTTGGCGTCGGCTGCGGCCTGGAAGGCCGCCTGGTGTTCGCGAACGCCTTCGAGGGTGACGCACTCGACGAGCTTCTGGACGGTGTTGTTGACTCTGGTGTCGCAGGACGGCGAGGCGGCGCCGGCGAGGGTGGGTACGCCGACCACCCCCAGGCACAGCACGAGAGCGGCTCCGAGAGAGAGCCGCAGCTTGGTGTACATGAGTAACCATCTCACTTTCTTGAGTTTTCTAGAACGCCCCGCCTTTGACCGATCTGACTCTAGTCGATCTGTTCCCAGTCGTGTCAAGAAGCAACGACACTCAATGACAACAAGAGTGAACCAGCGGCATGCCGGTCTCCAAGAACTCTCCACAATTCCGCCAAGACCCCGGCGACCGGTTTTTTTTACCGTGGACAGTACGAAAATCTGCCAAGGAGACCCACATGCCACTGATCGACCTCATCGATGCCTCCTCCAGTCCACTTCTTCTTCGGGATCTGTACACCGACGGCGATCCCGGTCCGCTGGTCGGCGCCCTGGCCCAGGTGCCCGAGTTGTGCGAGGCCACACTGCCGTTTGTGGGCGCCGCGCTCGGGCCCTCCGCGGTCTCGTTCCGCCACAAGGAGATCGCCATTCTCCGGACATCGGCCAACCTGGCCTGCCGATTCTGTGTCGACGCCCACACCGTCGTCGCCTTCGAGAGCGGGTTGACGGGGCGGGAGGTCCGAGCCCTGCGGGAGTGCCCTGACCCCACCGACGATGTGTTCACCGACCCGGTCGAGGCGGCCCTGATCCACTGGGTCGACGCCGTCTCCACCGGCACCGGTGCCATCGACCCGGTCACGAGCGCCGAGGCCAGACAGCAGCTCGGCGACCACCGCCTGGTCGAGCTGACGGTCACCGTCGGCGCAACGATCCTCCTCAATCGACTGGCCACCGGGCTGCAACTGCCCACGTTGGATGAAACCCTCACCGCCCTGGCCATGCGGGGCTACGAAAGCTACAACCCCGGAACTCACGTCTCGATCGGAGTCGCATCATGACCGCCACTGCCGTTGCCCCTGTCCCTGACACCGCCCCTGCCCCTGACATTGCGCCTACACCCACCCTCCATCCGGTCGCCGAGGCGATCGCATCGGGCACCATCCCCGGTCGGGTGTGGTTCTACTCGAACTACCACTGCAACCTGGCCTGCACCTACTGCTTCACCGAGTCGTCGCCGACCGTGGCCAAGCGGGCCATGGACCCCGAGCAGATTCTGCGTCCGGCCGCCGAGGCCTCCGAGCTCGGCTACACCGACTTCGGCATCACCGGTGGTGAGCCCTTCCTGCTGCCCTACATGGTCGATCTGCTGAAGGATCTCTCGGCGCTCGGCCCCACGATCGTCATCTCCAACGGCACCGTGTTCGGCCCCCGGCGGTTCACCCGGGCGACCGAGCTGGCCGGCCATGACGTGGCCATCCAGATCTCGCTCGACGCCGCCGAGCCGGATCTCAACGACGAGATGCGCAGGGAGGAGAACTTCAACAAGGTCGTCGACCTCGTGCCCCGCCTCGTCGACGCCGGCGTGAAGGTCCGCATCGCCACCACCGTGGAGGACGGGCGGCTCAACGCCGACCAGCACAACGAACTGTGCGCCTTGCACCGCAGCTGGGGGATCACCGACGACGACCACATCGTCCACCCCGTCATCCATCGAGGTCGGGCCGCTGAGGAGGACATGGGGACCCACCTGGCGTTCCACGAGTTCCCGGCGGAACTGACGTTCTCGGTCGACGGAGCGTGTTGGGGGCCGTTCGGTCCCAGCTTCACCGACGGCAAGCTCGACACCGACCTGTTGATCACCCGCACACTGGAACCGGTGTCGACGGCGGCCTCTGCACTGCTGCGCTTGGCCGACGGTCGGCCGCAGGGGGCCGACACGCAGCTCGGCATCCGTTGAGTGTGATCGAACCGCACCCGGTCGGGTGCAAGAGATCACACGGATTACCGGAGTAGTCGCGGTGGGCTAGCATCGCGAGCCATGGAACAGGAGCTGACCGCCGAGGAGCTGCGGGTGCTGGCCTGTCTGGTGGAGAAGTCGTTCACCACCCCGGACCAGTACCCACTCACCACCAACTCGCTCACCAACGCCTGCAACCAGAAGACGAGCCGCGATCCGGTCGTCGACTACTCTTCACAGCTGGTCGACCGCACGATGCTGAGCCTCCGTGACGGCGGGTGGGCTCGATCGGTGCGGGGCGTCGGCAACCGGGCGTTCAAACACAAGCACGTGATGGACGAACGCCTCGATGTGACCGAGGCCGAGCAGGCGGTCCTGGCGGTGTTGGCGCTGCGTGGACCGCAGTCGGCGGGGGAGTTGTGTACTCGTACCGAGCGCTATGCCGTGTTTCCGGACGACCGCGACGAGGCGTTCGCCGCCGTGGAGGATGTGCTCGCCGGGCTGGCCGGTCGGGAGGCGCCCTTGGTGCGCAACGTCGGCCGGGCATCTGGTCAGTCGCAGGACCGCTGGATCCAGCTGCTCGACGGTGGTGTTGGCGCCGGGGGGCCGGTTCCGGGATCGGTCAGGCAGGCAGAAGAGCCAGTGACTGGCTTGTCTGCAGTCAACCCACCACCGAAACCGGAAACTCCGGGTGCGCCGGCTTTTTCGTCTTCCGATGGCGAGCCGACCGTATCGTCGCCGACGGTCGATGCCAGAGCCTCGACGGACCCGCTCGACGCTGTTCGTGAATTGACCGAGCGGATTGCAGCGCTGGAGCAGCGGGTTGCCGACTTGGAGGATCTGATGTGAGCGGCTGTTGGACGCAAGCGGCCAATGGTCACCAGATCCCGGGCAGCAGGTGCCAGCGCACCCGGCGACTGTACTGGCGATACGAGTTGTCGTGCATGAGTAGTCGCTCCTCGAACCAGATGCGGGCCAGCTGAAATGCGGTCGCGACTGCGAATACCGCGATGTTGATTGTCGACGGATTGTTGATGACGTAGCCCAGCTGGACAAGGAGATAAGAGAGGTAGAAGGGGTGCCGGACGAGACGATAGAAGCCGTTGGTTTGCACTCCCCGATTGGCGGCGATCAGACCGAAGGAGCGCCGAATCGAGAGTGACGATCCGATCTGGCCGAGAAGCCCGATGATGAGAACTCCCTGGCCGAGGAATACATCCTCCGCCCCCGCCGTTGGTCGCAAAGCAAGCGGGAGCAAGCTTCCGGCAAGGGCAACTGTTACGGCCGACGGCGAATTATCGCGGGCAAAGGGTGGTCGCCGGAAGAACACCAGGATCACCATCATCGACTCGAACACCACGAGCAGGGTAGAACTGAGTCGGAGCCCTTCGGAGGCCAGCGCAGCTACATGAGCGTGAGCGAACAGGATGTAGGCCAGGCACAGGGCCGCTGTTGACAACAGGTGTCCCGCACGCTGTCGGCGGCTATCCACGGTGTCCGGCCTGACTCACCTAGTCTCCTTCGAGAGCCTCGCTCATGAAGGTGCCGTTGGGATTGAAACGGAAGTTGGCGAAATCTTTCTGGAAGTCGAGGTGCACGTCTACCTCACCGCGACGGTTCTTCTCGATGGAGAATACGACCCTGCGTCGGGCCTCGTCGAGCTGCGTGAGATCGAACTTGAGATGCCGGTCGGAGGTAGCGGTTGCCTTGTTGTTGAGTACGATCGCCACATCACATTCGTGGCCGAGTGCGTCTGAGCCTCGCAAGTGTTCCATTCGTAGCCTGTCGACGCCGATGCCCGAGGCGGAGGCCGCTGACAGGGCCAAAACCGCCACCTGGTTTCGAATGGCCATCTCCTTGAGGATCTCGACAGCATGATAGACACGCTCCTCGATGTTGGGTACATCCGGAACAGGGAGCTTCTGTAGGTAGTCGACGACAAGCACGCTGCCCGGCTCGAGGTGCGGCACAGCGGTCATCTCGAGCGCCTCCGGCGTCGTACGTTGAGTTGAGGCCCGTAGCAGTTGGAGCCGAGATGAGTAGCCCTCGATCTGCTCCAAAGTGCGCGCGACCAGCGGCGATGCCGCCATCGCCCGGTCGAGGTCGACAAGCCCAAGCATCAGATCGCGGATAATGGCGCGAGCCTGAATGCGCATCGTGGCGTCGGTTTGGGCTGTGAGCCCGGCCATCTCCTGCACCATCAGCCGGTACATCAAGGTGGCCTCATCGTGTTCGAAGCAGGCGAAGGTCACGTTGCGGCCGCTGACGGCCAGATTGCGCGCCCATTGCAGTGCGCAAATGGTCTTGCCCGCACCGGGTTGCCCGCCAAGCAGGATCACCTCACCGGGAAGGAATCCTCCGTCGAGCACTGAATCGAGTGGCTCGAACCCGGTCCGGGCCGGTGGAACACCGGACGTTCGGAACGTCTTCTCCCGCAGTTGACCGATCAGGGTGGAAACCCGGTGGCCTTGATCGTGGACCATGTTGAGCGCGGTGGAACGGCCGTCCCAACCTTCTCTGCTACTGACCTCGGTCATCCGAATATCTCGATCAGCGAGATGACTGCCGGTCCAAGGATGGCGATGAACAGCGTCGGCAAGATACAGAGTCCGAGCGGGAACATCATCTTGATCGGCAGACGGTTGGCTCGCTCCTCGGCCCGGAAACGGCGCTTCTCACGCATATCCGCCGACACGGCTCGCAGCGAACGAGCCAGCGGCACGCCGAGCATTTCGGCCTGGCGAAGGTTCAGCATGACGGAGCGCAGATCTTCGACTTGGGAACGGTCGGCCATCCGTTCCATGGCATTGGCTCGGCTGGTGCCCATGCGGATGTCTTGGATCATGCGTCCGAACTCGACGGCCAGCGCATGTTTTTCACTGGCCACGAGACGATCGATGGCCGCCTCGAAGCCGAGCCCGGCTTCGACAGAAATGGTTATTTGATCGAGCACGTCGGGAAGGAGGATAGTGATTTCCTCGGCTCGCCGATCGGCTTTTGTTTGAACCAGGAGATCGGGTATCAGAAAGGCGGCCAGCATACACGCCATGGTTGTCAGCAGCGAGCCGATTGTTAAATTGTCGATCAGACGCAGGGCTAAAACCGAACCGACGACCAACGGCAGAATGAGTTTGGCTCCGAGTAGTTGTTCCGGCGAGATTCGACCAGTCCATCCGGCTTTGGCCAGCGTTGTGGCCTTGGAGTCGATCCAACCGATTGGCGTGAATCGCATGAGGCGTTGGCCGACGGAGCGCATCAGGGGAAGAACGAAACGCTCGGTTGCCGAGCGCTCGAGGACCGCCTCCCGCATCGTCGGCTGGTAGTCGGCAAGGTTCCGGCTGACTCTACGTGTTAGTTGGCGGTCGGCCGAGACGGCCCACCAGGCCATTGGGAGCGAGCTCGCCAACATTGCTGCGGCTATCCATACGAGCATTGGCATGGCGATTATCCTTCCGCCTAGTACTTGAAGTTCACGATCTTGCGGATCCAGAAGTATCCGATTGTCATCATCGTCAGCGCGATGATGACCAAGACCCGACCAAGACTTGTCGTGAACATCAGGTTGGCCGTGTCGGGTGTTCGCCAGAGGGAAAAGGCGAAAACGAAGAACGGGAGGACGAGCAGCACCCATCCTGACGCCCGTCCTTCAGCCGAGATGGCTTTGACCATTCGAGAGATCCGTCGCCTTTCCCGGATGGTATTGGCGATGGTGTCGAGGAGCTCTGTCAGGTCGCCGCCCAGTTCGCGGTTGATGGCAACTGCTCGGGCCACCCATTCAAAGTCCTGGCTCTTCATGCGCTCCGCTACAGACATCATGGACTGGGTCAGATCTCGGCCGACTTGAACTTCGAAGGCGATCCGGCGGAACTGCTCGGCGGTCGGGGAAGGCGCCTCTTTTGAAACGAGTTCGATGGCTTGCGGCAGGCCACGGCCGGCCCGCAGGCTGCCGCCCATCACGCCGAGGGTATCGGTCAACTGGTCGGCGAACAGACCACGTTGCTTTTCCGCTCGACGGTTCAGATACATGAGACAACCAGCGGACGCCAGCCCGGCCACTACCGTTCCGAGCAGCAATCCGCCGATCAACCAGCCCAAGAGCGAGAGGACCACGACGATAACCGCCGTGATCAACACGAATTCGCCTGGTCGAAGGTGGAGACCGGCGGCGTCGAGGGCCTTGTTGAGCTCGCCCTCCTGGTCTCGGCGGGCCACAAGCTGGTCGGCGGCCGTCGACAACCTGCCCTTGAACCCAGCAACCTGATCGGCTCGAGTTGCGGCCTCGAGCCGAACATCGACGGCTGGGTTCACGATCAAGGCTCCCATGAGGATCATGGCCAGAAACATTGCCAGCGCACCAAGCGGAAGCATGAGCGGCTGGCCTAGAACTCCGGGATTCGGGGGCGGCACAGCGCCGAGTTGGGATTCGACCGGGACGTTGAGGACCCGGGCGGGCGTCTCGGGCTCGGTGACCGCAGCTTCTTGAACGCCGTCGAGGACCACCTGGGCGAAGGCCAGCGTATCGTCGATGACCACTGAAACCGTGACCCTCGCCGTCCTTGGGTTTGGGCGGGCGAAGGTCAGCTGATAACGACCCGCCAGCCGATCGGCGATCCGTTCGTAGGTGGTCTGGAGATTGCCGCTGTCGGCTGCGACATAGATACCGTTGACCGACTCAACCACCGCCTGAAGCTCCGTGCCATCGGCCGATGGGCTGTCGATGAAGACTGCATACAGCGCAGACCCCGCCTCCGCCAGAGCGTCAATCGCATCCTGCTGGGTTGCCACGCCGCCATCGTTGGCCCCGTCGGACAGAACAACGATATACGGGAGCGTACCGCTCGTGCTGCTTCCCATTTTGGACGCCTCGACCAGGCCGTCCCATAAAGCCGTATCGCCTCCGGCGGCCAGATTGTTGATGTTGGACCGGGCGACCGAGTGATCGGCTGTCGGCTCGTTCAGTACCGTGACGGTATCGCCAAACCCGATCACGCCGACTCGTGCGTTGGCTGGCAGGCGATCGACCAAGGCGTTGGCGGCGCGCTTCGCCTCTGTCATGGCGCCCGACGGGATCATACTGCCCGAGGTGTCGAGGACCATGATGACGTCGACAACGCCTGTAACGCCGCTCAGCTGGAAATCCTCGACGGAGTCGCCATTGTACGCGAGACCGAACACCGATTTGTCGGGAAGCGGAGAGTCGCCGCGACTGGGAACGGCGACGTCGATGACAACGGTCTCCCCGTCGTCGGCGACATCGAGTATCTGAATCAGCGCGGCGTCGTCGACAGCCGACTCATCGGAATCACCACCCTGGGCCGCTGCTGGAAGGGGTGCCATCAGCAACGTCATCAGCCCGACGGTCAAAGACCACAAAAAGGCCCGCCGCCTCATGGTCACCGGATTCCCAGCTGTGACATCGGATCGGTCGCAATCCGAATCATCTCCTCGGGAAGCTGGATCCCCATCTGGCGCAGCTCGTCAGAGAACATCGGGCGGATCCCGGTTGGACGGATTTGTCCGATGTAACGGCCGCTTTCGTCCATGCCCGCCTCATAGTCGAACTTGTAGATCGTGGACATGGTGATGGTTTCGCCCTCCATGCCGTTCACCTCGGCGATCTCGGTGATGCGACGGGTCCCGTCCCGTAGCCGCGACAGATGCACGACGACGTCGAGGGCCGAGGCGATCTGTTCTCTGATGGCCTTGGTCGGCAGGTCGAGGCCGGCCATCATGACCATCGTCTCCAGACGTGCCATGGCGTCGCGGGGGGTATTGGCGTGGAGGGTCGATAGGGAACCCTCGTGGCCGGTGTTCATAGCCTGGAGCATGTCAATGGCTTCGCCGCCGCGAACCTCGCCGACAACGATCCGATCGGGACGCATGCGCAGCGAGTTCCGCACGAGTTCGCGGATTGCGATCTGGCCCTTACCCTCGACGTTGGCCGGACGGGACTCCAGTCGGATGACGTGACGCTGGTGAAGCTGGAGCTCGACGGCGTCCTCAATGGTGATGATCCGCTCATCGGTTGGGATGTAGGACGACACCACGTTGAGAAGAGTGGTTTTTCCGGTGCCGGTACCACCACTGATCAAGATATTCCGCTTTCCTCGGACGCAGATATCGAGAAAGTCGGCCACCTGCTGGTTCATGGTGCCGAAGTTGATCAGGTCGTTGGCCTTATAGGGATCGGCGGCGAACTTCCGGATCGTGAGCATTGGGCCGTCAACCGACAGCGGTGGAATGACAGCGTTGACACGGCTGCCGTCGGGAAGGCGGGCGTCGACCAAGGGCGACGACTCGTCGATACGGCGGCCGACTGCGGTCACGATCCGCTCGATGACCTGCCGGAGATGAGCCACGGTCAGGAAACGGCTGTCGGTCATGTAGAGCTTGCCCGCCCGTTCAACGAAAATGTTGTCGGTTGCGTTGACCATGATTTCGGTAACACTTGCGTCGGCCAGCAGCGCCTCGATTGGTCCGAGACCCATGACGTCAGCGCGAATCGACTCCACCAGCCCGTGTCGCTCATTGGGCTCGAGCTGACCTGCCTCGCCGGCAAGAATCTCGTCCAATTCCCGGACCACGTAGCCGCGCAGCTGATCCTCGGACAGGTTGGGATCGAAAAGGCGGCTCCCCAGTCGCTTGAAGAGTGCCTCCTGGGCCCGTGACCGCAGGCTCGACAGTGGATCATGAAAACGTGGCGACGTGTCCTCCAGGGTCGGAATGACGGTCATGTCAGACACCGATTGGCCGTT
Organism: Acidimicrobiia bacterium; assembly: GCA_029863385.1. Lineage (GTDB taxonomy): Bacteria > Actinomycetota > Acidimicrobiia > Acidimicrobiales > SZUA-35 > JAHELU01. The sequence continues at coordinate 30,631 of JAOTVU010000047.1, forward strand.
ACCGTTGCGTGGACTTGTGCCGTTGGCCTTTTCCGGCTGGCCGGAGTTGTTCAGCAGGTCTGCGATGTTCATGAGCGATCTCCAATCAGGCCACGGAAGACGGACCGTGACTTCTCTTCCTGTTCAGGGGCGAAATACAGGGCGATCGATTCGAATTTGCGGGCGATGTTGCCGCTGTCCTTCTCGATGGCGGGCGAGCCTTCGTTCGTGGACACCGGAATCAACCGGTTGCTCGGCACCTCGAACTTGATCTCCATACCGATCGAGCCCTCGATGTCGGCCTGTGAGAGCCCTACCTTGGCGTTGGAGCGGTTGAGAATCAGGCTGCGGCGCTGCGACGTGAATCCGACCTGATCGAGTACCTCGACCTGACGCCGGATGGCGAGAATGGCAGGGACATCGGTTGTTGTGACGAACAGAAGATCGGTGGCCAGTTGCATAGCCACCAGCGTCGCCGCATCGATTCCGGCTCCGGTGTCGATGACGACGAAGGGGAACTCCTCAGCCAAGGCCGAGACCGTTGACTTGAGATCATCATTGTCGATCGAGTCCGCCACGCCCAGATCCTCCGGTGGTGCAAGCATGACCAGGCCCGATTCGTGTGAGGCCAGGAAGACCTTGAGCGCGCTCCGTTCGAGGTTGGTGGCCTGAATCGCATCGAAAAGCGAGTGTTCCGGCTTCAGGCCGAGAGCACTGGCACAATCGCCGAACTGCAAGTCGAGGTCGAGCAGGAGCACTTGTTTCGGCAGGCGCCGGGCCAAGCCGATGGCGAGGTTGGTGGCAATCGTGGTCTTGCCCGTCCCTCCCTTGGGGCTGACCACGGCGATGACCCGACGGCGCAGGGCTGGTGTCTCCTCCGACGACAAAGCGTAACGGTCTCGAGCCAGTTCGAAGATCGGTTCGAGCTTCGTCATGAGCTGGGATGGCGGAAGATCAGAGGCGAGAACCTCGCGGGCACCGAGGCGAAGCAAGTCCATTGATACTTCGACAGTCGGATCCGACATCATGACGACCGTTGTCGTCGCACGGAACCGCCGGTCGACGTCCGCAACCACATAGCGGGCCACTTCACGGGGCAGATCAGGTCCGATCACCAGCAACTCCGGATTGGCTGCGCAG
>JAOTVU010000188.1 GCA_029863385.1 Acidimicrobiia bacterium
CACCATCAGGTAGTCGTCTGGGAAGAAGTCGAGCAACGTGTAGGGCCGCTCCCCCGGCCGGCGGCCGTCGATGTGGCGGCTGTAGTTCTCGATGCCGTTGCAGAAGCCCATCTCGGCGATCATTTCGAGGTCATACGAGGTGCGCATCCTGAGCCGTTGGGCTTCGAGCAGCCGCTGCTGGGACTCGAGTTCGGCGAGGCGCTCCTGGAGCTCGGCCTCGATGGTGATGACGGCCCGCTGCATCCGCTCGTCGGAGGCGACGTAATGGGAGGCCGGGAAGATCACCAGCGAGTCGAGCGACTCCAGCCGTTCACCCGTCACCGGATCGATCGACGTGATCGTCTCGATCTCGTCGCCGAACAGCTCGATCCGGACCACGAACTCCTCATAGGCCGGGTGGACCTCGATCGTGTCGCCCCGGACCCGGAACCGGCCCCGGACCAGGTTCATGTCGTTGCGTTCGTACTGCATGTCGACGAGCTTCTTCAGGATCGACCGCTGGTCGTATTCCTTACCCGCCTCCATCACCAGCCATTTGTTGCGGTACTCATCGGGCGAACCCAGACCGTAGATGCACGACACCGAGGCGACCACGATCGTGTCACGCCGGGTCAGCAACGCCGAGGTTGCCGAGTGACGGAGCCGGTCGATGTCGTCGTTGACCGACGAGTCCTTTTCGATGTAGGTGTCGGAGGACGGCATGTAGGCCTCCGGCTGGTAGTAGTCGTAGTAGCTGACGAAGTACTCCACCCTGTTGTTGGGAAAGAACTCCTTGAACTCGTTGGCCAGCTGGGCGGCCAAGGACTTGTTCGGGGCGATGACGAGGGTGGGCTTCTGGACGGCCTCGATCGTCCAGGCGATCGTGGCCGACTTACCCGAACCGGTGATGCCGAGCAGGGTCTGCATCTTGTCGCCGGCCTCGATCGATCGGGTCAGACCCTTTATCGCCTTGGGCTGATCGCCGGCGGGTTTGTAGTCGGAAACCATCTCGAATCGGGCCATCACATCCACGCTACCCAAACGCTGTGACAACAAACGGTCTCACCAAACGCTCGTGCCGGATCTGGTCGATCCAACGCGCGCACGGCGCGCGCACGATCTGCCAATTCTGCGGGGGCGGCCGAAATGGTCGGGTCAGGGGCTCGACGGGGTCCAGTCGCTGGGTGGCAACGTCTCGATCCAGGCCCAGCAGCGGTCGATCTCGGCCTCGAGGTGGTCGAGATCGCCGCTGTTGTCGACCACGAAGTCGGCCATCGCCACACGCTCGGACCGGGAGATCTGGGCCGCGACACGGGCCTCAACGTCGGCCCGATCGAACCCGCGGAACTCGATGAGCCGATCGATGGCGGTCTCGACGGGACAATCGACCACCACAATCGACGACGACGTGCGCCGGTCGCCCATCACCTTCTCCAGCAGCGGCACGTCCTGGACGACGACGGCGTCGGTACCGGCGAGCTCGTCGATGCGCCGTCTCATCTCGGCCCGCACCTCGGGATGGATCATCGCCTCGAGCTCGGCCAGCTCATCGGGGTCGTTGAAGACGATTCCCGCCACCGCAGCCCGATCGAGCTCCCCCGACGGTGCCACGATGCGGGTGCCCCACCGATCCACCATGGCCACGAACACCGGTTGGCCGGGCTGCTGCATCTCCCGCACCATGGCGTCGGCATCGAGGAGGACGGCGCCTCGCTCGGCCAGACCGCGGGCGACGGTCGACTTCCCGGAGCCGATACCTCCGGTCAACGAAATGAGGATCATGATCGTGCAAGCCTAATCGGTGCCGCCGGCGCGATCGGAGCCGCCGGGTCCGACCGGGCCCAGCCGGATATGGGCCGTTCGGCTCAGAGGCAACGGACATTTCACCCATGGCGATGGGGCCAAGTCCTCAAATCCCCCTCCGCAGGGCCGATTCTCCCTGTAGGCCGATCGATGCCGACCACCCGTCGGACACCATCGGCGGCCGATCTGAAATGAACACGAGCATCCAGCTCGGTTCGGCACAGCACGAGAGGACGTTGACGCAGTGCAACCTCGACCAACCCCGAACAGTCGGCGATCAGGCGATTCCTCCGCGGCGGACGCCGGCGGATCGGCTCGCAGGACCATCAAGGTGCTGCTGGCCGATGATCACCGGATGCTCCGCGAAGGCCTGCGCCGCTCGCTCACCGAGCTGGGATTCGACGTGGTGGCGGAGGCCCGCAACGGCGTCGAGGCCGTCGATCTCGCTGCGGCAATCCGTCCCGACGTCGTGTTGATGGACGTCGGCATGCCCGAGCTGGGCGGCATTGAGGCCACCGAACAGATCAAGGCCCGACTCCCGGGCACCTACGTGGTCATCCTCACCATGCACGCCGATCAGGACGTGCTCACCGAAGCCATTCGAGCCGGCGCCAACGGCTACCTGGTCAAGGACTGCAGCACCGACGAGATCGCCTCGGCCATCGACGCCGTCGTCATCGGTGAGACCGCCCTGTCACCTCGCCTGGCCGCTTCCATGCTGGCCGAGGTTCGCAACCAGGGTTCGTCGTCACAGACCGAGCGGGTCATCACCCCCCGCGAGGAAGAAGTCCTGCAGCTCATTGCCGACGGATGCTCCACACCCGAGGTGGCCGAGCAGCTGTTCATCAGCCAGAAGACGGTCAAGAACCACCTGGCCTCGATCTACCAGAAGCTCGACGCTCGGGATCGCACCCAGGCCGTTCTGCAGGCGGTCCGCATGGGGATCGTCACCATCAACTAGCACTCGGCAATCGAACACGTGTGGACCGGGACCCCGGAAACGGGGTCCTTTGTCTTTCCCGCAAACGGCGTCCAACGGCAAGGTCGGGCGATGTCCTCATTGCGTCGGCTTGGGCGACGGAGTTCCGGAGCAGCGTCTCGGTCAGCGAGCGCAGCGGTCGGCAACAGGGCCGATTACGCGACAGGCCACAATCCACTCGTCGTCGCGGTAGGCGAGATCCCAGCTCGGCTCCTCGTCGAGCCAGTCGGTGAACGCCGACTCCCGTTCCCAGACGACGATCTCGGCGTCGTGACGATCGAGGACGTCGCGGTAATCGCCGCCGCGCAGCAGGGTCACCTGGTCCTTCGTCCGCTCGACGGGATAGAAGTCGAATCGATCGTCGATGAAGACACCGGCACCGGCGCCATACCGGTACGTGAGGTAATTGCCGACGCCCTCGCGGTGGACGACGACCACGCCGTCGGCCGGCGTGAGCGCCCGGTCCTCGAGATAGTCGACGGCGTCGACCGGATAGCGGTCGAGGGCGAGGCCAGGGCTGTTGAGGACCACGATGACGCTCACTGCCAGCCCTGTCATCCCGGCCACCGTGACCATGCGGGCGGGTCGGCCCCGCTCGTCGCCGACGGTACGGCCGACCAGGTCGGCCAACGTCGGCGCAACCATGGCCACGATCACCAGCGACGCCGGGGCCATGTTGCGGATCGCCAGGAAACCGGTGGCGAAGAAACCGACCGCCGGTAGCAGATCAGCCCACGGCATTCCCCGCTTCGCCGCCACGATCAACACCGCCAGCAGACCGAGATAGACGTAGTCGACCGGCTTGTCGAAGCCGGGCGGCGCCCACTCGACGACCTGTTCGAGGGCCTCGCCCTTCGACAGCAACATCACGGGGAACCACCACAGCCTCGGGCCGATCGGGTTGATTCCCGCCAGCAGGATTCCGCCGATCATCCACGCACCGAGTCGAAGGTGGGCGATCGGTGGTCGTCGTTCGTCGATCACGTGGCCGACGGTGGCCGCGCCGAGAAGAACGAAGGCCAGCGGGAACGACCCATGGGCGTTGACCCACAGGTACATGGCCGGCAGCAAAGCCCAGGGCCGCACCAGGCCACGTATCACCATCAGAACCACGACCATGCCGACCAGTCCGAACATGAAGGGACGGGGCGACCACAGCGATCCACCGATCAAAAGGGGCACGAGCGCCAGCACAACCCGGACGACGAGCTGGCGGGCCGGAGCGGTCAATCGCCACACGCCGGCCATGACGAGGGCGGCGAGTAGCCCGTGGATGAGTCGCAGCACGGACTCCCCGCCCACCAGGACCGCTCGGGAGTAGACGAGCGACGCCAGCCAGCTCTGGACGGTCCAGGCCATGCCCGCGAAGTCGTGTGAGTACGGGTCGGTGCCGGGCACCTGCCCCTGTTCCACGATCAATCTGCCCGTGGCCAGGTGGGTCAGCAGGCTGTTGTCGGCGATGACCGTGCCCCCAACCGCAAAGCCCGCGACGGCGAACAGCCAGCAGATACCGCCGCTCAGCGTCGATCCGGATGTGTTGTCGACCATGACCTCGGTCGGGGATGTCCGGACCTCAACGGACCGGGAGAGCTTCGAGGTCACGGCCTCAGCTGAAGTTCTCCATGATGTTGATCATGGCCGGGCCGAGGATCACGACGAACAACGCCGGGAAGATGCAGAACACCATCGGAATCAGCATCTTGACCGGGGCCTTCTGCGCCTTCTCCTGAGCGAGCTGACGGCGTTTGATCCGCATCTCGTCGGCCTGGGCTCGAAGCACACGGCCGATGCTGACACCGAACTTGTCGGCCTGGATCATGGCCAGCACGAACGAACGGATCTCGGGAATGTCGACGCGCTCCTGGAGGCCGCGTAGGGCGTCTGACCGGGTCGAGCCGGCCGTCGTCTCGCCGAGGACGCGGGCGAATTCATCCGACAGTTCGCCGGGGACATTGTGAATCACCCGGTCGACGGCCTGTTCGAAACCCAGCCCGGCTTCGACGGAGATCACCAGCATGTCCAGCACATCGGGCAGCGTCCGCTGAACCGCCCCCTGCCGGGTCTTCACCTTGTTGTCGAGCCTCGAGTTCGGCACGATGGCCAGGCCGGCCACCCCGACACCGGCCAGGACAAGCCGGAGCAGTCCTCCGAGTCCGAGCGGGTTGATGAAGAAGACGAAAACCAACCAGACCGGAATGAGACCGAGGCAGATGATACGGATGGCCAGGAACCGCTCGACGGCGCTGGGCATCATGATCCCGGCCTGCAGGTGCTTGTGGCGAACCGTCTCCACGTAGTCCGGAGGGTTGAATCGACGGCCGAGCCGGCTGAACCCGGCGAAGATCGGCGACAGCAGACGCTCGTGGAGCGGAGACAGGAGTTCCTGCTCCCGCTGGTCCTCGACGTGGTAGTCGTCGAGCTGGCGAAGCGTGGCCCGGGCGGCGTTGCGTTCCTCGAGTTGGCTGAGAACCACGAAGGCCACGAGAACAAACGCCGCGACCAACCCGAAGGCGTAGGCCTCGATCGGAATCGAAGTCAGGAAATCAGGCATCGATCGTAATCACTTTCTTCATCCAGAGCAGGCCGATGACACCACTGACGACGGCGAGACCGAGCATGATCATGCCCAACGTGCGGCTGAAAAGCAGGCTGACGTAGTCGGGATTCATGACGTACAGCACGGTTCCGAGACCGGGTGGGAGCAGCGACAGGATCAACGCCGAGACGCGGCCCTCGGCCGTGAGTGCGGCGACCTCACGCTTGAGGCGTTCACGCTGGACCATGGTTTCGGCGACCGTCATCAGAAGCTCGTTCAGATTGCCGCCGACTTCACGTTGAATGCCGATGGCCATGACCGTCCAGCTGAAGTCGTCGCTGTGGAGGCGCTCGGCCACCGACGCCAGGGCATCCTCGAGCTCGCGACCCAGCTGGGCCTCGGTGACGGCCCGACGGAGTTCCTCACCCATCGGATCGGCGATCTCGTTCGACACGGCGTCGATACCCTGAGGCAGCGAATAGCCGGCTCGCAGTGTGCCGGCCAGCAGCTGCAGGGTGTCGGGCAGTTGGGACTCGAAGTTCTTGAGGCGACGATGGGCCAGGAACACGACCGCACCGTAGGCACCCCACCCGCTGGCCACGGCGGCCAACAGCGCGACCAGGATGCTGGTGGTGACCGACCAGATCAGGCCGAGCACAAGCACCGAGATACCGATCAGGAAGAACATGCCCTCGCCGGGACGGATCGGTAGGTCCGCCCGCTCGAGCAACTCCTCGATCCGGCTGAGGAAACCTCGACGTCGGGCAAAGCCCTCGGTGAAGTCGACGGCACGCTGAAGCAGTTCGGTCTGCACCAGCATCTCCCGGACCTCCTCCTCGTCGACCTCCTTGCCTTCGGAGTAGCGGGCCAGTACCCGGTCGAGCTGGCTCTCGCCTCCGCCGAACATGGAGGCCAGCGCCCAGACACCGGTGGAGATGCCGAGAAAAGCGAGGCCGACCGACACGTAGAGGAAGATCTCGTTGCCGAGAAAGGCGAAGCGACTGGTCTCCACTTCGGTCAAGGGACCGAGCTGGAGGATGTTGGCGGTCTCCATACCCCTCGGATAGCTGAGGATCCGCGTCTGATCGGCGATCGAGATCTTCACACTTGCCCGATCGGCCACCGCATCGTCCTCGGTGGGCTCGAGCTGATCGAACGACACAAGGAGGCGGTCGGCGCCCGTCGACACCGCTCGTTGGATCGAGTCGGCGACATCCTGGTCGTCGCTCGCGGCGATACTGGATCCGCCGACGGCGCCGGTCAGTTCCGCCAGTTCAGGCGAGGGGGTCCCGAGGTTCACGACGAGGAGCTGAGCCGAATTCTGGATGAGTCCGGAGGCGGCGGCCTCCCGGCCGTTCACCGACGTCGTGTCCGCGCCGCCGGTCACGACCACCACGGATCGCACCACCTGTCGACCGAGACCCGAATCGGCGGCGTCGAACATGCGACCCGCGGTCCCGGCGGCGTCGAGAAGCGCCGAGCCCTTGTCGATACTGAGCTGGGATAGTCCGACGTCGAGCCGATCCCTTGATGTGGTCAGCGGCACCTGGACGTCGGCAACTCGACCCGCTGACACCAGACCGACACGGGAGCCCTCTGGTAATGACGCGGCCGCCGTTGCGATGGCGCTGGTCGCCCTGGTCAAACCGCCGTCGGCGGCGTTTCGATTGTCGAGGTCGACGACGAACACCATCTCGACGGGCCAGCTCTCCCGCTGGGCCGTGGTCAGATCGCTGACTTCGAGGCTCCGGCCCGACTGCTCGATCTTGATGTCCCCGGCCGAGACGTCGTAGGTCTCGGCCAGCAAACCGAGGTGGGCCTCGGTTTCCCGAGCGTCCACGTAGATGACCGTCGGCGGGTCGGTCGTGGTCTGAGCCGCTGCCGGCACTGCGACCAGCAGCACCAGGAAGGCGACCAGCAGTATCCGTGTGGCGCTCTGCCTGATGCCAGGTTTCGTTCTGGGTCTCATCCCGCGTCTCATCCTCGCAAGCGCCCCTTACTCGCCGGATCGGCGCCGCCCGGGGAGAACATCTCGGGCCCGAGCCGAATACCGTTGTCGGCCAACTTCTCGGAGAACTTGGGTCTCACGCCGGTCGGCTTGAGCTGCCCCCGGAACCGGCCCTGGTCGTCGACGCCGGCGGCGAAGTCGAACAGGAATACGTCCTGTAGGGTGATGATCTCACCCTCCATCCCGGCCACCTCGGTGATGTGGGTGATGCGGCGGGTGCCGTCCCGAAGACGCTGCAGCTGGACGATGCAGTCGACCGCGGAAGAGATCTGCTCACGGATGGCCCGAACCGGCAGGTCGTAGCCGGCCATCAGCACCAGGGTTTCGAGACGGGCCAGCGAATCACGGGGGGCGTTGGCGTGGAGGGTGGTCAGCGAGCCGTCGTGGCCGGTGTTCATAGCCTGGAGCATGTCGAGGGCCTCACCGGAACGACACTCGCCGACGACGATGCGGTCGGGCCGCATACGCAGCGTGTTCTTGACCAGGTCACGAATGGTGATTTCGCCCTTGCCCTCGATATTGGGCGGGCGGGTTTCGAGCGAAAGGACGTGCTGCTGGTTGAGCTGCAGTTCCTTGGCGTCCTC
>JAOTVU010000048.1 GCA_029863385.1 Acidimicrobiia bacterium
CGGCCACCGAAACCGAGAGCGCGTGGGCCGAGGCCATGTCGTCGAGACGACGGTTGACGGCGGAGGTCGCGTCGACCAGCGCCGTCACCACCTCGATGACCGCCACCAGTTCGTCGTGATAGTCGGCTTCCACGATGGCTTCCAGCCGCTCGTATCCTGCGGCGGTCCACGATGGTCCGCCGGCCTCGGCGATGATGTGGTCGAGGACGGCGTCGATCGTATCCGTGTACCAGGCGGCCCGCGACTGGACCGGCGAGGCGGTCATGGCCAGCTTGGTCGAGTTGTCGAGGAGACGGTCGAGCGTGCGAACCGGCTTCGGCAAGCCCAGCCGGAGCAGCCGCCGGGTACCCAACCACATCGCATCGGCCTGCTCGTCCTGATCGGCCAGCAACTCGATACTCACCGAGTCACCGTGGTCGACCAGAGCCGGAAAGGCGGTGATCGAGTGCATCGGACCCTCGGTCGTGGTTCGCATGGGAAGATCGCCGAAATCCCAGCGGGTGACACCGGTGCGGAGCAGATCCGACTGTTCGGCCGAGATCTCGGCGATCGCGTCCCGGGTGTGTTCGCTCAACAGGTCCAGCAACCCGTCGAGATCCTTGCCCTCGGCGAGCAGTTTCCGGTCCTCGCCCAGAACCCGGAACGTCGGACGGAGATGGTTGGGAACACGGTCCCAGCTGAAGTCGTCGGGGTCGATGACGGTGCCGGCCAGAGGACCCAGCACGTCGGCCAGGGCCGAGGTGAGCGGCCGACGGCCGAACTCGCCGGCCAGGGTCGGCAACACGGCCACGACGGTGTCGGCCACCGGATTCAACTCGCGCCGGATCGTCTTCGGCAGGGAGCGGATCAGATGGGTGACGAGCGGTCCCCGGAGGCCGGGAACCGTCCACTCGAAGGCCCCGGGGTCGACCTGGTTCAGGACCTCGACCGGGATGTGCACGCTCAGCCCGTCGATCGGGCTCTCACCGTCGTGCACATACGCCAGCTCGAGGTCGAGGCCATCGGCGGTCCATCGATTGGGAAAGTCCTCCACCCCGACCACCGGACCGTCGGCCCGCAACACGTCGGCCGGGCTCAAGTGGAGAAGCCCGGGGGTTTCGGTGCGCTGCTCACGCCACCAGCGATCGAAGTGGGCGGCGGAGAAGACGTCGGCCGGGATCCGTTCGGCGAAGAACCCGTGGAGGACCTCCTGTTCGACGATGAGATCGCGCCGGGCCCGGGTTTCGAGTTCGGCCATTTCGGCTCGCAGCTCCCGGTTGTGGGTGACGAAGTCGTGGTGTGCATCCCACTCGCCCTCGATCAGCGCGTGATGGATGAACAGCTCCCGCCCGAGAACAGGATCGACCGCCCCGACCGTGCGGCGCCGGTCGTCGACGATCGGCAGGCCGTAGAGCGTCACCCGCTCGACGGTGTAGGCCACCCCGTCGCCGGCCACCCACACCGGGTCGCTGTAGCTGCGTTTCACCAGGTAGGGGCCGAGCTCCTCCGCCCAGCGGGGCTCGATCGGTGCCGCCATCCGAGCCCACATCTGACTGGTCTCCACGAGTTCGGCCGCCATCACCCATGACGGCGGTTGGCCCGAGAGAACCGACTCGCGGCCGAGTCGGAACCGGGCACCCCTGGCTCCCAGATACTGAACCGGTCCGCTCCCACCGGAGCGTGACGACCGCCCCCGACGGTGACCGTCCCGCCGCTTGTCGCCTTTGTCGTCCAGACGCATGCCGATGTGGGACAGCAGCCCCGACAGCAGGCAGCGGTGGATCACGTCGACCTTCGCCCGATTCCCGCTAGTGCGGTACCCGAGTTCCCGGGCCGTCTGCTCGAGCTGGGAGCGGGTGTCCTCCCACTCCCGAACCCGGTTGTAGTTGAGGAACTCCCTCCGACAGGTTCGACGGAACTGGTTGTTCGACAACTCGTCTCGCTGCTTGCGAAGGTGGCGCCACAGCTTCAGCAACGTGACGAAGTCAGACGTCGGGTGATGGAAGCGGGCGTGGGCTTCGGCGGCCTCGACCTCACTGCCGGTGGGGCGCTCGCGGGGATCCTGGATCGACAGGGCGGCGACGATGATCAGCACCTCCGCCAGGGCGCCGTTGTCGGCCGCTTCGATGATCATGCGGGCGAAACGTGGGTCGACGGGCAGGCGAGCCAGCTCCCGCCCCAGCGGCGTGAGCCACTCGTCGGTTCCCTGTCGCTCGGGGTCGAGCGCGTCGAGCTCCTCCAGCAGCGCGATCCCGTCGGCGACCCCACGGTTGTCGGGCGGCTCGACAAAGGGAAACGATGAGATGTCGCCGAGACCGAGCGCCGCCATCTGCAGGATGACCGATGCGAGGTTGGTCCGGAGGATTTCGGGTTCGGTGAATTCGTCGCGGGATTCGAAGTCGTCTTCCGAATAGAGACGGATGCAGATGCCCGGTCCGATGCGGCCGCACCGGCCCGACCGCTGGTTGGCCGACGCCTGTGAGATCTCCTCGATCGGCAACCGCTGGACCTTGGTACGGGTGTTGTAGCGGGAGATACGGGCGTTGCCGGGGTCGATCACATACCGGATTCCCGGCACGGTCACCGAGGTTTCGGCGACGTTGGTGGCAAGCACGATCCGGCGGCCCCGGTGGGGCCGGAACACCCGATGCTGCTCGGCCGACGAGAGCCGGGCGTAGAGCGGGAAGATCTCGGTCGACGGAAGGTTGAGCTCCGACAGCGTCTCCGCGGTCTCCCGGATGTCGCGCTCGCCTGCCAGGAAGACCAGCATGTCGCCCGGTCCTTCCCGGGCCAGAACCTTCACCGCCTCGGCGATCGCCTCCGGCTGGGACAGCGGCAGGCCGCCTCGATCGGCTCCGTTGGCCGAGTCGTCGGTCGAGTCATAGGGCCGGTACCGGATTTCGACGGGATAGGTCCGCCCGGAGACCTCGATGATCGGGGCGCCGTCGAAGTGGCGGGAGAACCGCTCGACGTCGATGGTGGCCGACGTGACGATCACGTGCAGGTCCGGTCGACGGGGGAGAAGTTGACGTAGGTAGCCGAGGATGAAGTCGATGTTCAGGCTGCGTTCGTGGGCCTCGTCGATGATGATGGTGTCGTAGCGGCTCAGCCGGCGATCCCGTTGGAGCTCGTTGAGCAGGATTCCGTCGGTCATCACCCGGATCACGGTGCGGGGTCCGACCCGGTCGTTGAAACGGACGGAGAAGCCGACGAAGTCGCCGACGTCGGTACCGGTTTCGTCGCCGATCCGTTCCGCGATCGACCGGGCGGCCAGGCGCCGGGGTTGGGTGTGGCCGATCAGGCCGTTGACGCCCCGTCCCGCCTCCAGGCACAGCTTCGGGAGTTGCGTGCTCTTGCCCGACCCCGTTTCTCCGGCGACGATGACCACCTGATTCGAGCGGATGGCCTCGACGAGGTCTTCACGCCGATCGGTGATCGGCAGTTCCTCGGGATAGGTGATCGCCGTCCGGAAGGCGTCGAGGTCCTCGGTTGCGGCGGAGGTCGTGGAGTTCCGGGCCTCTCCGGCGTTGTCAGAACTCACCCAGCCAGGCGGGGGCGCGGTCGAGCAGGAACTCGCTGACCCGGTAGCAGTCGTCGAGCGCCTCGCAGAGCGACTCGCGTTGCATGAAGAGATCGTCGAGACGGAGCTCGAGCGCGGCGGTGATCGACAGGGTCCGCTCGGCGGCGTCGGTGACCTCGGCGGTGGAGTCGATGGCCGCGACCCGAAGTGGAAGGTTGGCGCCGCCGACACCGGCCAGTTCGGTGGCGAGGAGGAGCAGATCCGGGGCGGTGGTCAGCGGCGGGAGAATCCAGGTGAACATGAGCGGGATCGTCAGCCCGGTTTCCGGTTCGTCCTCCTCATGAAGCGACAGCAGGTGATCCTCGAAGGCCAGCACCGTCCGCGGATCGAGGTCGACCGAGAGGTGGAGATCGAGGGGTCCGCCGCAGGCCCGTTCCGGGTGCAGGTCGACCTCCCATGCCTGGCGCATCGAATAGGTTTCGATGAAGTGCCGCTCGTCATGGATGTGGAACTGGTGGTCCATGGCATGTTCCTTCAACTCGGCCACAAACCCCGGGATGTCGATTATTGCCACAGAACAGCTCTCCCTTGAAAGCGGTCAACACACGCCGATCGCTCCGCCCGCGATTGTACCTGGATCGACTGTCGTCGTGGCTAAGGTTGCGGGGTGGATCGTGACGCCTTGCTCGACCTTTTCGATCGCCTGGTCAGTGAGATTCGCGACTCGTTGAGCGATCTCGACGACTGGGGTCCTTCCGGGGATCGGTCGTCGCAGTACCGCCACGACGTGGTGGCCGACGAGATCGTCGTACCGCGGCTGCTGGGCGCCGGACTCAGGGTACTGAGCGAGGAATCCGGGCTCGTGGGGGAGGGCGAGGTCACCGTGGTCGTCGATCCGGTGGACGGCTCGACCACCGGGTCCCGCCGTATCCCCTGGTACGCCACCAGCCTGTGCGCCGTCGACGTCGACGGCCCGGTCGTGGCCGTGGTGGCCAACCTGGCCTCCGACCACCGGTATCGAGCCAGCCGCGGTGAAGGGGTCGATGTGCTGCGGCCCGGCGGCCGCGGTTACGATCGGTCGTCGCACGGGCCGTCACGATGCCGCCGACTCGACGAGGCCGTGATCGGCTTTTCCGGCCTGCCGCCGGGGCACGGTGGCTGGAATCAGTTTCGAGCGCTCGGGGCCGCCGCGCTCGATCTCTGTGCGGTGGCGACCGGAAGCCTCGACGGCTTCGTCGACATCGATCGGGCCCACGGCGTGTGGGACTACCTCGGCGGTCTTCTCGTCTGCCGGGAGGCCGGCGCCGTGATCACCGACGGCTACGGTGATGAACTGGTGACTCTCGATCCGTCACAGCGGCGGGCGCCGGTGGCGGCGGCCACTCCGGAGTTGCTGGCCGATCTACTGGCCATGGCGGCCGGGTGGCGGGGATCGTCGGTGGGGTGAGCGGCCCGATCCGACGGGATCAGGTAGAGCCGGGGCACGACACCGACAGCCGGGCCGGGGTCTTGGCCGCAGCATCGTTGCGTCCATCACGCATCAGGGTTTGCACCTGAAGCGAATCGCTGCTGCGGTCCCACTCCAGTTCACCGACACTGGTCAGCCACAACTGATCGGCGGCCGGCCGTTGCAGTTCCGAGTCGGTTCCGACCGACAAACGGATGCTCCGGCTCGAAGCGGAGATCCAGAACGGTTCGCCGTCGACCGTGCCGCGGCCGGCGGCGATGAAATCGGTGGCGGTGTACGTGCACACGGACGGCGCGAATTCGAAGCGGGTCTCGCCGACCTCGAGGACGCTGGCCCCGTCGACCGATGCTGCTTCATCGACCGAAAACCAGAAGAAGGACGCAACGACGAGGATCGCGGTCGTGACCACGGCTACGGCGCTGGTGGTGGAGCGGCTGGGCAACGACGCCAACTTCTTTCGGGCAATGACAGTGGAAAACACGGCAGGATCGGTTCGACGACTCGCCCGCCGACAGACGACCTGCCACTCCACATCAAGGGTACGGAATCGGCCCGGGCGCCCAGTTTCCGTTGGGTTGCGATGCAGTGAAGATCGGCGTCGGAGCCGTGACGGTGTGGCGCTGCATCGACAGCCGGCAGTCGCGTTCCCCGCTTCTCAGGCGACCGTCAGCGTCACCTCCGCTGCGAGTTTTCGGGTTCAGGTCGGGACGATCCAGCGCGCGGTGTCGGCGATCGCCGCGGCCGTGGCGTGGATCTCGGCGACAATGGCCCGCATCAACCGGGTGACGGGTCGGTTGTCGGGAAGGCCGATCAACAGGGTTCGTTCGATCGGCGGATCGACGATGCGACAGGCCCCGAGCTCCCCCCGGCCGACGAGCCGCTGCACCCCGGCGAACGACATGATCGACCACATGTCGCCCCTGAGGATCATCTCGATGAGCGCATCCTGGGAATCGAGCTCCATCACGACGTTCCCCAGTCGGCCCTGGGACGCGAACGCGGCGTCGATGATGTGGCGCAGGCCGGGCTGAATCGCCGGGAGCACCAGCGGCATGTCCGCCACCCGGGCGAGGGTCAGAGCGTCCGGCGCATCCCACTGCGGAGGGCCCACGAGGTGCAGGTGTTCGGCCGCCATCGGCTCGGTCGCCAGGCGGGCTCGACGATGGGCGTCGGATGCGATGCCGACGTCAGCGTCACCGGCGGAGATGGCCAGCGGCACATTGTTGGGGTGAGCGCTCATGATCCGGAGGTCGACCTCCGGATGGTTGGCGGCGACCCGGTCGATGAGCGGGAGCGAGACGCTGTGACCGACCGTGTCGGGCATCACGACACAGATCTTCCCCCGGACCCGACCGTCGAGCGATCGCAGCTCGTCCTCCATGTCGTTGAGGTGGCGCAGTGCCTGGCGGGCGTGCTCGACGAGCCGCTCTCCGGCGTCGGTGAGCCGAACGCCGCGGCCGTCGCGGTCGAACAGGTCGACGCCGAAGTAGCCCTCCACCGTGGACACCATCCGCGACAGCGCCGGCTGCGACATGGAGAGCTGGACGGCTGCATGGGAGATGTTGCCCCATTCGGCGACGGTCACGACCGCTTCCAACTGGCGGTAGCTCAGCTTCGACGTTGCCATCATGCCTCCCTTGCCCTGGTCACCGTGCAAATGCTCCATGACCCTGTTGCTCTATAACTCGAATGCTATACGTGGCATTCGAAATATGCAGCTGTAGACATAGCGGGGGCGGCTTGCTAGCGTGTCGGAAACAGACTGGGAGTGACGGCCGAGGTCGGCCCGACGCGCTCCCCCCGAAACAAGGAATCGGTGCACGTGCCAGCGCTACCGCAACGGGCCGAAGTGGTGATCGTCGGCGGAGGCATCGTCGGTTGCTCGATTGCCTATCACCTGGCGCGACGGGGTGTCACCGATGTGCTCCTCGTCGAGCAGGGCCAACTCACTGGCGGCACGACCTGGCACGCCGCCGGTCTGGTCAGCCAGCTCAAGTCGAGCCACAGCCTCACCCGGTTGGCCACGTATTCGGCCCGACTGTTCGAGGATCTCGAAGCCGAGACCGGGCAGGCCACCGGTTATCGAACGCCCGGTTCGGTGTCGGTGGCGTCGGACCACGAGCGGTGGGAGGAGCTGCTGCGGGGTGTGTCGATGGCCAAGACCGTCGGTGTCGACATCCGGATCATCGAGATCGACGAGGCTCTCGAACTCTGCCCGTTGCTGCGGACCGATGATCTCGTCGGTGCGCTCCACATCCCCCACGACGGCGTGACCTCGCCGGTCGACACCACCATGGCCCTGGCCAAAGGGGCGAAGGCCAAGGGTGTGACCATCATCGAGGGGATCGCGGTGACCGAGGTGCTGACCGAGGCCGGCCGGGTCGCCGGCGTTGCCACCGAGCAGGGTTCGGTCGAGGCCGAGACAGTCGTGTTGGTTGGCGGCATGTGGACCCGCCAACTGGCCCGGACCGCCGGCGTCAACGTTCCCCTGCAGGCCTGCGAGCACTTCTACATCGTGACCGAGCCGATCGACGCGGTCCGGCCCAACATGCCGACGGTTCGCGATCCGGGCAACTACACCTACTTCAAGGAGGAGACCGGCAAGATCATGGCCGGCTTCTTCGAACCGAGAGGCAAGATCTGGAACCTCGACGGCATTCCCCGGGACTTCAAGTTCGGCACGCTGCCCGAGGACTGGGATCACGTCGGCCCGATCTTCGAGCGGGCCATCCACCGCATGCCGGTACTCGGCGAGGTCGGTCTCCAACTCTTCTTCAACGGACCCGAGGCCTTCACCCCGGACGGTGTCTACCACCTCGGCGAATCACCCGAGGTCGACCGCTGCTTCGTCGCAGCCGGGTTCAACTCGGTTGGCATCCAGTCGGCCGGTGGTGTCGGCTGGGTCCTGGCCGACTGGATCATCGACGGGCACCCGCCGATGGACCTCTCCGCCGTCGACATCCGCCGCACCTTCGCCTTCCAGGGCGAACCGGCCTACCTCGACCAGCGGATCTCCGAGAGCCTCGGTCTGCTCTACGCGATGCACTGGCCGTTCCGTCAATACGAGAGCGCCCGAGGAGTCCGGGTGTCGCCACTCCACGAGCGGTTCGCCGAGGCCGGGGCGGTGTTCGGTGAAACGGCCGGGTGGGAGCGGCCCAACTGGTTCGCCACCGGGGGCGAGGACCCCGAGTACCACTACTCGTGGGGAAAGCAGAACTGGTTCGAGGCCAGCGGCCGGGAGTGCGAAGCCGTGCGCAACGCCGTCGGGTTGTTCGACCAGACCTCGTTCGCCAATTTCACCGTCACCGGGCCCGATGCCCTGGCTGTGCTCAACCACATGAGCGGCAACGAGATCGATGTTCCCATCGGCAAGGCCGTCTACACCCAGTGGCTCAACGACCGGGGCGGTATCGAGGCCGATCTGACCGTGACCCGACGGGACGAGCAGGACTTTCTCGTGGTGACCGCAGCAGCCGCCGCCACCCGCGACTGGGCCTGGCTTCGACGAGCGGCCCGAGGCCGCGATGTCGCACTGGCCGACGTCACCGACCAGACCGCCATGCTCGGACTGATGGGGCCAAGCAGCCGGGCGGTGCTGTCTCAGCTGACCGACGCCGAGCTCGACAACGACGCCTTCGGGTTCGGGTGGTCCCGGACCATCGGGGTGAAGACGGCCGACGGTCTGATCGATGTGCTCGCGCTGCGCATGACCTATGTCGGCGAGTTGGGCTGGGAGCTCTATGTGCCCTACGAACACGCCGTGGCCCTCCACGACGCCCTCGTCGATGCCGGGGCGGCCCACGGTTTGCGTCACGCCGGCTACCACGCGATGAACACCCTTCGGTTGGAATCGGGCTACCGGCACTGGGGTCACGACATCACCGACGAGGACACCCCGATCGAGGCCGGACTCGGCTTCGCCGTGGCCTGGGACAAGGCCGGCGGTTTTCGCGGTCGGGAGGCGCTCGTGGCGCAACGGGGTCAGCCCCGGCGCAAGCGGCAGATCCAGTTCCGGCTGGAGGATCCCGACCGCCTGCTCTATCACGACGAGCCGATCCTGCGGAACGGTGAAATCGTCGGCCGCACGTCGAGCGGCATGTGGAGCTATGTCGAAGGCCGGGCGCTGGCCATGGGCTACCTTGAACACGCCGATGGCGTCACCCAGGATTGGCTCGACGGCGGCGATTTCGCCATCGAGGTGGCCACCGAGCCGCTTCCGGCCACGCCGTCGATCCGATCGTTCTACGATCCGACCAATCAGCGGGTTCGGCTCTGAGTCGACGTCCGAGACCCGCCCGAGAACATCCGAGAAGAGGACCATGAAGGACGAAGCGCAGGTAGTGATAATCGGGGCCGGGGCCATGGGGGCCGGTCTGTTCTACCACCTGGCCCACGAGGGCTGGACCGACACCGTGTTGATCGAGAAGGGTGAGCTCAGCTCGGGGTCGACCTGGCATGCCGCCGGGCTCATACCGCACTTCATCGGCAGCCTCAACATGGCCAAGTGTCATGCGGTGGCGCCCGAGTTGTACGAGCGGATCGAAGCCGAGACGGGTCTGGCATCGGGCTGGCACGGCACCGGCGCGATACGCCTCGCTCTCGACCGCCACCAGGTCGACTGGTTCCGCTACGTGAGCGGCATGCTCGATCTGATCGGCGTCGAGAACCACCTGATCGAGCCCTCCGAGATCCTGAACCACTGGCCCTTCATGGACGTGTCCGACGTGAAGCTCGGCTTCTGGACTCCGAACGACGGTTGGACCGACCCCTCCAGCGTCACCGCGGCCATGGTCAAGGGGGCCCGTCAGCTCGGCGGGGAGCTGGAACGCCACACCCTCGTCACCGAGACCAATCCGCTGCCCGACGGCCGCTGGGAGGTCGTCTACGAGCAGAAGGGCGAGCAGGGTCGTGTCGTCTGCGAGCACCTGGTCAATGCGGCCGGCTGCTACGCCCCCCAGGTCGGGGCGATGGCCGGCGTGGAGGTGCCGATCGTGTCGGTCATCCACCAGTACCTGATCACCGAGCCCATGGCCGAGATGATCGATCTCGGCGACTTCGACCCGCCGGTGGTGCGCGACCCTCGGGCTTCGTCGTACTACCGGCGGGAGATCGACAGCCTGCTCGTCGGTCCCTACGAGCGGGCCAACGCCCAGACCTACGGTATCGACGGGATCGATTGGGATCTGCACTTCTACCTGACCCCACCCGATGTCGACACCCTGATGCCGTGGCTGATCGAAGCCGGCAAGCGAATCCCGGCCTTCGAGTCGGCCGGGATCAAGACCGTCGTCAGCGGGCCGATCACCCACACGCCCGACTCGGGCTACCTGATGGGCCCGGCCCCCGGCGTGCGGAACTACTGGATGTGTGCCGGCGCTTCGATCGGTATCACCCAGGGTCCGGGGGCGGGAAAGTACCTGGCCCAGTGGATGGTGCACGGTCAGACCGAGGTCAACGTGGCCGAGATGGACCCGCGCCGGTTCGGTGATCACTGCGGGCCGACGGGCCGGTACGCCATCGACAAAGCGATCGACGAGTTCCACGAGATGTATCAGACCCGGAAACCGGGGGAGGAGCGCTTCGCCGGGCGCCCCCAGAAGACCGACCCGATCTACGAGCGACTCGATGCTCGGGGCGCTCAATGGCAGGAGGTGTTCGGGTGGGAGCGGCCCCAGTACTTCGGCGAGCCGGAGGAGCACACGTTCCGTCGTTCGAACGCCTTCGAGGTCGTCGCCGCCGAGGTTCGAGGCACAAGGGAGCGGGCCGGCCTGGCCGATCTGACGGCATTCTCGAAGTTCGAGGTGACCGGTGCCGACGCCGAAGCATTCCTCGAACGGATGGCGGCCAACACGATGCCGAAGCGAGACGGGGGTATCCGGCTCACCCACTTCCTGACCGAACTGGGTGGCATCGAAGCCGAGATGACGATCACCCGGCTGGCCGCCGACCGGTTCTACCTGAACTCCGGGATCACCGCCCAGTTCCACGATCGGGACTGGCTGGCTCATCACATCGGCAGCGATGGTCGGGCCGACGGCCTCGACGGCGAGGACGTCACCGTCACGGACCGCACCGAGGAGCTGGCCATCCTGGCGGTGTCCGGTCCCCGGGCCCGTGACATCGTGCAATCGCTGACCGATGCCGATCTCGCCAACGAATCCTTCCGCTGGTTGACCGGGCAGGAGATCACCGTGGCCGGTGTGCCCTGCATCGCCCTCCGGGTCAGCTACGTCGGCGAGCTCGGCTGGGAGCTGCACCACCCGATGGACCGGATGGTGGAGTTGTACGAAGCCCTGGTGGCCGCCGGCGAACCCCACGGCATGGTCCACTACGGCTCCTATGCGATGAACGTCATGCGGATCGAGAAGGCCTACAAGGCCATGGGGTCGGAGCTGACCACCGAGATCACTCCGGTCGAGGCCGAACTCGGTCGGTTCGTGGACATGACCCGACCGTTCGTCGGCCGGGAGGCGGTGCAGGAACGGCTCGACGTCGGTCGGGAGAAACTCGACTGGCTCCTCGTCTACTGCGAGGTCCAAGACGGTGAAACGGTCGCGGACAACGACTGCCGAGGTAATGAACCGGTGTACGCCAACGGTGAGATCATCGGGCTCACCACCTCGGGAGCCTACGGGCACAGCGTCGGCAAGAGCCTCGCCTTCGCCTATGTGGCCCCGTCCCATGCCCAGCCCGGAGCCACGTTCGAGATCCAACTCCAGGGTGAGCGACGCCCGGCCACGGTGCTGGCCGAGGCGGCGCACGACCCTGGCAACGAACGGCTTCGAGTCTGATGGCGGCGCAACGCCCAAGCCGTTCGGGGGGTCGGGCGGCTCGGGTCGCGCTTCGGCAGGCGCCGCTCGACGTCGAGGCCAGAGCCGTTCGCCCCGGCATGCGGGGCGGCCGGTTCAAACCGCTGACGGATCGGCAGTGCGCCGATGTGTTCGACGCTGCGCTCTGGCTGCTCGAGGATCTGGGCATGGGGGAGGCCACGCCGGAGTTCCGGGCGCTGGTCACGGCCGCCGGTGGCCGTGTCGACGAGTACGATCGTCTTCGCTTCCCTCGGGATGTCGTGCAGCGGGCCATCGAAACGGCGGCCAAGGAGTTCACGGTCCATCACTTCGGCTCCGACGACGGGGTGGTTCTCGGCGGCGACCGGGTGCACTTCGCCACTGCCGGTGCCGCCGTTTTGATCCTGGATCACGAAACCCAGCGCTTCCGCCACAGCGAGCTGAACGACTGCTACAACACAGCCCGGCTCGCCGACACCCTGGACCACATTCATTTGTTCGTCCGCACCGTGGTGGCCCGCGACATGGAGACCTCGCGACTGGTCGACATCAACACGGCGTTCGCCACGATGGCCGGTACATCGAAGCCCCAGGGCACCTCGTTCTTCGAGCCCGAACACGTCCACGAGGTGGCGGCCATGTACGACATCGCCCTCGGCGGTGAGGGCGAGTTCCGGCGGCGACCGTTCATGATCGCCAACAACACCTTTGTCGTCCCACCCCTGCGATTCGCACACGATTCGGCTCTGTGTCTGGCCGAACAGGTTCGGGCCGGCATCCCGATCAACCTGCTCTCGGCCGGTCAGGCCGGTGCGACCTCGCCTGCAGCCCTGGCCGGTTCGTTGGCTCAAGCGCTCGCCGAATGCCTGGCCGGGCTGACCTGTGTCAACCTGCTGTCGCCCGGCCACCCCTGCATCATGGGGCTGTGGCCGTTCGTCTCCGACCTGCGGACCGGTGCGATGAGCGGGGGCAGCGGGGAGGAGGCCATCCTCAACGCGGCCGCGGCGCAGATGGCCAACCACCTCGGATTGCCTTCGGGGGTGGCGGCCGGCATGGCCGACTCCAAGCTGGCCGACAATCAGGCCGGTCACGAGAAGGGCAACGCCGTCACACTGGCGGCCAACGCCGGGGCCAACCTGATCTATGAGTCGGCCGGCATGCTGGCCAGCCTGATGGCGTGCTCGTTGGAGGCGATGGTGATCGACAACGACATGCTGGGAGCGATCAACCGTACGGTCCGCGGCATCGAGGTCACCCCGGAGACACTGTCGACGTCGACAATCGCCGAAGTCGTGCGGGGTGCCGGTCATTTCCTTGGTCACAGTCAGACGCTCTCCATGATGCAGAGCGAGTACGTGTACCCGGAGGTGGGCGATCGGTTGAGTCCGGATGACTGGGTCGACGCCGGCGCTCGACGAGTGGCCGATGTCGCCCACGATCGGGTGGTCGCCACACTGGCCGATCATGTTCCCGGCCACCTCACCCCGGAGGCCGAGCGACGGATCCGGGACCATTTCGACATACGACTGCCCGTGCTCCGACGAGACTGACCGCCTGACAGATCCAGGTGCCCGGCGTGGCACCTGTCACCTGATGGGTCGCATCTGCGTTCCTCAACCCTACGGAGGTATAGACGGCGGTATCCGCCGCTCTGTTCGTACCACCACTGGAGAGGAAATCATGGACAAGAAGCTACTTTCCCTGCTTGCCGCGCTCTTCGCGCTGACCCTCGTTGCCGCCGCCTGCGGCGACGACGCCACCGAGGCCGAGGCGTCGGAGTCGACGGAGGAAACCACCGAGGAAACCACGGCTGCTGACGAAGCCATGGAAGACGACGCCATGGCCGAAGAGGACGCCATGGACGAACCCGGCACGATCGTTGATGTCGCCGTGGCCAACGGCAGCTTCACCACCCTCGTGGCCGCAGTTCAGGCTGCAGGCCTTGACACAACCCTGAGTGGCGATGGGCCCTTCACCGTCTTCGCCCCGACCGACGACGCCTTCGTCGCCGCCCTCGACGCCCTCGGACTCACCGCCGAAGAGCTGCTGGCCGACACGGCGACTCTCGAGTCGATCCTGACCTACCACGTCGTGGCCGGTGAGGTCCCGTCGAGTGATGTGGTGACCATGGACGGCCAGTCCGTCGCCACCGTCAACGGCGCCGAGATGACCATCTCGGTCGACGGCGACACGGTGATGGTCAACGACGCCACGGTGACCGCGGTCGACGTCGAGGCCAGCAACGGGGTCATTCACGTCATCGACAGCGTCCTCCTGCCGCCCGCAGGCTGACCGGGAGAGCCGACCGAGATGTCGGGTGCCGGGACCCCCTCAGTCCCGGCACCCGATCCGGCCTCCGTTGATCGGAGGTCTATCCGGTTGCCGCGACGAGCGTCTTCACGTCGGCCACACACCACCGATTGCCGGCTCGTTCCAACCGAATCATGATGTCGTCCCTGTCCGGCCCGGACGGCTCGTCGACCCAGCCTTTGAGATCGACGGTCACCGAGTCGAATCCCAGGCCGGTGACCGATGCCTTGTGACCGTCACCCGAGACATCGATCTCGGTGAAGGTCGTGGCTAACGTGGCCGCGGCCGACGGGTCACAGAGCATCTCCGGGTCGATGGTCATGGCCGTATCGTCGCCGGTCGAAACAAGCGACCCGATCAGCGCCCGGTCTGCCTCGGCCGCCACGTCCCGTGACCGCTGGCCGTAGAGGGCGGCCGGAAGCAGTACAGCGATCATCAGCGGAGCGGCCAGGATGAACGGCCTGGCCAGCCGGGACAGGTGGGTGCCCATCTCGACTTCGCTCGGAGGGACGGGTGCGATGTCGGAGGTCATGATGCGGACTCTGTCGCCACGGTGGGTCCATCGTAGGTGGCAAACGTCGTGGCGAGATGCGACCCGATCGGCGGACGAGGCAGCCGGCGGGCAACTACCATGTCTGGGGTGCGCACGGCCGACGACGAAACCGTCCTGGATCATGGCGGTGTCGAGTCTCGAGCCGGGGTCGAAGGTGGAGAGGTCTACGCCGACTGGTCGGCGGCTCGGTTGCTGATCCCCCTTGGGGTGGCCGTGGTCCTGGCCGGTGTCGGACTCATCGTGCTCCTGCGTGTCGGTTTTTCGGCCGACGACGCGACGTTGACCGACGACACCGATGCGGCGACGATCAGCGAGGTGGTCGAACAGCCAGCGCCCGATCCGGCCGCCACCGCCGGCGAACGCGCTCTCGCGGTGGCCGAGGCGCTCGGATCCCGGGCAATCGCCAACCAGCCCTTCGCCTACGAGCGGCCGTTCGATGTGGTGGCGGAATTCGACCGGATCACCGAAGGACTCGGTGAGTTCAGCCTGGCCGCATCCGTCGGACGGCTCATCCCCGACGGGGAGTTCCGTGTAGTCGGACCGGTCAACCTGGACTGGACGCTGGCCGATGGCACGGTGTTCTCCACCGAAGGCGAGCTGCGGTTGGTCCTGGTCGGTCCGGAGTGGCAGATCGACTGGGATCCGGCGGTGCTGCACGCAGGGCTGACGCCCGGCGACGTGTTCGTTCGGGAACGGGTGACCTCGCCCCGGGCCCCGATCCTCGGGGCGGGAGGGTTCGAGCTGGTGGGGGAGCGACCCGTCGTCGAGGTCGGCGTCGTCACCCGGGACGTGGCCTCGATCGATGACCTGGCGAACATCCTGGCCGAAATCCTGTCGATCGACGGACCCGAACTCGCCGAGCGCCTGAAAAGGTCGCCGTCGGACGCCGTCACACCGGTGGCCACGCAACGAGTGGCCGACCTCGAGTTGTTGGCGTCGCCGCTCAGCGGGCTACCGGGGGTGGTCCTCACCGAGACGACGGCCACCCTCACCCCCGACGACGCCTACGGACGGGCGTTGCTCGGCTGGACCGGGGAGGTCACGGCCGAGATCCTGGAGCGGTCGCCCGACTACTTCGCGGTTGGCGACCTCGTCGGCCGCTCGGGTCTCCAGGCGGTCTACAACGAACGCCTTGCCGGTCTTCCCGGATTCCGGATACGAATCGAGCGCCGGTTCCCGTTGCGCGATGGTGCCGGTCAGGAGATCCCGGCGGATGCGGAGGTCAACGTCGTCCACCTGTCGGCGCCACAGCCCCCGGAGGCGGTCCAAACGACGATCGACAACCTCTACCAGGTGGCGGCCGAGCAGGCCTTGCAGGCCACCGGGTTGCCGAGTTCGTTGGTGGCCGTCCGGGCGTCGACAGGTGAGGTTCTGGCCGTGGCCAACGGTCCCGGAGCGGCGGTGGAGAATCATGCGCTGACCGGGCAGTATCCACCGGGATCGATCTTCAAGGTGGTCACGGCCTACGCTGCGCTTGAACAGGGAGTGGCCGCCGATCAGCCCGTCGGTTGCCCGTCGTCGCTGGCGGTTGACGGCAAGGAGTTCCGGAACTCCGAAACCAAGGACCGGGGCACCGTTTCGCTGAGTGACGCCTTCGCTCACTCCTGCAACACGTCGTTCGTGGAGCTTGGCACGGCCATGGATGCCGGAACGCTGCCCCGGGTGGCGCGTGACCTGGGCGTCGGGGCCGAGTACCGCCTCGGAACCCCGGCGTTCTCCGGTTCGGTGCCCGTTTCCGACTCGGCCGTCGATCGAGCCGCCACTTCGTTCGGGCAGGGACGGGTCCTGGTCAGCCCGCTGAGCATGGCGGTCATGGCGGCCACAGTCGCCGACGGCACCTATCGCCCACCGACGCTCGTCGTTGGAGAGGGAGCAGGTGCCGATGGCGCGCAGGCCCTCGCCCCGGTCATGATCGCGTCGCTGCAGGAGATGATGGGTGCCGTCGTCGACTACGGGACCGGGCAGGCGCTCAAGGGTGTTCCCGGTGGTCGGGTCCACGGCAAGACGGGCACCGCCGAATTCGGCTCCGGTGACCCGCCACCGACCCACGCCTGGTTCATCGGCTATCAGGGCGACGTCGCTTTCGCCGTCGTCGTCGACGGCGGTGGGTTCGGCGGTTCGGTGGCGGCGCCGGTCGCGGCAGATTTCCTCCGCAGGGCCGCCGAGCAGGGCTAGTTTCACGATGAACGAACTCGATCCCCGAGCGGGGGTCTCCGACTATCCCCGGGAGTGGGAGACCCACGCCGTCCTGGCCGACGGCGAAACGGTGGAGATCCGTCCCATCCGGCCGACGGACCGCGACACCATTTCCGACTTCCACAGCCGCCAATCCGCCGAGAGCATCTATTTCCGCTTCTTCCGTCCTCGCCCGGAGCTCAGCGACCAGGACCTCGACTTCATCACCCAGGTCGACTATCGGGCCCGCATGGCGTTCGTGGCCTTCGACGGCGGTCGACTCGTGGCTGTGGCCCGGTACGAGCACGGTAGTCTGCCCGAGTCGGTTGCCGAAGTGGCGTTCTTCGTCGACGACGCCAATCACGGTAGGGGTCTGGCCACCCTTCTCCTCGAATACCTGGCGGCTGCAGCCAGAGCCAACGGGTTCAACACGTTCACGGCAAACGTGCTTCCCGAGAACTACCGCATGCTCGGTGTGTTCCGGGCCGCCGGCTTCACGACCAAGACCCGGTTCGCCGACGGTTTCATCGAAGTCGAGATCGATCTCACACCGACAAGCATCGGACGGGCTCTCATCAACGACCGGCTCCGTCGGGCCGTCAGTCGCTCGATCGCCCCGTTTCTCGAACCGACCTCGGTGGTCGTCGTCGGGGCCGGTCACCGACCCGGCAGCCTCGGCCATCAGCTCTTCGGCAACCTTCTGGGTCTCGGGTTCGGACCAGCGTTCGAAGGGCCCGCATTCGCCGTCAATCCAAACCCGTCGGAGGTGCATGGCCGGACGCCTCACCCAACCGTGGCCGCTGCGACTCAGGCGCTTGTCGACCTGAACATTGCGGGCGGCGACGTTGAGGGTGGAGAGCCGGACGGCGCCGACGGGTCATCATCCCAAAGCGGACCGGTGATCGACCTCGCACTGATCGCGGTGCCGGCCGATCGAGTGGCATCGGTCGTGGACGAATGCGGCGAGGCCGGTGTCCATGGTGTGCTGGTGGTGGCATCCGACTTCGCCGACAGCGGAGCCGCGGGTGCCGAACGGGAACGGGAACTGCTGGCGACCGTCCGCAAACACGGGATGCGCATGATCGGTCCAAACGCCTTCGGTGTCGCCAATACGGCGCCGTCGGTGAACCTCAACCTCATGGCCGTCCCCGTTGCCCTCGAACCGGGAGGCGTGGCGCTCGCCTCCGATTCGGGCTTGCTGGCGGCGGCGGTTGTCGACCAGTTCCGGTTGGCCGGTATCGGTGTGTCACAGGTGGTGGGGGTCGGGAATCAGGCCGATGTGACCATCGGTGATCTGATCGGAACCTGGGCGCTGCATGACGCCGTCAAGGTCATCGTCGTCTACACCGAGCGGCTCAGCACGGGGCGGCTCGGTGCCCGTTCGCTCGCCGATGCCGCGCGCCTGAGCTCCATGACCAAGCCGGTTGTCGCTGTCCGTCCGGCCGATACGCCGAGCGCCCAACTCCTGGCGGAGTCGGGGGTGATCCTGGTCGACGCGGTCTCGGAGCTGGCGGACCAGGCGGCTTTGATGAGTTCTCAGCCGGTGCCGCTCGGCCCCCGGGTGGCCGTCGTGTCAAACAGCGCCTCCCTGGCCCGCCTCACCGAGGCCGCCTGTCGTCGTTTCGACCTCAGGCCAGTTGTACCGACCGGTGTCGTGGAGAGTGTGCCGAGTGGATCGATTCTCATCGACGACCTGGACCAGGTGTCCGAGGTTTTCGGACTCACGGTGGCTGTGAGCCGAGTCGGAACCGTTGGTGACTACGAGCGGGTGATCGTGGCCACCGGCGTCGACGAGGAGGTCGATGCCGTGATCCTGGCGCTCGTTCCGACCGACGACATTCCGCTCGTCGAACTGGAACGCCTTGCCGATCGGGTCAACCGCTCGGTCGACAAGCCTTTCATGGTCGTCGGCCTGTACGACCGAAGCGGTGTCGACATCGAACGCCTGCCGTTCTTCACCTTCCCCGAGGAGGCCGCCCGCACCTTGGCCCGGAGTGCCGCCTATGGACGGTGGCGGTCATCGGGCGTCGAGGCCGTCGCCGCCGATCGGACCGATCGCGGGCGCGCTCAGGTCGACAGTGTCCTGGGATCGGCCGCTTCTCGGCGGCTCGGCCTGGCCAGTGACGAGTCGCCGGGGTTACTGGCCGACCTCGGTCTACCCATGGCCCCGTTCGTCTCGGGTCGAGATCTCGATGAGTTGCGCCGTGCCGCCGAGGTGATCGGGTATCCGGTCGTGCTCAAGATCGATGGTCTGTCGAACGCGGTCGGGGTCGGTGGTGGCACGGCGATCGATCTGCACGACGGATCGGAGCTGGAGGCTGCCTACGACCGCATGGCCGATGTCTGGGGCGCCGCCATCGATCGGGCCGTTGTGCAGAAGATGGTGCCTTACTCGGTCATGGCCCGACTGGCTCTGACCCGCGACCCCGCCCTCGGACCCAGCCTCTCGATCGGTTTCGGCGGATCCGGCTACGAAACGGTTGAACCCTTCGACAGAACGTTTCTTCCCACCACTGACCAGCGGCTCGACGATCTCATCGCTGCGTACCGGCAACGCGTCGATCCGGCACAGTTGACCGACGAGGCCGCGGAGGAGCTTCGCCGGCTGGCGGTGACGATCGCCGACGTCGGAGGCTCGCACACCGGTGTCGGACGGCTCGTTCTGGACCCGATCTTGATAGGCCCGCACGGCGTGGTGCCCGCCGACATCGAGATCGGTCTGGCCCGGGTGTCCTCCGATCCGCTCGACGAGGTTCGCCACCTCGAGTGAGCACGCCGTGAGGCGAACCGATCATCGACGGGGGACGGGCGCTCGATGATCGGCGCGCTACCGTGAGGCGATGCGCGCAGTAGTTCTGACGTCCTACGGTGAACCCGATGTCCTCTCCCTGCAGGACGTGCCGGAGCCTCGACCCGGCCCCGAGGAGATCGCGGTCGATGTCGTGACCACGGCCCTGAATCGGGCAGACCTCCTCCAGCGGCGGGGCATGTATCCCGGTCCACCCATGACCGATGAGATCCCGGGGATGGAGTTCTCGGGTCGTGTGGCCTCGCTCGGCGACAGGGTGACGGCGTGGTCCGAGGGCGACGAAGTGATGGGAATCGTCGCCGGCGGCGCCTACGCGGAACGTCTGGTCATCCACGAGCGACAGGCGTTGCCGGTGCCTCCGTCGATCCCTGTCGCCGACGCGGCCGCCATCCCCGAGGTGTTCCTGACGGCTTTCGACGCCCTGGTGGTTCAGGGCGGACTGACGTCGGGCCGCTGGGCGCTGGTTCACGCCGGGGCGTCTGGCGTCGGCACGGCGGCCATCCAGATCGCCAAGGCCATCGGAGCCTTCATCGCCGTCACCGCATCGGTCGCCAAGCATGATCGGTGCCTCGAACTCGGGGCGGACCGGGTGATCGACTACCGAACCGAATCGTTCGCCGACGTGGTGGCGGAAGCCACCGGGGGCCACGGCGTCGATGTCGTGCTCGACGTCATCGGTGGCGAGTACACAATCGACAACATCAAGTCGTTGCGCACCGGTGGCCGCCTCGTTCAGGTCGGCGTGATGGGTCGCCAGACGGTCGAGTTGCCACTCGGCATGCTTCTCCCGAAGCGGGCGTCGATCATCGGCACGGTGCTGCGGGCCCGTCCCATCGAGGAGAAGATCGCTCTGACTCAGCGGGTCCGCGCCGAGCTCCTCCCGTTGTTCGACGACGGTTCCCTGGTGCCGGTCATCGATTCCCGGTACCGGTTGGCCGACATCGCCGACGCCCACCGCTACATGGAGTCCAATGCCAATGTGGGCAAGATCCTGGTGGACGTGGTCGAGGGTCTTTGAGCGGAGAGCGGCCTGACGCTCAGTCTCGTTCGGAGACCGGCACGTAGTTGCGCTCGCTGGGGCCGACGTAGACCTGGCGGGGCCGGGAGATCCTCACGTTGGCCTCGATGGCCTCGTTCCAGTGGGCCAGCCAGCCGGGCATTCGGCCGATGGCGAACAACACGGTGAACATGTCCATCGGGAAGTTCATGGCCTGGTAGATCAACCCCGTGTAGAAGTCGACGTTCGGATACAGGTTGCGGCTCTTGAAGTAGTCGTCCTCGAGGGCGATCTCCTCGAGCTTGAGCGCGATGTCGAGCAGAGGGTTCTTGCCCGTCACCTTGAACACCTCCTCGGCGTGGTCCTTGACGATCCGGGCTCGAGGGTCGTATGCCTTGTAGACACGGTGGCCGAAGCCCATGAGCCGACCGTCGCCGCCCTTGACCGTCTCGATGAACGACTCGACGTTCTCGTAGGACCCGATGTCTCGAAGCATGTGGATGACGGCCTCGTTGGCGCCGCCGTGGCGGGGGCCGTAGAGCCCCGCCGTGGCGCCGGCCACCGAGCTGTAGGGATCGGCATGGGACGAGCCGATGACCCGGAGCGCCGTCGTCGAGCAGTTCTGCTCGTGGTCGGCGTGGAGAATCAGCAGCACGTCGAGCGCCCGGGACAGCACCGGATCCGGGATGTAGCGCGGCTCGGCGATCTTCCACATCATCGAAAGGAAGTTCTCGGCGTAGTTGAGTTCGTTGTCGGGATAGACGAACGGCATGCCGATGCTGGCCCGGTAGGCCATGGCGGCCAGCGTCGGACCCTTCGAGATCAGCCGGTTGATCTGGATCAAACGGTTGATGGGATCCTCGATGTTCTTGGCCTCGGGGTAGAAGGTGGACAGGGCGGCGATGGCCGACACCAGCATGCCCATCGGGTGGGCGTCGTAGTGGAAGCCCTCGTAGAACCGCTTGCGCATGTTCTCATGGATGAACGTGTGGTGGGTGACGTCGTAGATCCACTTGTCGAGCTGCTGCTGGTTCGGCAGCTCACCGTTGATGAGGAGATAGCAGACCTCGAGGAAGGTCGAGTGCTCGGCCAACTGCTCGATCGGGTAGCCGCGGTAGCGGAGGATCCCATTGGCGCCGTCCAGCTCGGTGATGGCGCTCTCGGTCGACGCCGTGGTGGTGAATCCCGGATCGAGGAACCACAGGCCGGGGAGGTTGTTGCGCCACTCCGAGGCGTCGACCCCTCCGTCGACGATGGGTATCTCGAACGACTCTCCGGTGCGGTTGTCAGTGATCGTTACCGAATCGGGCACGGTTGTCCTCTCTCTCAAGGCTTGCGACGCTGGCGGGTTGCCGGCAGGTTGTGTCGAACCACGGGTGGCCACCACGAATCACAGTTGCTTGCGGTCCGGGGATCTACACCCCGTTGTGCAGGTACCTATCGACCGAAATGGATGGTTGTTTCGGAATCGAATGTAGCGGGTGGGGTGCCTCGCGGTCCTAATCGCTCCGATTGTTTGGTTGCCCCCCGACGGCCGACCCTCACCCCGGCCGCTCGGTGGTCAGAGCGGGGAGTTGTCATGACGGCGCCCCGGCAGGCGTTCCCGCTTCGAGCTGAGCATCCGCAGCCCGGCCACCAGTTCCCGTCGTGTGTCTGCCGGGTCGATCACGGCCGTGATCGACGAACGTTCGGCCGCCGGATATGGCGTCAGATACTGGGCTTCATAGCCGGCCTCGAGCTCGGCCCGCTCCTCGGGTGACGACTCCCGGTGCAGGATCTCGACGGCCCCCTTGGCCCCCATCACGGCGACCTCGGCCGACGGCCAGGCCAGCATGAGGTCGTTGCCCATGTTGACCGAGTCCATGACGATGTAGGCGCCCCCGTACGACTTCCGCAGGATCAACCCAATCCGGGGCACGGTGGCTCGGGCGTAGGCGAACGCCATCTGGGCGCCGTGGCGGATCATGCCCCGCCACTCGAGATCTTTGCCGGGCAGGAACCCCGACGTGTCGACCATGGTGATGAGCGGCACGTTGAAGGCGTCGCACATGGCCACGAACCGCCCGCCCTTCTGGGCGGCGGAAATGTCGATGCTCCCGGCGAGGGACTGCGTCTGGTTGGCGACGATGCCAACCGGCATGCCCCCGAGGGCGGCGAACCCGGTGACGAGGTTCGGTGACCAGCCGGACCGAAGTTCGAGGAAGTGGCCGTCGTCGACCACGTCGGTGATGACGTCGCGGACATCGTACGACCCGGCCGGCGTGCTGGGGAGCAGCGAACCGAGATCGGGACACAGCCGATCCTCGGGGTCGGCGGTCTCGATGATCTGTGGCAGCTCGTCGACGCTTTCGGGCAGGTGGGCGAGGATGTCCCCGGTCGCCGTCAATGCCTCCTCGACGGTCTCGACGAGCATGGACGCAAGCCCCGTCAAGCGGAGATGGGTCGATGCGCCGCCAAGCTCCAGCCCAGACACCGGCACGCCGGTGTACGTTTCGACGCTTCGAGGCCCGTTGACGTAGACGTAGGAGTCGTTCGTGAGGATCACGATGTCGAACAAGCCCAGCAGGAGGGCCGGCCCGGAGACCACCGGCCCCGAGACGATGGCGACGGTTGGAA
This sequence comes from Acidimicrobiia bacterium, assembly GCA_029863385.1. GTDB lineage: Bacteria > Actinomycetota > Acidimicrobiia > Acidimicrobiales > SZUA-35 > JAHELU01. The sequence continues at coordinate 23,216 of JAOTVU010000048.1, forward strand.
CCACGCCGCTGGCAAGCACCAGCTCACGGGCGGCGCCCGCCCACCCGGCCGCCGCTCCGATACCGTCCTCGACGGCCACACCGGTTGTCCTCAGGGTCAGGACGAACGGGATACGTTGATCGACGGCCTGACGGATCGCGGTGGCAAGCCGCCAGCCGTCGATCGCCCGGAGAACCGGCTCGGCTGTCGTCGAGCCGGTCGACGCCAGCACGACCCTGTGGTCGCCCAGCTCCGTCTGACGGAACGTCGTCAGCGACGGTACGTCAGCTTCGGTGTCGGTCATCGTGCGAGCCGGTCAATCGGAGGTTCCGAGCGGATGCAGCCCCGGCACCTCGGCGGCGTGGCTTGCGATGATTCCCCGCAGGATGTTGACGGTGGCCTGGGCGGCGACGGTCGGCATGCCCCGGCGCCGTACGGCGAGCCCCACCGTTCGTCTCGACATGCCCTCGACGTCGATGCGGGTCCACGGTCCACCGACCCAACCCGGTGCCGCCGTGGCCGGCACGATGGCGATGCCGAAGCCCTGAAAGGCCATCGAGGCCAGGAGGCGGAGGCCGTCCACCTCCAGCTTGGCCTGCGGGCGGAGTCCTCGGGAGCGGAACGTCTCGTCGACCTCCTGCCGAAACGGGGTGCCGGGGGCTGCCAGCAGGAGCGGGTACTTGGCCAGATCGGCCAGTTCAACCGGACCCTTGGCTTTGGCCAACGGGTGATCCTGCGGGCCGACGACGACGTGGTCCTCGTCGAAGAGGGCGGCGGTCCGGATCTCCGGATCGTCGATCGGAAGCCCGACCAGCCCGAGGTCGAGTTCGCCGTCGAGGAGTCGGAGTTCGATCGCCCGGGTGGTCCCGTCGGCGACAACGAGGTGGATGTCGGGCGAGTTCGCCGCCACGGTCTCGGCCAGGATGGGGGTCAGCCAGCGGGCGGTCGTGCCTATGATGCCGATGCGAACGGTGCCGCGGGGCGATCCCCGTAGGCTCGACACGTCGGCCTGCAGTGACGCCAGCTCGGTCTGTATCCGCCTCACCCTGGTCAGGACCGCTTCGCCCTCCTCGGTCGGGCGTCCCGTCGACCGGTCGATGAGGGTTGCCTCGAGCTCCCGCTCCAGGCGGGCCACATGGGTTGAGATATTGGACTGGACCGTGTGGGTCGCTCGGGCGGCGGCGGTGAATCCTCCGTGTTCGACCACGGCGAGGAACGCCTGAAGCTGTCGTAAGTCCATCGCGAATAATGATGGCACAGAACTGCCGGAAAAGTGCCGCTCCAATCTTCTCAGACGATGGCGTGTATCTATCGAAACGCGTTGACGGATAGCGGACTCGGCCATACGATGGAGTACTCGAACAGTCTGGTTCCCCCTCCAGCATCTGCTCGAAGTCCGGGCTTGTCCCCCCTTCGCCCGGACACCTTCAATAAAGGACCGGCCATTCTCGGCCGGTCCTTTTCTCTTGTGTCCGCATTGCCGCGCCCGGTCTACAGTTGAGCAGGAGACGACGCGCCGACCAGACGGCGGGCGGGAGACAGATGAACGTATGACAAGGAAAGCCGGATCAGCAGCCTTCTTCGACCTCGACCGCACACTCATTCCGCTGGCCAGCGGGCCGACCATCTCGAAGGCGCTTCGCCAGGTCGGTGTGCTGCCGGAACGATCAATTCCCGGCGAGGGGCTGGCCTTCGGATTCTTCAACGTTTTCGGGGAAACGCTCCCGTCTATCTTCCTCACCCGCCAGGGGGCTCGTGCCGCCAAGGGCTGGCCGGCTGAGGCCGTTCGCCAAGCCGGTCACGATCTCGCCGAAGAGCTCATGGCGCAGGTCGAACTGTTTGCGCTCGCCACCCTCGCCGAGCACCGCGACGCCGGCCGCAAGATCGTGCTGGCCACCACCACCCCCTACGACGTGATCAAGCCCACAGCCGACCTCCTCGAGTTCGACGACGTACTGGCCACCCGTTACCGGATCGGGCCCGACGGAACCTACGACGGCACGATCGACGGCGAATTCGTGTGGTCGTTGGGCAAGGCCCGCTCGGTGCAGGCCTGGGCGAGGGCGAACGTCGTCGACCTCAGTGAAAGTTACGCCTACTCCGACAGCATCTTCGACGTACCGATGCTGTCGAAGGTCGGCTACCCGGTCGCGGTCAATCCCGACCCGCGGTTGTTCGCGTTCGCGGTGGCGCGAGGCTGGCCGCGGGTGTGGTTCAACGCCCCCGAGGGTGTCCCCAAGCCGCTCGGCGTCGAGCTCCAGGATGTGATCAACACCGTCGCCCAGCCACAGCTGTGGCCGTGGTTGCGGATCGAACTCAACGGCATCGACAACATCCCGGCCGACGGAGCGTGCATCGTCACCCCGAATCACCGCAGTTATCTCGATCCCGCTCTCGTGGCCCACGCCATCGGCCGGCGAGGCCGACCGGCTCGCTTCCTGTCCAAGAAAGAAGTGACCGACGCGCCGCTGGTCGGCTCCCTCGTCAAGGCCCTGGGCGCCATCCGGGTCGACCGGGGCAGCGGAAGCGACGAGCCGATGATGCAGGCGACACGGGCACTGGCGGCCGGTGAGTTGATCGCCGTGTTTCCTCAGGGCACGATTCCCCGCGGACCCGCCTTCTTCGAGCCGACGCTCAAGGGCCGCTACGGCGCCGTCCGCCTCGCCCGGGACACGGGAGCACCCATTGTTCCCATGGGTCTGTGGGGCACCGAGAAGGCCTGGCCGCGCTCGAGTCGGGTGCCCTATGTCATGAATCTGGCCGACCCGCCGACGATCAGTGTCACCGTCGGTGAGCCGTATCAGGTTCCGACCGATCTGTCGGACGACGATCTCGACGCGGCAACCGCCGATCTGATGGCCCGCATCGTCGAGCTGCTCCCGGCCGAGGCTCGGGAGTGTCGGGAGCCGACCGAGGCTGAGCTGGCGTTGACCCATCCCGGCGGCAACATTCCCGAAGCCGGCTGATCCAGCGGTCTCGAAATTCGGTCGACGGGCGAGGCTCCATCAACTACCGTTCGATCGAGAACGCGCGGCCGCTCTGCCGCCCCCGAAGCGAAGGAGTCGAGCAACATGACTGTCCTCTCCCGACACTCCCGTTCCGGTCGCGCCACCCGAAGGGTCTGAACTACTCAAGCTGACGCTCCCATGCGCAGGTGACCGGTTCCCTGAATGAACCGCGCCTGAACATGGAGACAGTCTTGTCGAACACACCAACAACCGCATCGGCGATGGACCAGCAGGCCATTGTCGAAGACCGCCCGAAGCCCGCTTGGCTTGTGGCGGAACCCTGGACCGACGTCAACTTCGGTCCGGTCAAATCGGGCAAGGAGGCCCAGATCGATCTGGTCGAGCGGACCGGCTCCGACGGTCGGAGTTGCCTGCTCGCCCTCAAACGGTACGCACCCCGAAAGGTCGCGACCAAAGGGCAGTTGGAGGAAGCCGGCTTCGAACGGGCTTCCACCTTCCGCCATGACGTCGTATACCGGGAAGGCCGTCAGTTCCGCAAAACCCGTGATCGGCGTGCCGTCGAGCGTATGTCCACCTACGGCAAGCGTCTCCTGCAGAGCCGGTGGACCGATCATGAGTTCCTCGTCACGAAACGTCTCTGGGAGGAGGGGGTGCCCGTTCCCTATCCCGTGGCCTACGGCGACGACGAGTACCTGCTCGAGTTCATTGGCGACGCCACCCAGGCGGCGCCGCAGCTCGCTCAGGCCCGCGTCTCCGACGACGACCTCGACCTGGTCGTCGATCAGATCGTGGAGGGACTGCACGGGATTGTCCGAGCCGGTTTCGTCCACGGTGACCTGAGCGCCTACAACCTGCTGTGGTGGGAGGATCGGGTCTGGTTCATCGACCTACCACAAGCGGTCGATCTGGCGGCCAACCCGCAGGGCCTCAACTATCTCCATCGCGATGTGGTCAACATCTGCGGGTGGCTGAGGCGGCGTGGTGGCGAGATCGACGCCGAGGAACTCTTCGCTGAGCTCGTCGCCACCGCCTACGGCTGACCTCGTCAAACCAAAAGCCAATCTGTGCGCTCCGGACCCGGTTTTCCGGGTCCGGAGCGCACAGATCGTGTTCGGGGCGGGGTTGTCAGCCGGCGACGTTTTGGCGGATGACAGCCAGGGCCGACCCGGCCTTGAACCATCCAATCTGCTCATTGTTCATCGTGTGATTCCCCTGGAACGACCAGGTCTCGCCGTCGGGCTTCGTCACGGTGACGGTGACCGGCTGGTTCGGTGCCAGGTCGGCCAGACCCTCGGTTCCCAGACGATCGTCCTCGCCGATGCGGTCGTAGTCGGCCGGATCGGCGAACGTCAACGCCAGAACACCCTGCTTCTTGAGATTCGTCTCGTGGATACGGGCAAAGGAGCGGGCCAGGGTCAGTCGACAGCCCCGGAACCGGGGTTCCATGGCGGCGTGCTCGCGGGAGGAGCCCTCACCCATGTTCTCGTCGCCGATGGCGGCCCACGGCACGCCGGCTTCGTGGTAGGCCTTGGCGATGTCGGGGAACGTCATGGTCTCACCGGTGAGCTGGTTCTTCCCGTAGCCGACCTCGTACCCGTCGTACGCATTGACCGCGCCGAGGTACAGGTTGCCCGAGATGTTCTCCAGGTGACCCCGGTACTTGAGCCAGGGTCCGGCCATGGAGATGTGATCGGTCGTGAACTTACCCTGGGCCTTGACGACGATCGGCAGGTCGGCGAAATCCTTGCCGTCCCAGGCTCCGAACGGCTCCAGAAGTTGCAGTCGATCCGAAGTGGGGGAGACCTTGACGTCGATGCCTGAGCCGTCGACGGGCGGGGCCTGGAAGCCGCTCTCACCCGCGTCGAAACCCTTGGGCGGCAGCTCGATGCCCTCAGGCTCGTTGAGCCTGACCTCGGTTCCGTCGGGCGCGGTCAGAGTATCGGTGAGCGGGTCGAAGTCGAGGCGGCCGGCGAGGGCCAGGGCCATCACCGTCTCGGGTGACGTCACAAAGGCCAGGGTTGCCGGGTCGCCATCGTTGCGCTTCGGGAAGTTGCGGTTGTAGGAGGTGACGATCGAGTTCTTCCGCCCGGCAACGTGACCCTCCTCTTCGGAGCGGTCCCACTGGCCGATGCAGGGGCCGCAGGCGTTGGCCAGCACCACGGCACCCATGGCCCGGAAATCGTCGAGCAGGCCGTCGCGCTCGATGGTGGCCCGTACCTGCTCCGAGCCCGGAGTCACCATCAGCTTCGTCTTGGCCGTGAGACCGGCGGCGGCCGCCTGACGGGCGATCGAGGCGACACGGGTGATGTCCTCGTACGACGAGTTGGTGCACGAGCCGATCAACGCTGCCGAGATCTCGATCGCCCAACCCTCGGCCTCGGCCTCGGCCCCGAGTTCGGAGACCTCGCGGGCCAGGTCGGGGGTGTGGGGGCCGTTGATGTGTGGACGCAGCTCGGTCAGATCGATTTCGATGACCTGGTCGTAGTAGTCGCCCGGGCTTGCCAGCACCTCGTCGTCGGCCCGCAGGTGGTGGGCGACGGCGTCGGCGGCGTCGGCGGTCGCCTCCCGGCCGGTCGACTTCAGGTATCGGGCCATGGCGTCGTCGTAGCCGAAGATCGACGTGGTGGCCCCGATCTCGGCTCCCATGTTGCAGATGGTGGCCTTCCCGGTGCACGACAGCGAGTTGGCGCCGGGCCCGAAGTACTCGACGATGGCGCCGGTGCCGCCCTTGACGGTGAGGATCTCGGCCACCTTGAGGATGACGTCCTTCGGAGCCGACCAGCCGGCCAGCTCGCCCGTCAGGTGTACACCGATGAGTTTGGGCCACCGGACGTTCCACGGGAATCCGGTCATCACGTCGACCGCGTCGGCACCGCCGACGCCGATGGCGATCATGCCGAGTCCCCCCGCGTTGGGGGTGTGGGAGTCGGTGCCGATCATCATGCCACCGGGGAAGGCGTAGTTCTCGAGGACGACCTGATGGATGATGCCGGAGCCAGGCTTCCAGAAGCCGCCGCCGTACTTGGCGCTCACCGATTCGAGGAACTCGTAGACCTCGGCGTTGCCGTCGAGGGCGGCCATGAGGTCGAGCCGGCCGTTCTTGCGGGCCTGAATCAGGTGGTCACAGTGGGTGGTGGTGGGAACGGCGACCTCGGACAAGCCGGCGGTCTGGAACTGCAACCAGGCCATCTGGGCCGTGGCATCCTGCATGGCCACCCGGTCGGGGCGGAAGTCGTTGTAGGTCACCCCTCGTTCGACCTCGGCGTCAGCATTGTCGAGATGGTTGGCGAGGATCTTCTCGGCCAGGGTGAGGGGCCGACCCATACGTTGCCGGAACGCCCCGACCCGTTCGTCGAGCGTGCTGTAGACCCGCTCGATCAGCGTAATAGGGGTTTCGGGGCCGACTTTGCCGCTTGTTGCTTCGCTCATGGGTTGCATCCCTCTGTGGTTTGTCGTCGTCTGCTGAAGGTTGGATGGCGGAGTTTCCCAGGTTCGGCGGCAATCCTACCTTGCCGTTGTAGTCGACACGGGATTGCGGCCGGGACTGGATTCACCCCTCAAGTTCTGATACAACTATAATGCAAGTTTCCAGGAATAATGACAAGTCGCTTTCAACCGGGATAGAGCATGAGACGTATCAGATATCAGGAGATCGCCGACGAGCTTCGACGAACCATCGAGTCCGGCGATCTCGAGCCCGGGCAGGTGCTTCCCAGTGAGGCGTCGCTGGGTTCGACCCACGGGGCGAGCCGGGTCACGATCCGCAAGGCCCTCGAGATCCTGAGAAACGAGGGACTCGTGGACTCCCGCCAGGGCTTCGGCTGGATGGTGGCCGCCCAGCCCGTGCCTCAGACCCTCGACACCCTTGTCTCGATCGAACGCCAATTGGTCCGATCCGGTCGCCGCCACGACAGGCAGATCATCGACTTCCGCTTCGTCGACGCACCGAGCGCCGTACGGCCCGTACTCGGTGACCGGGTACTCGAGGTGCGACGGGTGTCGATGGTCGACGGCAAGCCGTTCGGTCGGGTCACCGTTTGGTGTCGCGAGGATCTCGGAGCCGGCCTTTCCCGCGACGCGGTGGCTCGGTCCAGCTTCTATGAACTGTTGCCGGAGCGGGCCGTCGAGGCCACACAGACCATCGGCGCCGAACTGGTGGGTACCGCCGACGCCCCGATCCTTGCGGTGCCGGAAGGGAGCGCCGTGCTGGTCGTTCGACGCACCACTCTCGGCGAAGGCGGGCGGCCGATCCTCATGGCCGAACACGTCTTCCCCGGTCATCTCACCGAGTTCGTGGCCCAGCTGCCCAGGGCGCAGCTCGCCGACGGCGAGGAGAGCCCCGGTCTGCGGTTGGTGGGCGAAGCCGGATAGCGCAACCCGGCGGTCACCGAAATCCGGTTGAGTCGGTGCGTCGCTGACGATGCTGGGAGAACACTGTTCTAACAACGCCCCGATATTCCGACTGCTCGCCTTCTCAATCTCGTTACTAGAGAACGGTATGACAACCTTGCTCCTTGTTCAGCGGGTAGTCTGACTGGCTCAGGCGGTATGTGCTGTGGCATGTCGTGCTGCTGCAATCACCATAAAACCATCGGGGAGAGATCCATGAAGAAATCGCCATTACTCCGGTTGCTGGCTGCGCTGGCAACCTTCGCCATGCTGGCCGCGGCCTGCGGCGGCAGCGACTCGGCCGACGAGGAGACGACCGACACCACCGAAGCGGTGGAAGCCACCGACGAGGACGCTGCGGCGGCTGACGAGGAGGCCGACGCGGCCGACGAGGAGGCTGATTCCTCTGGTGACCGTGTCTCCACCTACATCGGCCAGCCGGAGAGCCTGACGCCGATCAACAACACCGAGTCCGAGGGTTCGGCTGTGATCGCGGCGCTGTTCGACACGCTGATCGACTACGACCGCGACACCAATGAGCCGGTCATGACCAACGCCGAGTCGATCACGACCGACGACAACCAGACCTACGTCGTCACCTTGAAGGACGGCTACACCTTCCACGACGGCACCCCGGTGACCGCCCAGTCGTATGTCGACACCTGGAACTACGCCGCCTATGCCCCGAACGCCCAGTCGACCGCCGGCTTCTTCGCCCCGATCGACGGCTACGCCGACAT
>JAOTVU010000189.1 GCA_029863385.1 Acidimicrobiia bacterium
ACCAGCCGGGGCACGATCTAGCCCTAGGAATCCCGAAAGCTCCCGTTCAAAGAAGTGCTCACCGACCAGCAGCCCGGCACCAGCCTCCCACCTCTGTGACAAGCCGGTCTACCCCCATTAGTTCGACAGGCGCGGAGCCGTCCCTGCGAACGGGACTTCGGGAATACCCTCCACGTCAACGTCGAAGGCCAGGAGTGAGCCTTCCGCCACCGGGGTGACGCCCTCAGGCGGGGGTGAGGTGGCGTCCCCGCCGATCGAGGTGATGTAGAGGGTCGAGAGGTCGGACCCGCCGAAACAAGGCATCGTCGGCTTCTGAACCGGCAGGTCGATACGACGGTCGAGGCGTCCGTTCGGGGTGATTCGAATGACCGCCCAGCCGTGGACCGAAGCCGACCACAGACAACCGTCGACGTCGACGCAGGCACCGTCGGGTGAGCCGGGGATGTCGTCGTAGGCGAACAGCAGCCGTTCGCCGGTGCGGACGCCGGCGTCGGCGTCGTAGTCCCAGGTGAGGATCCGGCCGGTGAAGCTGTCGGCGAAGTAGGCCCGGCCGAGCAGCGGGTCGAACGCGTTGGCGTTGGTGACGCCGATGTTGCGGCGCAGAACCTGCGAGGTCCCGTCGGCCTCGATCTGATGCAGCAGGCCGGTGAAGCGGCGTTCGTCGACCTTCTCGTGCATCGAACCGACCACGTAGCGGCCGGCGGGGTCGGTACGGCCGTCGTTGAGGCGGTTGCCGGTTCCCGGCTCCTCGAGTGTCACGAACGGTGTGACGGTCTCGCTCGGCCAGTGGTACCAGACGAGCTCGTGTTCCATAGCCACGAGCAGTGTGTCCTCGTCGTCGGTGAAGACCATGGACCCGGGGCGGCCGGGCAGGTCCCGGGTCGCCGCCGAATCCGACGACGGATTCCATCGATGAAGCCTGCGCCCCTCGATGTCGATCCAGAACAGCTCGCCCCGACCGCTGTGCCAGATGGGACACTCGCCCAGCTGCGCGGGGGGTGCGACGACCTCGATAACTGGAGATACTGCCATCGGTGCTCCGTTTCGTGTTCGATGGCGACGCGGGACGCCGTGTTGGTCCATCATGTTGACAGATCCCTCATGCCACCCCGAACTCAAGCGACGAACTGAGAATTGTTGTCCGAGCCCGAACGTCTGAACCGTCTCCGGTCGGTGTTGATCGCACCGGCCGTCCGCCCCGACTTCATCGCCAAGCTTCCCTCGCGGGGAGCCGATGTGCTCTTTCTCGACTGCGAGGACGCCGTCCCGGCCAACGCCAAGGCCAAGGCGAGAACGGTGGTGGCCGAGTGGGTCCCGCGATTGACGGGGGCCGGCTCGACCGTGGTGGTGCGGGTCAACCCGGTCGGCTCCGAATGGTTCGCCGACGATGTCAGCGGTCTGCCGCCGGAGATCAACGCCGTTGTGATTCCCAAGATCGAGCGGCTGTCGGATCTCGAGTCGGCGGCCGCCGCGCTCGACGACGCCGGATTGCACAAGGTCGGTATCTTCGCCGGCATCGAGACCGCGCTCGGTGTGGCCGATGCCCGACTGGTTCTGGCCCACGCCCGGGTGGTGGCCGCCTACTTCGGCGCCGAGGACTTCGTGGCCGACATGGGCGGCGTCCGCACCGAGGGCAACGCCGAAGTGGCATACGCCCGGGCCGGGGTCGCGCTGGCCGCTCGGCTGGCGGCGGTACCGCTTGTCGACCAGGTTGTCACCAACTTCTCCGACGACAGCCGCTACCGGCGGGAGGCGACGGAGGCCCGCAATCTCGGTTACGAGGGCAAGCTCTGCATCCACCCGGCGCAGGTGACGGCGGCCAACGAGGCGTTCACCCCGTCGGCCGCCGAGATCGACCGGGCCCGACGACTGCTGGCCGCCTACGAGGCGTCGGCGGACCGAGGCGTGGCCGCCATCGACTTCGAGGGTCAGATGGTCGACGAACCGCTCGCGGTCCAGGCTCGTCGACTTCTCGAGCGGGCCACCACGGACGATGTCGGTCCCGATACGGGCACCGACGGGCCTCGAACCACGGAGGACACCAGCAGATGACCGACGAAACGAAGACGGACGCGCGCCCTCACACCGGCCGCTGGTTCGAACAGCTCACGCCGGGGCTCGTCATCCACCACGCCATCAGGCGGACGATCACCGAGTCCGACAACGTGCTGTTCACGTCGATGACGATGAACCCGGCGTGGCTCCACCTCGACTTCGACTACGCCGAGACCCAAACCGAATTCGGCAAGCCGCTCGTCAACTCGATGCTGACCGTAGCGATGGTGGTCGGTATCAGCGTGCACGAAACCACACTCGGCACCACCGTCGCCAACCTCGGCTTCTCCGAGGTGACGTTCCCCGCCCCGATGTTCCACGGTGACACGCTACGGGTCGAAACCGAGGTGGTCGAGGCCCGTGCCTCCAAATCCCGACCCACCCAGGGGATCGTCGTGTTCGAGCACCGGGGCTACAACCAGCGCGATGTCCTGTGCTGCAAAGCGCTGCGGAGCGCCCTCATGCTCCGGGAGCCCGATGCCGGGTCCTGAAACCGACCTGACGCCCGCCACCGCCGCCGTGGCCCCCGACCACGACGGCGACGAACTCCTGCTCGAGCGCGCCCGGCTGGCCGAGATCGAGAAGGCCCACCAGGCCTACCTCGACCAGACCCGCCGGGTGGCCTCCCAGTTGGCGTCCGAGGCCACCGAGGCGATGGAGGACGGCATACGCGACATCGTCGACGAGGACGCCGAGGCCGACGCCGCGGTCCAGGCGGTTCTCGTGCGGCAGATCTCGGAACGGGCCATGTATGCCGCCCGGCGGGTCGCCGACCTCGAAGCCCAGGGTGAGGCGCTCGCCTTCGGTCGGATGACCTCGGAGGACGGGAACGAATTCTACGTGGGCCGGCGAACGGTGTTCGACGGCGACGATCCGCTGCTGATCGATTGGCGGGCGAGAGCCGCAGTGCCGTTCTACCGGGCGGCCCCGCTCGAACCAATGGGATTTCGCCAGCGTCGCCATCTGATCTATCAGGACGGTGCTTCGGGTCGGGAACTCGTCGACTACTCCGACGAGGTCTTCGACGTCGAGCGGCTGAGCGATCCGGCGACAGCGGCGGACGGGCTGCGGGGAGAGGCGGCCCTGCTGGCCAGCCTCGTGGCACCGACCGTCGGTCAGATGCGCTCGGTGGTGGCCACCATTCAGGCCGAGCAGGACGCCGTGATCCGGGCCCCGGGCCACCGGATGCTGGTGGTGCAAGGCGGACCGGGTACCGGCAAGACCGTCGTCGCCCTGCACCGCGCCGCGTATCTTCTCTACGATCAACGGGTCGAGCTGGCCGACACCGGTGTCTTGATCGTGGGGCCGTCCCAGCAGTTCCTCCACTACATCTCCGGTGTGCTGCCGTCGCTCGGGGAGAGCGGTGTGGTGTCGATCACGGTGCCCCGGCTCTACCGGGGTGCCCGGCTCGGTTGGTCCGATGCCACCGAGGTGTCCGAGCTGAAGGCGTCGGCCGAGATGGCGGGGCTCCTGCGTGCCGCGGTCGCCCTGCGTCGACGGCGCCCGGATGAGCGGTTCATCACCTGGTACGGCTCTCGTCGGGTGGTTCTCGACGTCGATCGGGTGCAGGCGATCTTCGACCGGTCCCGGCGCCATCTGCTGCACAACGACGGGGCCGCCTGGTTCCGCAGTGAGATCATCGACACACTCGTCCACGAGGTCTACGACCCTGCCTTTCACAACCTCGATGACGCACGGGAGTCGTTCGAGACCAGCGACGAGGTGGTGGAGCTCACGCTGCGCCATTTCCCCTCCCTGACCCCCGAGCAGGCACTCAACGACCTGCTCGGCTCGGTGCCGTTGCTCCGATCGGCTGCCCGGGCCGCCGGCCTCGATCCCGACCGGCTCGAGCGGCTCCACCGGCCCCGGACGCCCGAGGCGGAACTCGACCGGCGCCGGTGGTCCGACGCCGACGCCGCGCTCCTCGACGAACTCCTGTCGCTGGTCGGTCCACCGGCCACGAAGGCCATCCGCCCGCCCGATGGCGGCAGTGAGCGGTCCTCTGACGTCGTCGACGGCGAGGAGCCCGTCGACCCGCTGTTCCATCGCCATGAGGCCGACGAGTTCGAACTCGCCGACCGCCGGGACACCCTGCCCCTGCCCTCCATCGATCCGTTCGAACGTCCCGACGACGGTGACGATGAACCCGGCGTGCCGACCTACAACGACCCCTACTACGACGACGAATCGGATGTCGACGGCGACGGTACTGGCCACGATGGGCCCCCGGTTTCGGCGATGGAGGCCATCGAGGAGCTGGCCGCGGCCGAGGCCGCAGCAGAGGAGGCCTTCACCACCGACGGGCGGCCCGCACCCGAATACGATGGCGCACCGGCCGAGGACCTGCAGCTGGAGGCCGTCGACTCGGTGGCCGAGGAGTCGGCGACCATCGTCGAGTTGGTCGAAGCTGAGCTCAGTTGGCGCTTCGGGCACGTGATCGTCGACGAGGCGCAGGATCTGACACCAATGCAGTGGCGGATGGTGGCCCGGCGATCGAGCGGCGGTGCGTTGACGGTGGTGGGCGATCTGGCGCAGCGGGTCGGCTCACCGGTGGCGAGCTGGGCTGATCTGATACCGGACCAGCTCCCACGTTTCGATGTGCGGGAGTTGACGGTGAACTACCGGTCACCCGCTGAGAACGACGATGTGACCGGGGACGTGCTGGCGGCCATCTCTCCCGACCTGACCCTTGCGAGATCACTGCGCCGATCGGGGTTCGATCCCCTGGTCGTCCGGACGGACCGACCGGTGGCCGAGGCGTTGCTGCGAGCCGCCGACGAACTCAGGCGGGGCGCAGCGCTTCGGGTTGCGATCATCACCGTCGACATCGACGCTCAGGAGGCGGCCGTGGCCGACGACGGATTGAGCGGGGAACTCGGCGAGCGGCTCGTGGTTCTGACCCCGGCCGAGGCCAAGGGCCTGGAGTTCGACTCGGTGCTCGTGGTCGAGCCGGCGAGCATTGCATCGCAACCCCACGGTCTCAATCTGCTGTACGTGGCGGTCACCCGCCCGACGCAGCGGCTGATCGTCATCCATCGTGACCCCCTTCCCGAACCGCTGGCGCGAGCGCTGCGTCCCTGATGTCGGGTCCGGCCGAACCGAACGATCGGAGCCGCACCGCCAAGGCCGAATTGTTTCGCCGGGCGGCTGAGCGCGGAGCCGACTACATTGCGGCTGAGCGTGGCGTCCCGGTTGTGCCTGTTGGAGCGGAGCACGCCATGGATCTCGCCACGAGGCTGGCCGCCTTCGATCTCGATCGTCCTCGATCGTCCGAGACGGTGATCGACGCGCTCGCCGACCTGGGTCGGGACCACGCCGTGCGGTCGACCGGCGGCCGCTACTTCGGATTCGTCACCGGTGGCACGGAACCGACGGCGCTGGCCGCTTCGGTGCTGGCCTCGGTCTGGGATCAGAACATCGCCCTTCCGGTCATGTCACCGCTGGCGTCGGCGATCGACGAGCGGTGCGTCGACTGGCTGCTCGATCTGCTCGGGTTGCCGGCGACGGCGACCGCCTCGTTCTGTTCCGGCGCCAGTGTGGCCAATCTCACCGCCGTGATCACCGCCCGGGATGCCCTCCTGGCCGCGGCGGACTGGGACACGGCGACCCGGGGTCTCGCCGGTGCACCGTCCCTGACCGCGATCGTCTCGGCCGAGATTCACGTGTCGGCCCTGAAGGCCTTGCGGCTGGCCGGTATCGGTACCGATTCGATCGTCGCCGCTCCCGTCGACGGCTGCGGCCGCATCGACGTCGAGCGCCTACCGCCGATCGACGGTCCGACGCTGGTCGTGACCCAGGCCGGCAACGTCAACACCGGTCATGTCGACCCGGTGGGCGCCATCGTCGACGAGGTGGCGGAGTCGACGGCGCCGGTGTGGGTGCACGTCGACGGGGCGTTCGGTCTGTGGGCCGCCGCCTCGCCCGGTCGCCGACACCTGGTCGACGGAGTCGAACGAGCCGACTCCTGGGCCACCGACTGCCACAAGTGGCTCAACGTCCCCTATGACTGCGGTCTGGTGGCGGTGGCCGACGGTCGTCACCTCCGGGCGACGATGGCCACCGACGCCGCCTACCTCGGCAGCTCGGAGGGTGTTCGAAGCCTCATGCACCTGGGGCTGCAGATGTCCCAGCCCGCCCGGGCGATACCGGTGTGGGCCACCCTCGCCGCTCTCGGCCGCAACGGGGTGGCCGAGCTCGTCGATCGGTGCTGCGATCTTGCTGCACGCTTCGCCGCCCGTCTCGACGAAGCCGGAGCAACGATCCTGGCACCGGTCGTCCTCAATCAGGTGCTGGTCTCGTTCGGCCCGGGCGCCGCCGGTGACGCCACAACGGATGCGGTCATCGACGCCGTGGCCCGCAGCGGTCGGACCTGGATGGGAGGTACGACCTGGCAGGGCCGGCGGGCCATGCGGATCAGCGTCTCCGACATCGCCTCCGACGAGGCGGCCGTCGATGCCGCGACCGACGCCGTTCTCGGGGCCTGGGCCGAATTCACTCGAGGGCCGGATCGGAAGAACATCGTCGAATGACCCGGCGGTCCAGCGCCGCGCCTGATGGAGGGGACGGTAACGTCAACGCCTACCGGCCCCTGCGCTTGACAGTCGTCGCCATTGGGGTCTTCGCCGTGTTGTTCCTGATCGGCGGGAGCACCGGATGGTGGACACCGGCCGACAACGAGCCCCCGATCGGTGAGGTCTCCCGGTGGTGTGAGCGGGTCGATGGTGGTTTGTTCCGGGAACCGATCAACACGCTCGGCAACCTTGGATTCGTCGTGTCGGGCCTGGCGATGTTCGTGGTTCTGGCCCGGGAAACGACGGCGAACCGGACCGCAGGGCCCACCGGAAACCGATTCACCGGCAACCAACCGATTGCCCTGACCTATGCCGCGGCCACGGTGTTCCTCGGCCCGGGTTCGATGCTGATGCACGGTAGCCATACCTTCTTCGGCGCCTGGATCGACAACGTCTCGATGGTCGCCTACATCCTGATTCCGTGGATGGTGAACGTCGCCGTGCTGCGCCGCAGCAGCGACCGCGGCCTGCTGACGGCGTACGGTCTTGTACTCGGGGCCTTTGCCACCAGCTATTGGTTCTTCGGCGGAGATCTTGGTATCGGGCTCGATCTGTTCGGCCTGTCGATCGCCTTGTGGATGGTGTCGGAGGCCCTGTTTCGCTTCTGGTCGCCCGCGGCCAGGGTCTGGTCGGGTCTGATCGGCTTCGGGGTGGCCATGGTGTTCGGGATCACACCGGTCGAGATGTTCAATGCCGTCGGCGACCACTGGTGGGTGGTGCTGTTCTGGGTTCCCGGTCTGTTGGCCGATCGCGCTCCGATGACCAGACGAACCTACACGCCCTGGTTTTGGGCGGGGACCACGTCATTCCTGCTTGCCTTCGCCATCTGGACGACCGGTACCGCCGACCACTCCTGGTGTCGACCCGATGGGCTCGTTCAGGCTCACGCCGTCTGGCATCTTCTCACGGCGTTCTCAACCTGGTGCTTCTTCCAGTTCCTGCGCACCGAGCGCCGCATCGGCGACGGCAGGCCGGTATCGGGCCTCGCCTCGACTGGACGGTTCACGCCGCCCCACCAGTAGCCTGCCCACCATGAGCACCCCCGTTCCCCCCGACGGCCCCTTCTACGACGATCTCGAACCCGGCATGGAGCTGGAGGCCCAGCCGGCGGTCACGCTCGATCTCGGCCTGGCGGCCTGGTATCAGTCGGTCGTCGGCGAGTTCCTCCCGGTCTGTCTCG
>JAOTVU010000190.1 GCA_029863385.1 Acidimicrobiia bacterium
CTGGACTTCCACCTCGGCATCCCCGGCCACGCCGGTGTGGGCTGGATTGCGGTGTTGATCTCGGGGCGTCTCGCGAACCGCCGTCCCGGTATGGCCGCAGTCGCCGGCCTCTCCATGGGGCTGTGGTCGGTTCCGGTGGGGCTCGGCCACTCGCTCGGCTACAACCTGGCGCTGTACGGGTCCGTCGCGGCATTGCTCGACTTCCCGGTCCTGCGGCGACTGGCGGGCAGCCGGCTCTTCGGAGCGATGACGGCCGGCATCCTCGTCCATGTGGCGAAGTTCGTCTTCGTGCTCGCCAACGTCTTGCTCTCCGGCACCGTCCGGAACGTGGAGGTGTACGGCCTGTCGAGCGCGCTGGTCAACCACGTCGCTTTCGGTGCCGCCGGTGGACTCGCGGGCTGGGGTCTGTGGCGCACCGGTCAGGCTCTCGTCACCCGATTCCATTCCGGTCGGGCGTGGCGCGGCTCGTGGTGACGATTCGACTCCCCGAAGTGATCCGCCGGTACGCGCAGGATCGAGAAGTCGTCGAGCTCGACGGGTCAACCGTGCGGGAGGTGCTCGATGCACTGGTCGCCACTCACCCAGACACCCGCATCCGCCTGTTCGACGACGATGGGCGGCTGCGCGGCCATCTGCACGTGTTCTGTCAGGGGACCGAGGTGCCGCCGGCCGAGCTGGAGACTGCTCCGGTGCATCCAGGTGACGAGATCGACGTGATCGTTGCGATCGCGGGCGGCTCGGACGACGTGCGGATGCGTGGCTTTCGTGAACGGTCCACCGTCGAGGAGGCGCTAGCCGCCGCGCTGGACGGGGTGGAGCCGCTGGAGGCGGAAGCAATGTCCGTCACCGAATGCGCAGGCCGGGTGTTGGCCTCCGATGTCGTGAGCGAGGTTGCAGTGCCACAGTTCCGGCGCGCCACGATGGACGGATACGCCGTTCGTGCCGAGGACACCTACGGAGCCTCGACCTACGACCCGGTGGTGTTGGACATCTCCGGGCAGTCGATGCCGGGCTCGGGCTCGAAGGTACCGATGGGGGCAGGCCGCGCCGTCCGAATCATGACCGGGGCCCCCGTCCCGGACGGCGCCGACGCCGTGGTGCGGGCCGAGGACGCCGACGAGGTCGACGGGCAGCTCGCCGTGCGAACCGGGGTGGCGCCGGGCCGAAACGTCGGACGGGTCGGCGAAGACATCGAGCCGGGCACCATCGTGCTCACGGAGGGTCGGCGCCTGCTCCCCCAGGACGTGGGGTTGTTGGCGTCGATCGGGCACGACCCGGTGGCGGTGCGTCGGCGGCCGTTGGTACGGATCGTCGTCTCCGGCGACGAACTACTGGCTCCCGGCAGCAAGCCTGCCGGTTCGAAGATCGTCGACTCCAACTCGCCGATGCTGGCTGCGCTGATCGAGCGCGACGGCGGCACCCCCGAGGTGGTTCGTCTTCCCGACGACGCCGACCGGATGCGGGAGACGCTGGCCGAGCCGGGTGCCGATGTGATCGTCACCGCGGGGGCGGCGTCTGTGGGAACCGAGGACCGGGTTCCGTTGCTGGTGGCGGAACTGGGTGAGATGGCGGTGCACGGGGTGGCGATGCGTCCTTCGTCGCCCAGCGGGGTGGGACGGATCGGCGGCAAGCCGGTGTTGGTACTGCCCGGCAACCCGGTGTCGTGTCTCGTCGCGTACGACGTCTTCGCGGGTCCGGTGATCCGGACCATGGCCGGACGGTCGCCCGCCTGGCCGTACCGGACGGTGCGACTGCCGCTCGGCACCCGCATCAGCTCTCAGATCGGACGGACCGACTACGCCCGTGTGGTGGTTCGCGACGGGATGGTCGAGCCGCTGGCGGTCTCGGGTGCGTCGGTCCTGTCATCGGTGACCCGGGCGACGGGTTTCGTGATCACCCCGTCCGGTCTGGAGGGGTACCCCGAAGGGACCGAGGTCGACGTCCACCTGTACGACGCAGGAGCCTTCCCTTGAGACAGCGTCAGTTCCTGGACGTCATCGACGAGGGCGAAGCCCACCGTCGGTTCGACGAGGCGTGCGAACACCTGGAGCCGCGTATCGAGCGCGTGTCACTCGATGTCGGCCTGCACCGGGTGCTGGCCGCCGACGTCACCGCCGCAGTCGACGTGCCTGCGTTCGATCGGTCCAACATGGACGGTTTCGCCGTGCGAGCGGTCGACACCTTCGGGGCCGAGGAATTGGAGCCGGTGATGCTCGCGGTCGCCGATCTGGCGCTCGCCGCCGGTCAGGTGCCACCGGCCGGGTTCGAGGTTGCGCCGGGAACGGCGGTGTCGATCGCCACCGGCGGTGTGGTGCCTCGCGGCGCCGACGCGGTGGTGATGGTCGAGCACACCGAGCCGCACGCCGGCGGGATCCGCGTGTCGAGACCGGCGGTTCCCGGCGGCAACATCACGTTCGCAGGATCGGACATCGGCCGGGGTGAGGTCGTGATGCGCCGCGGCACCCGGCTGAAGGCCAGGGAGACGACCGTGTTGGCCTCCGTAGGCGTGGACCGGGTCGATGTGAACGTCCGACCGCGAGTAGCGGTCGTGTCGACGGGCGACGAGATCGTCCCCCCGGGCTCGTCGCTCGGCGTCGGTCAGGTGTACGACTCGAACCAGCGGATGCTGCTCGACTCGGTTGCCGAATTGGGCTGCGAGCCGGTCGCGTGCGGGGTCGTTCCCGACGACGAACGGCTGCTCGACGCGAGCGTCGCCCCGCTCATCTCGGGACCCGAGAAGGTCGACGTGGTGTTGCTTTCGGGCGGCACGTCGAAGGGCGAGGGCGACATCAATGCGACCGTGGTCCACAACCTGGCTGCGCGGTTCCCCGACTCGCCAGGTGTCGTGGTGCACGGGGTGGCGCTCAAGCCGGGCAAACCGATCCTGCTCGCCGTCATCGATGGCACGCCGATCGTTGTGCTGCCGGGGTTCCCCACTTCGGCGGTGTTCACCTTTCACGAGTTCGTGGCCCCACTGCTCCGCCGACTCGCCGGCCTGTCCGTCGGGGACGTCCGGACGGTGCGGGCCGTTGCGCCGATGCGGATCAGCTCCGTCCCGGGTCGGGCCGAGTACACACTGGTGGATCTGGTGGAGGGCGAGGCGGGCCTGGCCGCGTACCCGCTGGGGGCGGGTTCGGGAAGCGTCACCGCCTTCGCCAGAGCCGATGGATTCATCCGCATCCCCGCCAACCACGAATACGTGGAGGACGGATCCGAGGTCGAGGTGAGGCTGATCGACCCGGATCTGCGTCCGGCGGACCTGGTTGCCATCGGCAGCCACTGCATCGGTCTCGACGAGGTCCTCGGACTCGTGGCGGCAGAGGGGTTCCGGGTGAAGGCGATTCCGGTGGGCTCGACCGCCGGCCTGGCGGCGCTCGCTCGCGGCGAAGGCGACGTCGCCGGCGTCCACCTGCTCGACCACGAGAGCCGGGAGTACAACGAACCGTTCCTGCCGCACGGAGTCCGGCTGATTCGCGGCTACGGACGCCGCCAAGGGATCGTCTTCCGCGCCGACGACCCGCTCGCCGACATGGTCGACGACGAAGGATCCTTCCTGGCAGAGCTCCGTGAGCGGCGAATGATCAACCGCAACCCCGGCAGCGGCACCCGCATCCTGATCGACGCCGTGCTGGCCGGGGCCCGCCCCGACGGCTATCTACACCAGGCGAGGACCCACCACGCCGTGGCGGCCTCCGTCGAACAGGGCCGGGCCGATTGGGGCGTGACGCTCGACACGATCGCCGCCAAGGCCGGTCTCGGGTTCCGGTTCGTCGCAGACGAGCGCTTCGACGTGGCCGTGCGCGAGGACCGATGGGACCGTCCGGCGGTAACGGTTCTGCGTCGGTTGCTCGACGATCCGGCGGTGCGCCGACGGCTGGGCGACCTCGGCTTCACCGAGTGACGCCGACCCGAGCAAGTCATGCCCATCTGGTTGTGCGAGCGGGCGCTGCACAGCGCGCTCCCGGATCTCGAGCTCCAGCCGGGAAACCGACTCCAGACCGACCCGATGAGCCTGGCCGAGGCCATGTCCACTGCGGGGTTCGCCGATGTGAGACTCCAGAAGCTGGACCCGATCGTCGAGGTCGCCTCCCCGCGCGGCGCCTGGGACGTCATGAGAGCGGCATTGGCGATGCTCGGAGACCGTTGGCTCCGTGCGCTAGATGATCGTGCTGCCGATGATGAAGACCAAGATCGTGGCGCCGGTGGCGACAATGACGAGCGGTGCCACCAGGAACGCAGATCTCGATTGCTTCGTCCACTGGCGAACGGCCCAGAGGAGAAGGGCGGTCGACCCAAGCAAGTAGCTGGCCAGGATCGCGTACGCCACTAACCGGACGCGAGCATACGCGTCGTTGTAGAGGACATCCTCGGTGCCGAGGGCAAACAGTGCGCCAAGGAAGAAGCCGGTGACGACGGCGCCCGCGATCGTGATCTCGCTGTAGAAGCCGATCCGAGCCGCCCGACCTGGTCCCGCCTTGTGGATGCTCCCGGAGGCGGCGGCGAGTCGCCAGCGGCGGTTACCGACGGTGATGGCTCCGACAACGAAGACGATGACGAGAGCAGATACAACGGCGAATCCGATCGGGGCGAACACCGGATTGCGGTACTCGGGCAGATATGCGCTCATGCGACTGAAGAACTCGTTCTCGAAATCATCCAAGCCAAAGCCCATCCGGTTTTCGAATGCCGCCTCGAACGAGGTGCCCTCGGCGACATCGATCAGTATGTCTGTCATGTCCGCGGGAGACCTGCTCTCTCCGTCGTCGTCCATCAGGTAATCGACAGCGAGATGAAACATCGGGAAGTAGAAATGCTCACCAGCCTCCGGGCTGGTGATCTGGGAGTAGGTCTTGATCGAGATCGGGCTGGTGGTTCCGTAATCGGTGGTCATTCGGTCCAACTGGTCGAGTCCCCTGATGGGTGTGGTATCGCCAGCCAGCGCCAAGGGAAGCCCTTCGATGAACCAAGTGTCGACGGGCCGGCTTTCACCACCCGTGATCAGCCACTGGATGACATGGACCAGTTCATGTTTGACCACTGGCGATAGACGGTTGTTGCCGGTCTGTCTCTGATCGTGATCAGGGGACCAAACGAGCAGACCGCCGTAGTACGCCCAGCCGCCCCAATCCTGCGGGTCGTAGTCGTGGTAGGCATAGATGTCGATCTTGTCCCGTCCTTCGGGATAGCGAAGCACGCCGGGTTCGATCGAGAGTTCGCCGAGCAGCTCGGCCCACACGTCCTCAGCAACGGTCGCGACTTCTCGGCGGGCTTCCAGACTGGCGGCGTCGCTGTAGACAACGAAGTTGGCGCTCTCGATCGGGTCCCCGTCGTGCGGCCAGGCGATACGCGCATACCACGACCCCTCATCAACCATCGCCCCAGAACCGACCGCGACGTGTTCATCCGGCGACGAAGCGCAACCAGAGGAAACGCCGACGATCAACACACCGAGAACGGCCAACCTCATCACATGCCGCATGCTTCACCAAATCAGCAGCGACACCCCAGCCGCCAGAGGCTTTCATCCCTTACCAGTTGCTCGCTCGGTACGAACCTGCAAACCGAGCCAGAGACCATGTCTGGCATCCACCCTCGACAGGGTGGCCACTAGCGATGGGCTGAGTCCCGTATGAGGGAACCACGCAAAACGACGACGCGGCCGACCCGCCAACACGTTTCGCGGCGCCCTCAAACCGGCAGTTCTGAGTGGGGAGCCGTCACATACGGTGTCGGCTCCCCGTTTGTTCAGCGGCTGGCGCCGGCGACGAAGGTGGCAACGATGTAGGTGGCGTGCCGATCGAGGGAGCGCCGGGCCCGGTCGGAGGAACCAACCTGCACGAACCCGACCAGCTCACCACGCACCGTGGCAAGAAGCCAACCGGTAGGCCTCACCAGGTAACGCTGGAGGTGCCGATCGACGCTATTCGGCGATGTGAGCGTTCTCGTCCCCGATTTGGTGATCTGCGCTCCGGGTGTTCTTGACCGACGATCTATTTAGAGAGTAGTCTCTAAATCGTGTCACGACCTGCCAAGTTCAGCGAAGACCAGATCCTGGATGTGTCGCGGGATCTCGTGGTCCAATCCGGACCCGCCACCCTGACCATGACGGCCGTGGCCCGTTTGTTGGAGGCCCCCAGTGGGTCGTTGTATCACCGCTTTCCGGGGCGTGACACCTTGGCGGCTGCCCTCTGGATTCGAGGGGTTCGACGATTCCAAAGCGGATACCTGGCCAAGCTGGGCAATCCTGATCCTCTCAAGGCCGCCCTAGGAGCGGCCGGTCACGTTGTGACCTGGAGTCGAGCCAACCTGAATGATGCCCGGCTGCTGCTGCAGTTCCGCAGCAGCGATCTCGTCCACGGCCCATGGCCCCAGACACTCCGAGACGAGAACCGCAGACTTCAACACCAACTCGAGACCGGCATTCGCCATCTGCAGGCAGCGTTCGGGGTAACTGAGCCCGCCGAGCGACATCGAGTCTCGTACGCGGTGATCGACGTGCCATACGCCGCAGTGCGCCCGGCGCTCCTAGCCGGGAAACGACCACCCGACTCCACCGATGCCTTGGTCGCCGAAACCGTCGAATACACCCTCAAACCATTCGTTTGCGGCGACCGGAAGGGAGAACCGTCATGACGAAACCCGAGAGACAGATTGACTGGGCCATGGCCCGGGAGATGTTCCGGCGAGCTTTCCGAACATCCTTCCACTACGGCATCGCAACCGTCGACGAGGACGGAGCGCCCCACCTCACACCGATCGGCTCCGTCTTGCTCAACGACCCCGGACGGGGCATCTTCTTCGATATCTTCAGCTCCCAGCTCAGCCAGAACCTCGACCGTGACCCACGGGTATGTGTGATGGCAGTCGACAGCGGCAAGAGCTTCTGGCTGGCCTCCCTGATCCGAGGCCGCTTCACCGCACCTCCCGCTCTCCGGCTCACCGGCACAGCAGGGCCACGACGGCCAGCCACCCCCTCTGAACAGCAACGCTGGCTCCGCCGGGTGAGACCGCTTCGCCGGCTCAAAGGCCACCAGCTCTTATGGGGCGATCTCACCCACGTGCGAGATCTGATCTTCCACACCGCGCTCCCCGTCCAACTCGGCACGATGACCAGCAACCTCGAAACACAAGCCGCCGCGCGCCAAGCAGAAGGGGATCCAGCCGACGGCCATCCCCTGAACCACCACACAGCGTGATCTGGCGTACCCCACAAACCCCAGCGCCGACGTGCCGATGCGAGCACTCCGTGAAGCGATCGTCATGGCAGCCGATTCGGTGATCGGCGTGGTTTGCCAGCCCTCTTCCGCTCTTGTATCACGCGTGATACGCTGCGGGCATGTCCGAAGTCTCAATCCGGGACCTGCGCAACCACGGCGGCGACGTGGTCGACCGCGCCGCCAAGGGCGAGCGGCTCACGATCACTCGCTCTGGGAAGCCGGTCGCTGAGCTGCGACCCCTGAGCCGGGAGCCGATTCCGCTCGACGTGATCCTTGCCCGCCGCCGGCGACTTCCGGCCATCGACCCCGACCAGTTGCGCCGAGATCTCGACCAGGTCCTCGATCCCGTCCTCTGATCAATGCCTCGCGGAATCCTCGACACCAGCACGCTCACCCTGCTCGGTCGACTGCAAGACACCGACCCGCTCCCTGCCGAGCCGCTCATCACCGCTATCACGCTCGCCGAACTCTCGGTGGGCCCACTGGTGGCATCGACCGACGAGGAACGGTCCGCCCGGCAAGCGCACCTCCAGCAGGCCGAAGCCGATTTCGACCCGCTGGCGTTCGACGCA
>JAOTVU010000191.1 GCA_029863385.1 Acidimicrobiia bacterium
CCTGGTGTGAAGCCTGCGGCCACGAACTAGCGGCCGTCCCGAAGCAGACGTGTGTGGCCTGCGGCGAGCAGGCCGTCGAGTCCGACGGCTACTGTCACTCGTGCGGCCACGGTCAGCCGAAGCCTCGTGACCACGTCGAAGTCGTCGACGGCCCGGTCAGCGCGGTCTCCGACCGCGGTCTGCGCCACCACCACAACGAGGACGCGGTCGCCGTGGTCCAAGTCGACGACGACACCGCGGTGCTCGTGGTGTGTGACGGTGTCTCGTCGACCCCCGGCTCGGCCGAGATCTCGGCGCTGGCGGCCACCACGACCGCCGAGTCGTTGGGCGCGGCCGCGGCCGAGGGTGTGCCACCGGAGGGAATGGCCGTGTCCACCGTGGCACTGGAAGCCGCCGTGAAGAGCGCCCAGGTCGAAACCGGGACCGCCAGCCTCGAGATGGAGATCGACGAGTTCAATCCGCCGTCGACCACCCTGGTCGCCGCCGTGGCTCGCAGACGCGGCGGATCGGTCATGGTGTCGGTCGTGTGGCTGGGGGACAGCCGGGTCTACTGGATCGACGGCGATGGCGCCCACCTGCTGACTGTCGATCACGAGATCGACGGTGCCCTCACCCGCTGGGTCGGTGTCGACGCCTCGCATCATCTCCCGCAGACGGCCCATCACGAGTTCCCGCTCGGTGGTGACGCCGATCTCGTCGTCTGCTCCGACGGTTTGTGGCGATACTTCGCCCCGGAGCTCGGCGAACCGGCCGACGAGCTCCTCGCCCGGCTCAGAGGCGATGGTCTGGACGGAGTCGACCTGGTACGGGCGATGGTCGACCACGCCAACGAGCGCGGCGGTCACGACAACATCTCCGTCGCTCATTGGGCTCCCGGTTCCCCGGACCAAATCGCGGGTACTACCGTTGAAGCGACCGACCGTCCACCCGCCGTCGACGTGGCGAACGACGACGCCGATGATGATCCGACACAGGAATCGAAGGAATCCGTGGAACCCAAGGAATCCGAATCAAAGGAACCGATGTCATGACCGACTTCACCGCCCAGGTTTTCCAGAACGAGTTCCTCCCCGCGGGGGCCGACACCGTCGACGCCGTCGTCACGGTGAGCGCCTCCCCCGGGGCGTCGGCCGGCGGTCACCGGCGAGGTGACGCGGTCGAGATCATCGTCATCGACACGTCCGGCTCCATGCAGGAGGAGGGCGGCCGCAAGATCCGGGCCGCCATCGAAGCCACACAGGCGGCCGTCGACACGATCGACGACGACTGTCACTTCGCGATCGTCGGCGGAACCGCGGGCGCCTACATGATCTACCCCAACGAGGGCCTGGCCGTGGCCGACGAACGGGCCCGCCACGAAGCCAAACAGGCGGTGGCCCGGGTCCGAGCCCAGGGTGGTACCGCCATCGGCAGCTGGCTTCGGGCCGCAGCGTATCTGGCCGCTCAGCGGCCCGGCGCCATCGCCCACGCCCTGCTGTTGACCGACGGCAAGAACCAGAACGAGAAGCCGGGTGAACTCGACGCCCGTATCGCCGAGTGTGTCGGCCGGTTCCAGTGCGACGCCCGAGGTCTCGGAGTGGACTGGGACATCAGTGAGCTGCGCAAGGTGGCCTCGGCTCTGCTCGGCACGGTCGACATCATTCCTCGACCCGAGGACATGCACGACGAATTCACCCGCCTCACCGCGGCCGCGATGGGCAAGCAGGTCGGCAGTGTGGCCCTGCGGTTGTGGACGCCGAAGGGTTCCGTGTGCGAGTTCGTCAAGCAGGTGGCACCCTCGCTCGAGGACCTGACCCGCCTCGGCACCGCGGTGAATCCGCTGACCAGCGACTACCCCCTCGGGGCGTGGGCTGGCGACGAGGACCGCGACTACCACATTCGGGTGCGTATCCCGGTCGGATCGGTCGGCGACGAGCGGTTGGCGGCCCGGATCATGCTGGTCGTCGACGACGTCGAGCAGCCGGCCGCATTGGTCCGGGCGATTTGGACCGACGACGAGCGCCTCTCCACCCGCATCAATCGCGAGGTCGCCCACTACACCGGTCAGGCCGAGCTGGCCGACGCCATCGCCGAGGGCCTCGCAGCCCGCGAGTCCGGTGACGGTCCGACGGCGACGGTCAAACTCGGTCGCGCGGTTCAGCTGGCCCACGAGAGCGGCAACGACGACACCGTGCGCCTGCTCCAGAAGGTCGTCGAGGTCGACGACGCCGCCAGCGGAACCGTTCGGCTGCGGCGCGACGTCGAAAAGAGCGATGAGATGGCGCTCGACGTACGATCTACCCGTACCGTCCGAGTGAACAGGAAGGCAGACTAGGCGCTCATGGCGACGACGTGTGACAACTGCGGCGAAACCTGCGGCCCCGATGATCTGTTCTGCGAAAGCTGCGGCTACGACTTCGTGACCGGCTCGGTTCCCGAGTCATCCGATCTGCCGCCCCTGGTCGACGTCGCCTCGGGCGGCGCCACCGGCTCGGCCCCGGCCACCGATACGGCGGCGGTCGCCACCACGGCGTCCGAGTCGTCACCGATCCCATCGATTGTCGACGACTCATCGGGCGGTATCCCCCGCGTGCTGATCGCCGTGTCGACCGACGCCGACTACTTTGCCGCCATGGTGACCGAGGGTGAGGTACACCTGCCGGATCCCCTGCCACCCGACCAGGATCTCGAGTTGTTCGGCACCGAGCTGCACATCGGTCGAACGAGCGAGAGCCGGGCCGTTCACCCCAACATCGACGTCGAGGCGCTGACCGGCGATCCGGCCGTGTCGACCCGACATGCCGTGTTGCGCGTCTCGAACAACGGCACCATGACGATCACCGACGTCGGATCCACCAACGGCACCTTCGTCGGTGATTTCAGCGGCGAGCCCATCACCCAGGGTGTTCCCGTCGAGCTGGGTGAGAACGGGATCGTCTATCTCGGCGCCTGGACCAAATTGACCATCGAGCCGGGTTGATCGATGTTTCTTCCTCTTGCCGATTCGGGATCCGGAAACTTCGTTAGTCTTGGCGACATAGGAACAATGCCGTGGATTCTCCTGGGTGTTCTGGTCCTGGTTCTTCTCGCGATCGACCTGTACCGCCACCGCCACGCCCACGAGCCGACCTTCCGCGAGGCGCTGTTCGAGTCGCTGTTCTGGGTGGCCTGCGGGCTTGGGTTCTCGGTCTATGTGCTGGCCAGCTTCGGCAGCGTGGCCTTCGGCGAATACCTCAGCGGGTACCTGATCGAGAAGGCCCTCAGTGTCGACAACGTGTTCGTCTGGTCGATGCTGTTCACGTCGATGGCGATCCCGCTGAAGTACCAGCACCGGGTGCTGTTCTACGGCATCTTCGGTGCGCTGGTGATGCGGGCTATCTTCATCTTCCTCGGAGCCGAGCTTCTCGAGCGGTTCGAGATCCTGCTGTTGGTCTTCGGCTTCTTCCTCGTCTACACCGGCTTCAAGGTGCTTCGTCATCGCGAGGACGAAGGCGACACGGGATCGCGCCGGGGTATGTCGATCCTCGAACGGTTCATCCCGGTGACGGACGAGTTCGACGGTCAGAAGTTCTTCACCGTGCACAATGGGCATCGGGTGGCCACCCCGTTGCTGGCCGCATTGGTGGTGGTCGAGGTGACCGACGTGATCTTCGCCGTCGACTCCGTCCCGGCCATCCTCGCCGTGTCCCAGGATCGATTCCTGGTGTTCTCCTCGAACGCATTCGCCATCCTCGGCCTCCGAGCCATGTACTTCCTCCTGGCCGGGGCCAAGGAGCGGTTCCACTATCTCAACCACGGACTCGGCGCGATTCTCATCTTCGTGGGCGGCAAGATGATCGCCGCCTGGCAGGGCTACCACCTCAACGTGTGGCTTTCGTTGGCTATCATCACGGTGCTGCTGGTGGCGGCGATCCTGTTCTCGGAACGTAAGAACCGTCGACTCGAACAGGAACGGACCGCTTCGGCGGTCGCCCCTCCATCGGATGCTCCATCGGGATAGCTCGATCGCCGGGATCTGCAGCCGATGGATCCAGGAACCAACCGAGCGATCGACGTGACGCGATGACCGACACGGACACACGCAACGAGAACACCGACGACAAGGCCGCCGCCACCGCTGCGGCGAACCCTGCTGCGCTGTCGGACGGCGACGACCGGCAACACCGGTGGTTCACGGTTGCATGGCCACTGGCTCTGATCTTCCACCTCCTGGCCAACATCTCCGATATTCCGCTCGCCGCGGTCCTGCAGCTCGTCGCCGCCGCACTTGCGGTCCTGGTGCTGCTGCAGCCTCGTACGTCCTACGTGCTCGCGCTGGCCACCGTCTTTCCGGTCATCACCTATCTCAAAGCGCCGTTCATCGGCAACCACGAGCTGATCCTCACCTTCACCGCCCTCGTGGTGATGGCGTCGGTGCTCGCCTCGAGGCGCCGCTGGTCGGCGACCGCGCTTCCGATCTTGCGCTGGGTGTTGATCGTCGCCTACGCCAGCATCGCCTTCTCAAAGTTGAATGGCAGCTTTCTCGATCCTTCGGTCAGTTGCGCCGCCCAGTTCGCCGACGAGTTCTCCGGTTGGCTCGGCTTCCGAGCGTCGGACTTCCGATCGCTGTCGCTGGCGGCGATCTGGACGACGGTCGTGGTGGAATTGGCCATTCCGGTTCTGCTGCTGGTTCGGCGGCTGCGAGTCATCGGTGTGTTGGTGGCCATGTCCTTCCACTTCATCCTGGCGCTCGAGCCGGCCAGCCACGTGTACGACTTCACAGCCACACTGTTTCCGCTGTTTCTGGCCTTTGCGTCGGTGGAGGTCCGCGGGAACCTGTCCGATCGAATCGACGGACTCGCCGGCGGTCTGGGGCGATCGGTGGTCGCTTTCGGCGCGTTGACCGTCATCGTCGCCCACATCGTCGTGATCGTGGCAACGCCCGCTCCGGTGTGGGTTGTTGCCTACCCGGTATGGCTCGTGGTCGGCACGACGACGCTGTGGTGGGTTTTCACCTCGACTGTGTCACACACCAGGGCGCAGGGGAGCTGGGACGGTGAGCGTCTCGATGCCCGGGGACCTCTCGTGATCCTGGTTCCGGTGGTGGCCATCCTTGCGGTGAATGCCGCCGCACCGTATCTGGAGCTGCGGACGGCGGCCGCGTTCAACATGTATTCCAATCTGGAGACCGTCGAGGTCGACGGCGATCATCTGCTGTCCGGCTTCGTCGGTGGTGCCCGGTCCCACGAACTCGTGCTGATAACCGACGCCCCCGACGATCACCCCTTGGCCTTCTATGTGACGGACGGCCGGGCCGTTTCCGCCGAGAACCTGCGATGGTTCCAGCGCGAACGACTCGCTCAAGCCGCTTCGCCCCAGGAGCTGGCGGGCGACGACGACGTGAGGCTCCAGTGGGTGGGATCGACGGCGGTCGACGGCCCCGCCCGGCTCTCCGATCTCGATCCCGGCTCCGGCAGATGGCGCAGCACGCTTGCTCACAAGTTCGGCTTCATCCGACCCGTCGACCTGTCGAGCCCCGCCCGCTGCCTGCGAACCTGGGGCCCGGCCGGCTGACCGCACTGGTCCGTTCGACCCATCCCGGTCGCACCGGATGGGCCGAACGAATCACGATCGTGGACACACGGGGCCGAAAAGCCGGAATCTCTGAGGAGAAACTCCTATGTAGATCCCGACGTTTTCCGACGAGTCAATAGAGGTCAGCCCTTTTGGGATCGAATACAAAGACGAGAACCGGAGACCCATCCTATGCTTGTCCATCAGTTTCTGGCGGCCGCGCTGTCGCCCAGACGCGCGTCCGAGCGCGGCGCCTCCATCGTCGAGTACGCCTTGCTGGTAGCGCTGATCGCCGTGGTGTGTATCGGTGCCGTCACGTTCCTCGGGAACGAGACGGCCGATAGCTATAGCCAGCTCGGGACCTCACTCAACTAGGTTTCGGCCCGCCCGATGGGTCGGCAATCGGGTTACACCCGGCCGGCTGGTCGAGAAAGCGACGGCGAAGACGGGAGTTTTCCGGCTCCCGTCTTCACCGTTTTGCGTTAGAACTCGAGGTGGTCGAGCGCGCCCTCGGCGGCGGCTTCCACACTCCAGGCCGTGTTGGGGTTGACGAGGTAGGCGTAGGAGCGGACCAACTCGCCATCGGTTTCGATCCAGTCGACCAGGTGGCCGCCGAAACCCGAGATCGTGGCCCGGGCGAATCGGAAGTCGCTCAGATCGCGTTCGTAGATCGACCAACCGTCGACGCTGCGGATCGAGATGAGCAGCACAAAGGCCGAATCGGCGTGGCTCTCGAAGCGGCACGACAGCCAGCCCAGGATTTCGGAAAGGTTCTCGACGATCGAGGTGAAGACCTCGAAGTCGACACATCGCCGATCCGGCGAAAGGACGAGAGCGGCATGGGCGAAGGCGAATTCGTCGCTGAGTTCGAGGGCCAACCCGAGGGCGTCGCGAAACGAGCGGATGGAATCGGGGACGGGAACGATGGACATGCGTGAACTCCACGGCAGTCGGGACTCACGATGGCCGCGGCCATGATGCGCGATCACTGCGAAGCTCGACTGGTCGGGCGGGGCGCCCGGTCAAACCGGCGGGAACGGAGCGATATGGCTCCCGTCACCGTACCAACGCCCTGTGACGGTCTCCCGACGGACCGGAGGCCCTCAGTCGACGGTGGGGATTCCTACAGGTCGAATCCCGTGCGCTGGCAGACCGCGCGGAGAGCAAAACTGGATCGGATGCGAGTGACGCCGG
The DNA here is from genome assembly GCA_029863385.1 of Acidimicrobiia bacterium. Taxonomy (GTDB): domain Bacteria; phylum Actinomycetota; class Acidimicrobiia; order Acidimicrobiales; family SZUA-35; genus JAHELU01. The sequence continues at coordinate 6,727 of JAOTVU010000191.1, forward strand.
GCAGCTGGGCGAGATAGGTGCGGTGCACCCGTTCGAAGTCCTCGACATCGTTACAGGCCACCTGGACCAGATAGTCGGCGTTGCCGGCCATCAGGTGGCAGCTCATGACCTCCGGGCACTTCACGATCGCGGCCTCGAAGGTGTCGAGCAGCTGCTCGGACTGCCCCGACAGGGAGATCTCAACGAACACGGTTGTGGCCTTGCCGACCGCACGGCGACTGATCAGGGTGACATAGCCGTCGATCACGCCCTTGTCCTCGAGAGACCGAACCCGCCGCAGCGTGGCGGACGGGGACAGTCCGACGGCGTTGGCGAGATCGGCGTTGGTCTGCCGGCCGTCACGCTGAAGTTGATTCAGGATGAGACGGTCGATGCTGTCGAGTTGTGCGTCCACGGAGCCTCCTCGGTCGTTGATCCGGCACGTGGTGGCTCGCATCGGCACGAACGCAACATTAAATTGCGTTGATTGGATTCTACACAACCAAACCAACTGTGATGAGACACAATGTTCACGGATTTTGCAATCAGCCTTCGTCGCCGCTGGGTTACAGTCGTGTCACTGGCACGTTCGTGTCACCATGTGTGGTATTCATCAGGAAGGGGAGCAACGATGCTCGTAGGGGTACCGAAAGAGGTCAAAGTCGCCGAAGCACGAGTGGGGCTGACCCCCACCAGCGTGCGTGAGCTCGTCGATCACGGCCACGACGTCGTCGTCGAAACCGCGTGCGGTCTCGGAATCGGCGCCACCGACGATGACTACAACGCAGCCGGCGCCCGGGTCGCCGACACGGCGGCCGAGGTCTTCGCCGAAGCCGACATGATCGTGAAGGTCAAGGAACCCCAGGCCGCCGAGCGGGCGATGCTCCGTCCCGATCAGATCCTCTTCACCTACCTTCATCTCGCCCCCGATCCCGAGCAGACGAAGGATCTCCTGGCCAGCGGCGCGACCTGCATCGCCTATGAGACCGTCACCGACGCCGACGGTGATCTGCCGCTGCTCGCTCCGATGTCGAAGGTTGCGGGGCGCATGTCGATCCAGGCCGGTGCCCACAGCC
>JAOTVU010000192.1 GCA_029863385.1 Acidimicrobiia bacterium
GCCGGCCGGGCCGCCGAGACCGACCACCGCCACCGGGGAGACGGGGCGATCGACCAGCAGGCTCGACAGCGGATCGGGAAGAAGCGGTGCCGCCTGAGCCGGAGGAAGTGCCACCACCACGGCATCAGCCGTCTCGGTGCCACCCTCCCAGGCGATCTGCCAGCGCCCGTCGCCGTCCGGTCGGACCGCCTTCACCCGGCTGTTCGGCCGGAAGCCGTCGCCAAGGTACGCAGCCAGGCGGGTTGCGATACCGGCCATACCATCGGGAGCCACGTGCACGGAGGCACGCTGCGCCCCGGCCGGGCGCTGTTTGCGTCTCCGCAAGCCGCCTCTCACCACGCTCCCGGCCGCTTCCTCCAGGGCCACCATCCTGGGGAACGCCGCCTGGATCGAGAGGGAAGCCGGGTCCCCGGCGAACACACCGTGGGCCATCAGGTTCGCGCCGAGACGGCCGACGTCGCGGCCGAAACGCCGGGTGAAGAAGTCGAGGATCGACTCCTCACCGGCCGGCGGCGGGGTTTTCACCCAGGGCTCGGCGGCGGCCCGCAGTTTCGCTCGCCACGACACGAGCCGGCTGAAGAGGAACGCCGGCGATTCGGGCACCTCGAACAGCGTGCCCCGGTCGAAGACGAAGCGGGTGTGGGCCTCCCGGCGGGCGGCGACCACTGGCACCTTTGCCGCCTCGAAGATCGGCGTCAGATCGGGGTTGGGCAGCAGCAGCGAGCCGGCGGCCGGTTCGAGCAGGAAGCCGTCCTGGTGAATCGTTCGAGCCACCCCGCCGGGCTCATCCGACGCCTCGAGAACCAGGGGTGTCCCCCCACGGCGCCGGACCTCGGCGGCCACGAGCAGGCCGCCCAGCCCACCTCCGACCACGATCACATTCTGCATCCGTCACCTCTCCCGTAGGCAGTCGTCTGGTCCACGGCCCGTTGTCACACGGTCCGTGAGAACGTGGGCCGGTCGGCCGTCGTCGTGGCCAGGTAGACGTCGAACACCATGGCGAGGTTCCTGATGAACACCCGACCCAGCTCGGAGGCGATGATGGCGTCGCCGCCCACCTGGACCATGCCTTCCTCCACGGCACCGCCGGGGCCGGTCAACTCGGCGACCTCGGCGGCAAAGTAGCTCTCGAAGTCGATGCCGAACTCGGCTTCCACTGCGGCCGGTCGCACAACGCCGTTGCACATCAGCTCGGTGATCACGTGGCGGCGGATCCGATCGTCCGGGCTCAACGGCACCCCCCGTTCCACCGGTAGCTCGCCGGCGTCCACCGCGGTGTAGTAGGAGTTCAGCCGCTTGTGGTTCTGGGCGTAGGCACCGGCCACATCGGAGATACCCGAGGTGCCCAGCGCGACCATCTCGGTGCCCCGCTTGGTGGTGTATCCCATGAAGTTGCGACTCAGCGTGCCTTCGTCGAACGCCGACGACAGCTCGTCGTCGGGCAGGGCGAAGTGGTCCATCCCGATGGCCCGGTAGCCGGCCGAGACCAGGCCGTCGGACACGAGCGCCAGCAGCGCGAACTTGGTGTCCCGATCCGGGAGGGTTTCGGGGTCGATCCGCTTCTGATTGGGCTTGACCCAGGGCACATACGCGAAGGAGTACACCGCCAGGCGGTCGGACCGAAGCTCGAGGACACGCTCCAGCGTGGTGCCCATCGAGTCGACGGTCTGGCCCGGAAGCCCATAGATCAGATCGATGTTGATCGAATCGAAACCAAGCCGGCGAGCCTCCAGGTGCAGGTCGCGGGTCTGCTCCCAGGTTTGGTTTCGTCCGATCAGCTGCTGTACTTCGGGATCGAGATCCTGCACCCCCATGGACACCCGGTTGAAACCGAGGTCGCGGAGGACCGTCAGGTGCTCGACCGATGTGACCCGAGGATCGACCTCGAGGGCGACCTCGGCGTCGGCCGCCAGTTCGAAACGCTCGAGGACAGACCGGTGGAAGCCGGCGAGTTCATCGGGGGTGTAGTAGGTGGGGGTCCCCCCTCCCCAGTGGTACTGGGCGAGCGTGCGACGCTCACCGAGGTACCGGCCCACGAGGTCCGCTTCGGCGAGCACGCGCTCGAGGTAGACGTCGGCCAGGCTCCGCTGCCGGGTCACCACGACGTGGCAACCGCAGAAGGAGCAGCGGGCGTCGCAGAACGGGAGGTGGACATAGAGCGACAGCGGATCGTCGGGCCGCTTTGCGGCGGCACCGAGGCGCTCGGCGTAGTCGGTGGGTTCGAACGAATCCGAGAACTCGACCGCGGTGGGGTAGGAGGTGTAGCGGGGTCCCGGTTTGTCGTAGCGGTCGAGAAGCTCCGGCGTGATCCTGATCACACAACGCTCTCCCTCGTACGCCGGTCCCGGGATTGTCCAGCGGGGCGCGACCTCACTGGGCGGCCTCCTCGATGGCCTCCTCGAGTGCGGCGAGGGCCTTGTCGAGGTCACCATTGAGATGATCCTCCATGAGAAAGGCGGCCTCGTAGGCGGACGGAGCGATGAGCACGCCTCGCTTCAATGCCCCGTGGAAGAACCGGGCGAAGAGGTCCCCGTCGAGGTCTGCGACGTCGTCCCAGGACCGGGCCTGCTCGATGCCGAGGAAGATCCCCAGCATCGCTCCGACGTGGTTGACGGTGCCGGGGATCCCGGCCCGGACCATGGCAGTCTCGAGGCGGGACGCCGCTCCGGAGGCGGCGGCTTCGAATCGGTCGTAGAGATCGGGATGGTCCGAGAGGTAGCGCAGGGTGACAAGGCCGGCCGCGGTGGCCAGAGGGTTTCCGGCCAGGGTTCCGGCCTGATAGACGGGTCCGGCGGGGGCGATCATCTGCATCAGGTCCCGCCGCCCTCCATAGGCGGCCGCCGGGGTCCCTCCGGCGACAACCTTTCCGAGGGCCGTCAAGTCCGGCGTGACGCCGTAGCGGCCCTGAGCCGAGGCCGGACCGACGCGGAAGCCGGTCATGACCTCGTCGAAGATGAGGAGCGCACCGGCCCGGTCGCACAGATCGCGTAGCCCTTGAAGGAAGCCATCCACCGGCGGGATGCAGCCCATGTTGCCGGCCACCGGCTCCACGATGATGGCGGCCACGTTGTCGTCGAGCTGCTCGCTCACCGACTCCAGATCGTTGTAGCGGACGGTCCGGGTGTCGGCCACGGTGGCGTCCGGCACACCCGGACTCGACGGTTCGCCGAAGGTTGCCAGCCCGCTTCCCGCCTTGGCCAGGAACGGGTCGGCGTGACCGTGATAGCAGCCCTCGAACTTGATGATGGCCTGTCGGCCGGTCGCAGCCCGGGCCAGGCGTACGGTCGTCGCCGTGGCCTCGGTTCCGCTGTTGACCATGCGCACGACGTCGACCGAGGGTACGGAGGCAACGATCAACTCGGCCAGTTCGACCTCGGCGTGGGTGGAGATCCCGAACGACGTTCCGGCCGAGGCCGCCCGTCGTACCGCCTCGACGACTTCGGGTCGGCTATGGCCGAGTATGAGGGCACCCCATGAGGCGATGAAATCGATCAGCTCGTTACCGTCGGTGGTGATGATCCGAGCTCCCGACGCCCGCTCGGCGAAGGGGGGAGTGCCGCCGACGGCTTTGAAGGCCCGCACCGGAGAGTTGACCCCTCCAGGCATGACTGCTGTAGCCCGCTCGTGCCAGCTCATCTCATGACTCCTTTCGCAGCCGCGCTGCTTCGATTGCCAACGAGGTGACGTTCAGCTCCGGGGCTGGTCACCGCAGATCGGTGTGGACGTGGGCCGGCCGGGCCTCAGCGGTCGCGTTCCAACCCGAAGACCTCGGCGAGGATCGAGGCTGCCTCGCCGCCCCCTTCCGAGGAACCCAGGTAGGACAGGGGACGGTGGAGAACACGATGGGCGATCGTCTTGGCCAGCTGGTTGACCACCGCAGCGTCGTTGGCTCCGCCGTTGAGCCGGCCGGTGAAGCGGGCAACCTCCTCCTGCACGGCACGGTCGGCCTCCTCGAGGATGGCGGCAATGACCGGACCGACCTGATGGTGGTTGGAAAGCCTCACCCAGGCATCCGCGGCGGCCCCCTCGACCTCCTGCTCCACGGTGTCGACTTCGCCGTTTCGACGGGCGTGCACGGCCACGTCATCAACGTTGAGATATCGAAGGTGGCCGTTGGTGGTGGAGGGTACAAAGTCCGGCGGCATGGCCAGATCGATCAACAGCAGCGGCCCGGTTCGCCGTTGCAGGGCATCGGCCAGGATCTCCGGTCCGAACAGCTCCCGCTTGGCGCCGGTCGCGCTGATCACGACCGGTGCCTCCGCCAGCGCCCGCGGTGCCGAGGAGATCGGGAGGACCTCATCGGTTGGGATCGAGACTGCCTCCGGCCGTCGGGCGTAGACGGTGACTTTGGGGCGCTGTGAACTGCGGCGCAGCGCACCGACGGCGGCCCGGGCCATGGCCCCGGCTCCGAACACCGCGACGTGGTCGGCCGATCCCGCCATCTCGGCGGCGGCCAGCGCAACCGAGCCGGATCCGACGTGCTGCAGGCGACGCCGGGACGATCTGCCGGTGGCAATCGCGGACTGCAGGGTCTTTTCGAAGAGCCCTCCGACCGATCCGGCACCCCGAGCGGCCTCCAGCGCCGTCCGGAACTGTCCGAGCACCTCGGGCTCGCCGATGATGGGGGAGTCGAGCCCGGCGGCAACGCGATAGAGATGGTGGACCGCGTTCCAATCTTGACGCAGAACTCCCTCACGAGGGAGTTCTACATCGGGATAGAGCAGCCGGAGGACCCTCCCGAGGGCCGCCTCGCAGCCCGAGGTCGCCACCTCGGTCCGCAGGCAGGTGGAGAGCACGAACGCGTCGACCCCCTCGGTACGAACCCGTCGCAGGGCGTTGCTGAGGTGATCGTCGGCGAGGTGGAGGGCCACACGATGTTCCGCCGCAACCTCGGGGTGGGCAAACGTCATCGAGGAGAGCCGGAATCTGGTCATGGATGAGGATCGTCTGTGGCCGCCGGTTTGCACACGATGCGCTCCAGGGTATCTCCCTTCGAGGGCCACTGCCATAGTCCGGACCGATGCCGTGAGCAGGAGCATTCCCCAGGCGGTTCGTGGGCTCCATCGGTTCGGACTTGGGGGTTCTTCGGCTACCGTTTGCCGTCCGGTGAGACATAACGACTCAATGACTGGCGTCCTGCTGATCCAACTTGGCACACCGGACTCGACGAAGCGGTCCGATGTTCGGCGCTATCTGCGCCAGTTCCTCGGCGATCCTCGGGTCCTCGACATGCCGACCCCGGCGCGGGTGTTGCTCCTGAACGCCGTCATCCTGCCGTTCCGGCCCCGCCGCTCGGCCCGGGCCTACGAGAAGATCTGGACTGGAGACGGATCGCCACTGGTCCATCACACGGCGACGCTGGCCAGGAGCATGCAAGGGTTCCTCGGCGACGGCTACCGGGTCGCCTATGGGATGCGCTACCAGAACCCGCCACTGCACGATGCCGTCGAGGAGCTCGCCGCCGCCGGGTGCTCCCGAATCGTTCTGTTGCCCCTGTTCCCGCAGTATGCCTCGGCATCGACCGGATCGTCAGTCCAGAAGGCCCTGGAGCTGCTGGGGAGTCGGCAGAACATTCCCGAAGTGGCCACGATCAATTGGTTCTATGACACCCCGGGGTTCATCGACGCAGCCGCCGGCATCGCAAAGCCCGCCCTCGAGGAGTTCGGGCCCGATCACGTGCTTTTCAGCTATCACGGACTCCCTGAAAAGCAGCTCCGGAAAGCCGATCCCTCGGGTTCCTGGTGTCTGCAGGCCGAACGCTGCTGTGAGCGAATCACACCAACCAATCGGTTCTGCTATCGGGCGCAGTGTTTCGCCACCACCCGGCAGCTCGCCCGGGTTCTGAAGCTCGAGGAGGGCGCGTATTCGACGACCTTCCAGTCTCGTCTGGCCGGGCAGAAGTGGATCGAGCCGTACACCGACACCGAACTCGCAAACCTCTCTCAGCGCGGCGTCCGGCGGCTGGCAGTGCTGACGCCCTCGTTCGCCGCCGACTGCCTGGAGACCCTCGAGGAGATCGGTATTCGCGCCCGGGAGCAGTGGGACGGGCTCGGCGGTGAGGACATGCTGCTGGTCCCGTGTGTGAACGCCGATCCGGTGTGGGCGGCGGCGGCCGCCGACTTGGTACGCGCTGCCGTTTGAGATCTGCGTGGGCCGGTTCACTCGACGCCGTTGCCCTGGCGCCGGTCGACAGGGAACAACCTGTGAGCCACCGGGCTCTGTCGGGGAGTGCCGTCTACTTGACGGTCGGCAGGCCCTCGGACTCCCAGGCGAGGATGCCGCCGTCGATGTCGGCGACGTCGGTGAAGCCGAGCTCGGCCATCAGTTCCCGAGCCTGGCCGCTACGGCTGCCCGATCGGCAGTAGATCACGTAGGGCTGATTCCGGTCGAGTTCGCTCACCGCGGTCTCGAAGTCATCACGATAGAAGTCGATGAGCAGTGCGCCGTCGAGGTGGGCCTCGTCGAACTCCTCGGGTGTTCGAACGTCGATCAACACTCGGCCCGTTCCGTCGTCGAGAAGCTCCCGTGCGGCGGCCGGCGCCACAACACGTACCGCGCGGTCGGCGTCGTTGTCAGACGACGAGCTGCACCCGCCTGCCATCAGGACCGCGGCGAGGGCGAGACCGACCACAGCGGCTCGGATACGGGAGCGGCTGGGCTCGGTTGAGGTTGAGGGGGCGTGGTTCACCGTTGTTCTCCTACTCGAAGCACGGGCGTCGGCCGCTCGGTTGTCGAGCAGCGTCGTCCATGGTAGCGGGCCTCCCGGCCGATTGTCCGTACAATTGGCCGGCCGGGGGTTGTCGGGTGATCAACACGAGGCGGATGGGCCTAGGCAGCAGACATATGGTGTGTTAGCTTTGTAAGTCCGAACAACAGGAACTCCTGATGGTCGAACTCCAAATGTGTGATGTCGGATCGAATCGAGAACGGAAGTCGAGTCATGACGATCAATCCACTGGATCGAAGCTCGCCGATGCCACTCTGGGCTCAGCTCGAGGTGGAGCTGAGGCGTCGGCTCGAGTCGGGCGAGTTCGAGGGTGGTTTCCCCACCGACCTGCAGTTGACGGAGGCCTACGAGGTGAGCCGCCACACCGTGCGGGAGGCGGTTCGACACCTGAACAAGACCGGCGTCCTCAAGCGGGAGCGGGGACGGGGAACGGTTGTCAATCGTTCCGAGTTCGAGCAATCGCTTGGAACCCTCTACAGTCTCTTTCAGTCCGTCGAGTCGGCCGGCGTCGAGCAGACGAGCAAGGTGCTGCGGTTGGAAACGGTGACCGACACGGTTGCCGCCAGCCAGTTGGAGCTCCCGGAGGACTCCGAGTTCGTTCTCCTCGAGCGGCTTCGAATGGCCGGTAGTGCCCCGTTGGCCGTCGATCGGGCCTGGCTGCCGGCCTCCCTGGCCGAGGCGCTTCTCGATGTCGATTTCAGCCGCACGGCCCTCTACGACGAGCTGGCGAAGCTCGGAGCGCCCGTCCCGAACCAGGGCTGGGAGCGCTTGACGCCGATCCTGCCCAGTGCCGGAGATCGTAAGCGGTTGGGGCTGACCAAGTCTGATGCCGCCTTCTTCCTGGAGAGACGGGGATGTCGCGACGGCGTTCCGGTGGAGTGGCGAACAACCGTCATCCGTGGCGACCGGTACCGCTTTGTGACCGACTGGTCAGCGGGCTCCCGCACAGAGTTGCGGCCGAGCGCCAGTTCCGCCTGAAACTTGACCGGCTGTCCGAAAGAACGTACATTAGAAGGTAGCGCTCCTTCTGTCACTGTCGCG
>JAOTVU010000193.1 GCA_029863385.1 Acidimicrobiia bacterium
CGATCGGTTTGGCACCGGACGAGCGACCGTTCCGCCCACATCTGACGTTGAGCCGGGTCCGGCCGCCGCAGGATCTGTCCGACCTCATCGACGTCGACTGGGGCCGGCTGCGGCTCACCGTCGACCGTCTGACCCTTTTCCAATCACAGGAGCAGGCCGGCGGCGTCAGCTATCGGCCACTGGAGCGCTTCGAGATCTGATCGGATCACCGGAGTCGTCAGCCCCCGAGCAACACCATCGCAGCGGCCAGGCCGATCATGAACACGCCACCGAGTCGAGCCAGGCGGAACAGCAGCGGTTGGCCGAGGCGGGGTCCGACCGACGCCGCGCCCAGGGCCAGCACCGGGTGCCAGACGCCGGAGGCGACGATTATGCCGGCCACGAACAGGCCGAGCTGGGCCGGGTGGGCGACGAAGGGGCTGGCCAGCAGGATGGCGAGCCAGGAGCCGACCGTGATCGGCGACAGCGCGGTCAGCGTGAACAGCACGCTGCCCGGTCGTTCGATGTCGTTGGCCAGTGAACTCAGGCGTTCGGTCCGCATGATGAGGAGCAGACCGACCACGACGAGGACGGCCACGGCCGCCATCTGCAGTCCGACGAACATGCCGTCGGGGAGCCGACTCCCGGCCAGTGCCAGGGCGACGGCGGCCGAGGCTGCGAACAGGTCACCGGCCACGACACCGGCGGCGGCGTGGGCTCCGGCCAGCCGACCCTGCTGGGTGGCCACTCCAATGATGGTCATCGACATCGGCCCGAGCGGGATAACCGAGACAAGTCCGACGACGACTCCGGCAATCAAGATCAACATGTCCTCAGTGTGACGGAATCAGCGACTGAGACTTTGCGGATCTTCCGGCACCAAGTGCAATCAAGGGGTAGGATTTTCTGCGATGGACGCAATTGACCGCAAAATCATCAGTCTCCTTCAGAATGACAGTAGAACCTCGATCACGGATCTCGCCGACGAAGTGCCGATCAGCATCTCCGCAGCCTCGGAACGACTCAAGCGGCTCACCCGTTCCGGCGTGATCTCCCGCTTCACCATCGAACTCAATCCGGAGTCGACCGGGCGGCAAATCGACGCCCTCATCGAGGTTCGGCTCCCCACCCAGATCGATCACCGGCCGTTCGACGAGGCGCTCCGGGCCATGCCGGCCGTGGTCAACGCACTACATCTCACCGGTCCGTTCGACTACCAGCTCCGCGTCCAGACCCGGGACGTCCCCGAGCTGGACGCGCTGCTCGGCAAGCTCAAACTCGACTTCGGCGTGGCCGAGACCAACACGCGCCTCGCCCTCCGCACCGTCGAAGGCTTCCCTCGCCCTCCCTCCCTCGACTGACCTCAGCCCACGCTCCCCGTTCCGTGCGCCGAACTGCCGATTTTCCGGGTCGGAGGCGCACAGAACGAAGGGGGTGGTCGGTCAGAGTCGCTCGTAGGTCCAGGACTTGGGGTGGTCGCCGTCGTAGGGCATCGTGCCGTGGAAGGCTCGATCATCGCCGTCGAAGACCAGCGGGACGAAGTGGCGGTCGCCCTCCCACATCGGGAGACCGGTGGCGGCCCGCTCCTTCTCGTCATCGCTGCAGGCGGCCAGAAGCCGGGCTCGCTCCACCCACTCCAGCGTCCCCTCGGCATTGGTTGACGGGGGTTCACCCTCCCAGCCGGTCGCCAGGAAGACAAACCCCAGCCATTCCTCCCGTCTCGGCCCGAAATTGGTCCAGGTGATCGTGCCCCGAACGCGGAAGTCGGTGAGCTCGACGCCGAGCTCCTCCCACACCTCCCGGCGGAGGCTCTGGGTCACCCCCTCGTCGGCCTCGAGCTTGCCGCCGACGCCGTTGACCTTGCCGTAGTGGTCGTCATCGGGCCGGGCGTTGCGGCGGACCAGCAGGACCTGGTCCGACGCGACGTCCCACAGGTAGGCGAGGGTTCCGACGATCGGGGTGAACGGCATGGCCCCAAGTTAGCGTCGGGCCAGTGATCCCAGGCCCAGCGGCCCGGGCAGCAGCGCCGGTCCGCACCCAGGAGTATGACGGGCGCGAACCAGCGGGATCACCGGGCACCGGTACGCTGGTTTCATCGCCATGAACCGCTCGACCCGCGCCCGCTGGCTCAACGCCGCCGCCTTCGCCTTTCTGGCGGTTGCGCTGTTCGTCACCAGCGGGCCGAACCTGGTCGAGCGCTGGATAGCCCCGATCCTGTTGCTCGCCGTGGCGTTCGTGCTGTCGCCGCTGCGCCCGACCAGCATCACCGCAATCTCGCAGGCCGAGGCCGCCCAGCTCATGGAACTGCCGGCGGCCGAGGGTAGGCACACGGTCATCATCTACCACCGGCCCGGCTGCACCTACTGCGCCCGGCTCCGACTCAAGCTGACCGGGGTCAAGTCGAACGCGCACTGGGTCGACATCTGGGCCGACGACGCCGCCGCCGCCTATGTGCGCATGGTCAACGACGGCAACGAGACCGTGCCAACGGTGGTCATCGACGGCGTCCCACACACCAATCCGAACCCGTCGGTGGTTCGGGCGGCCCTGACCTGACCACCCCCTGGCCATTCTGCGCCCGTCAGGTGACACGCAGCGTCACCTGGGCTGCGAATTTCGGGGGTGTTCGGAGCGGATGATGTCGGCGGCGGCAACCATCGCCGCGAGCTTGGCCTTCGCCACCGGACGCGGCACGTACTTCATGCCGCAGTCGGGTGAGATCGACAGGTCGGCGATGTCGATGTGGCGGAGGAGCTCTCGGATCCGCGCCGCGATCGCCTCGGGGCGCTCGACCTCGGGCGAGCCGAGGTCGAGCACACCGATCACCACCTTGCGGGGGGCGAGCTCGGTCACCACCTCGGCCGGCAACCCCGGCTGGGCGGCCTCAATGGCGATGTAGTCGACGGGTAGCCGGGCCAGCTCCGACAGGAAGGGATAGCCGCTCGACTTGTTCTCGACATAGACGGCGTAGCCGTAGCACGTGTGAAGCGTGGTGACGGCGTCGACCCCGTCGACCGCGGCGGCGATGGCCTCAACGGCGAACCCCCGGGCCGCCTCGGTATTGGCCTGCAGATACGGTTCGTCGACCTGGAGCACGTCGATCCCGGCCGCCGCCAGGTCCTTCAGCTCGGCGTTGACGGCCGCGGCGTAGGCCATGGCCAGTGCGTGCTGGTCCGGGTAGTGATCGTTCTGCGCCAGCTGGCTCAAGGTGAAGGGGCCGGGCACGGTGACCTTGGTCAGCCGGTCGGTGTGGGCCCGCAGATAGCGAGCGGCGTCGAGCTCGATCGGTTCGAGCCGCTCGATCGGACCGTTCACCAGCGGCACGTCCGCCACGCCACCCCTGCGGTTGACACCCTTCCCGGTCCGGATCTTGTCCACCCCGCCGAGCGAGTTGGCGAAGTGGTTGAAGTAGGACTCCCGCCCGATCTCACCATCGGTGATGATGTCGACGCCGGCGTCGGTCTGGTCGGCGATTGCGAGCAGGGTGGCCGCCTCGATGGCCTCGTCGTAGGCAGCGGGCTCTGCTTCGGGATCGATCCTCCACACCTCCCTGGCCCGGACACGGGGCACGCCGACTCCCCGAAGCCTGTCGTGATCGACCAGCCAGCGCGGTTGCGGGTGACTGCCGATCACCGTGGTGGGCAGCAGCGGCAGATCGCCGACGGAGGTCATGCCCCTGCGGCGTTGCCGGCGGGCGGACGGTAATCGGTGTTGCGGTCGACGGTCATGTAAATGTCGTGGCCGACCGGGTCGTCCATCTCCTCCGCCAGGTGACCGAGCAGGCCGGCGCAGCGGGCCAGCAGCGCGAATCCCCGCATCACGCCCATCGGCAGGTCGATGTCGGCCAGCACCGCACCGCAGACCCCGGCGCCGTTGAGCGGCAGCTCCCGGCCGAGGATGTCGCCCGACACCCGACCGATGGCGGCGAACAGTTCCAGGTGCGGACCGAACGAGCCGTTGTCACGGGCCAGCTGCATGAGGACCGGTGTGCGCGGGTCGCCGTGCTTGTGCACCGGATGACCGAGGCCGGGCACGAATCGCCCGGCTGCTTTCGTCGAGCGCACCAGGTCCGCAGCCACGGCATCCCATCCGGCGTCGTCGCCCGGCAGCGCGTCGAGGTCGACCAGCGCGGCGTTGAGGAAGTGGGCCGAGTCCTCGGTGACGCCGAGAAAGCGGGAGCCGCCACCGAGAAGCCCGGCGGCCAGCGCCCCCTGGACGGAGTCCGGGGCGCTCAGATAGGTGACCCGGGCGGCGATCGCGGTGGGCGTGAACCCGTGGTCGGCCAGGGCCACCAGCACCGCCTCGAACATGATGCGCTGCGCGTCGGTGGGGCGCCGTTTGGTCACCAGCCAGTAGGCCAGTTCACCGAAGGTGATCTTGCCGATGAGATCGGCGGCCAGGTCCTGCCCGAGGAGGTGGATGTGGTCGGCGTCGGAGGCGCCGATTCCGGTCCGGAACGATGGCACGGGGTTCGGGGTGGTCGTCTCAGCGCTCACTGGTCTACCTTCCGATCCCATACGAAGGACTTCAGCGGTCGGTGTTCCACCGTCAGGCGTAACTCGGTCAGGTCCCCGCGACGTTTCGGCAAAAGGCGAAATTCGGTATCCACCTGCACCGCAGGTGCGACGGCCTCCGGCACTGCGGCGCTCACGAGTCACTGCCGATCAGCTCGGCGATACCGGCATCGGGCGTGGCCAGCCAGGACCGGATCGCATCGGAATGTTCACCCAGCGCCGGGGGCGGGAGGTCGTAGCGGGCGGCGGCTTCGCTGAAATCGATCGGGTTCCGGATCAGGTCCACGGGACCTCCGCCCGCGGCACCAACGGCGCCGCGGCCGTCACCTCCGATTGAAACGCGAGGGTGCAGGCCGAGACGTTCGGCCAGGTCGACACCCTCGGCGATCGAGTTGATCGGACCGCACGGCACCCCGGCGTAGTTGAGCTTCAGGAACAGGTCGTCGGCCGACCATTTGGCCAGTTCCGCCTCCAGCAGCGGCTGCAACTCGGCCCGGTTCTCGGCTCGATCGCTGTTGAGCGCAAACCGGGGGTCGTCGGCCAGCTCGGTCAGACCGAGGATCTCACACAGTGAGCGGAACTGGCGGTCGTTCCCGATGGCGATGATCACGTCACGGTCCTCGGCTGGAAGCGGCAGGTACGGGTACACGCTCGGATGTTCGTTGCCCATGCGGAACGGCACGACGCCGCCGGCGGTGTAGGCCGCGGTCTGGTTGACCAACCCGGACAGGGCGGAACTCAGCAGATTGACCTCCACGTGTTGGCCCTTCCCGGTCCGGTGACGCTGCTCGAGTGCCGCGAGCACGCCGATGAGTCCGTGCATTCCGGTCATCACGTCGAACACCGAGATCCCGGCCCGGTAGGCAGGGCCTTCGGGATCGCCGGTCAGGCTCATCAGCCCGGACACGGCCTGCACGACGAGGTCGTAACCCGGAAGCCCAGCCCCGTCCGCCGTGCCGAACCCGCTGATCGACAGGTAGATGAGACGGGGGTTGATGCGGTGCGCGGCTTCGTAGCCGAGGTCGAACTTGTCGAGGCCACCGACCTTGAAGTTCTCCAGCACGATGTCGGAGCGGCGAAACAGCTCGTGGACGAGCTCGACGTCGTCGGGGTCACCGAAGTCGGCGACCACCGATCGCTTGTTGCGGTTGATCGAAAGGTAGTAGGTGGCGACCCCTTCGGCGTCGGGCGGGTTCCAGGTGCGGGTGTCATCGCCGGCTGCGCTCTCCACTTTGATCACCGTGGCGCCGAGGTCGGCGAGCAGCATCGAACAGTACGGTCCAGCGAGCACACGGGACAGGTCGGCGACGACGAGACCTTCGAGCGGAGCGGGCGCGCGGGTATCGGACTTGGGGTCGGTCATGGGTGGGGCTCAATTCTTCTCGGGTTCGGCTTGGGGCAGGAGGGCGAGATTCGACCAGTCGGCGGTGACGGCCGCTGCCGTCTCCAGGAGGAGCGGCAGGTACTCGCCGGTGAGATGGGTGATGGAGGTTTCGGCGGCGTGCACGGTGACGTTCATGGCGGCGACCGTACGCCCTTCCGCGTTGCGGACCGGCGCCGCGACCGAGCGGATGCCGAGCGACAGGAGTTCGTCGGACAGCGCCCAACCACGCTCCCGAATCTCGGCCAGCGACTCATCGAGCTCGGAGCGGGTCAGCACCACCCGGGGCACGATGCCGGATCGGGACGGGGTCGCCAGGGTCTTCGTGAGCTCATCGGGCTCGAGATCGGCCAGCAACACCCGACCCATCGAGGTGGCGGGCGCCGGGAACAGGGTGCCGATGTTCACCGACAGGGCGATGATCTTGGCCACCGGCACCCGGGCGGTGTAGACGATGTCGCTTCCGTCGAGTTGGGACATCGACGACGACTCGGTGGTCTGCGCCACCAGCGCCACCATGTGCGGGCGGGCGATGTCCCAGAGGCCCTGGGCCGCGATGCCTGCGGTGCCGATCTCGAGCACTTTCGTGGTGAGCGAGTAGACGCCGTCGGCCGAGCGCACGTAGCCGAGTTCCTCGAGGGTGAGGAGGAGGCGACGAGCGGTGGGGCGGGCCAGGTCGGTCCTGGCCGCCACCTCGCTCACCGTCATCGCCATCGACGTGGGCCCGAAGGCGGTCAACACGTCGATCCCGCGGGCCAGCGCGACGACGAAGTCACGCCCCGGTGCGGCTCGGGGATCGGACACAGCTCTATCGGCTTCGGAGCGAAGCGCCTTGCTTCGAGTTTCGGCTACCGGCGGCTGAAACTCCCGAACCCGGGACGACGTTGAGATGTTCGCGCACAGGGAACCTATCGGTAGTTGTTGTTGGAGGTGTGGTCGCCAGCCAACCAACGCTTGAGGGTCTCGTGGGCGTCCTGGGCCCGCTCCTCGTTGATCTTCTCGTAGCCGTCGACATCGCAGGTGAACTCGAGGATCATGCCGTTCGGGTCGTTGGTGTAGAGGGACCGGCAGTAGCCGTGCTCCAGGACGAACGTGCCCTCGGGATCCCAATTGGCGTCGTTCAGTCGACGCTCGAGCTCGGCCTGTCCGTCGGCGTCGACCTTGAGAGCGATGTGACGGAACGGCGAGGGGGTCAACTCCGGGTCGAAGAGCTTCTGGTCCTCCTCGTTGGCGAACTGGAAGAAAGCCAGCGCGCTGCCGTCGGCCAGACCGAAGAACGTGTGGCAATAGACCCGCTCGGCACCGAACAGCTCATCGGTTTCGGACCAGGTGGCCAGCAGCGGGAAGCCGAGGATGTCCTCGTAGAAATGGCGCGTGGCCTCCTGGTCCTTGGTGACATAGGCGGTGTGATGGAGCCGTTGTGGAAGGGGCGCGGTCATGATGAACCTCCGGGTTTGTGGCGAGCGTGAGCCGCTTTTGTCCGCTTGTCGGACATGTTACCATCTAGCGGACGCGTGACGGAAGTCGAACGTACGTGTATCCGAAGAACCTGCTGTTCGCCGGTCGGGCGAACCTTCCCGAAAGGATCAGCTATGTCATTGCCACTCGCAGCCGGGGAATGGACCATGGATCCGGTCCATTCGAACATCTCCTTCGCCGCTCGACATCTGGGTATCTCCACCATCGGGGGTCGCTTCATCGCCGCAGAGGCGACCTTGGCGGTTGGGGACACCCTGGAGTCGACCTCGCTGCAGGCCGAGATCGACCTGTCCTCGGTCGACACCGGCAATGCCGATCGCAACGGACACCTCCAGAGCACCGACTTCTTCTCGGTGGAGACCAAGCCGAAGATGCGTTTCGCCTCG
>JAOTVU010000049.1 GCA_029863385.1 Acidimicrobiia bacterium
TCAATCACCTCGGCCGGGGCCAGGCCGCCAAGTTCGCCGCAGCCTCCTTCGCCCGGCAGATCGCGGAGCTTGAGAGAACCGGAGGCGGCGTGGTCCGCCACGGCGACCTGTCGACCCGTCGCGACATGACCGACGTGCACGACATCGTCCGGGCGTACCGCCTGCTCGCTCTGCACGGCGAACCCGGCGAGACCTACAACATCTGCTCGGGGAAGGCGGTGTCGATGCAGGACGTCCTCGACACCCTTCTGTCGTTGAGCCCGAGCCCGATCCGGGGGGAGGTCGACGAGGCGTTGATCCGTCCCGTCGATCTGCCGGTGCTACGGGGATCGCACCAGAAGCTCACGGCCGCGACGGGCTGGCGGCCGAAAGTCGACCTGGCCCAGACGCTGCGGGACGTGCTCGACGACGCCCGAAACCGTCGGAACGGCACGGCGGCGACGGGTTCCAGAGGAAACGCGGCCACGAACACGGCGACAGCCAACACGGCGACAACCCAGACAGTCAGAACCGGCGGTCCCCATGAGGATGGTACGGAAACGTGAAACGAGCTCTGATCACCGGCCTGACCGGCCAGGATGGATCCTATTTGGCCGAGTTCCTGCTGGCCAAGGGATACCACGTCATCGGCATGGTCCGACGCACCAGCACGGTGAACTTCGAACGGATCGCCCACATTCAGGACGACGTCGAGATCGTCCAGGGCGATCTGTTGGATGAGACGTCGTTGCGCCACATCCTGCGCCACCAGCAGCCCGACGAGATCTACAACCTGGCCGCCCAGTCGTTCGTGCAGACGTCGTGGCAGCAAGCGGTTCTGACCGGGGAGACGACGGCGCTCGGCGTCACCCGGCTGCTGAACGCCATGCAGGAGTGCGACTACGACGTTCGCTTCTACCAGGCGTCGTCGTCGGAGATGTTCGGCAAGGTGGTGGAGGTTCCCCAGACCGAGGGCACGCCCTTCTATCCCCGGAGCCCCTACGGGGCGGCCAAGGTGTACGGGCACTGGATCACCGTCAATTTCCGCGAAAGCTACAACCTGCACGCCTCGAGCGGCATCCTGTTCAACCACGAAAGCCCCCGCCGGGGCCTCGAGTTCGTGACACGTAAAATCACCTATCACGTCGCCCGGATCAAGCACGGTCTGGCCACCGAGCTGCGCTTGGGCGATCTCGATCCGCGACGTGACTGGGGGTTCGCCGGCGACTACGTCGAGGCGATGTGGTTGATGTTGCAGCAGGATCGGCCCGACGACTACGTGATCGCCACCGGCGAAACGCATTCGGTTCAGGAGTTCTGCGAGCTCGCCTTCAGCCAGGTCGATCTGAACTGGCGGGACTGGGTACTGCAGGACGAGCGGTTCATGCGCCCGGCCGAGGTGGATCTGCTGATCGGTGATGCTACCAAGGCCCGAGAGGTTCTGGCCTGGCAGCCTCGCACCAGTTTCCGGGAGCTGGTGGCGATGATGGTCGAATCCGACATGGAGCTGGTCGGCCGCCAGCGCCGTCAGCTGGCCTAGGACCGAACACGGTGGCGGAAACGGATCAGGGGCCCGGGCCGAATGTCGCCGTGCTGTGCGGCGGGGTGGGAGCAGCCCGGTTCCTCAACGGACTGGTGGAGGTCGTCAAGCCATCGGCCGTCACCGCCGTTGTGAACGTGGCCGACGACGTGACCCTCCACGGACTGCGGATCTCACCCGACATCGACACGATCGTCTACACCCTGGCCGGTGCCCACTCGGTCGAGCGGGGCTGGGGTCTCGACGGGGAGACCTGGCAGGCCATGGAGATGCTCGGCCGCTACGGCGGTCAAGACTGGTTCAGCCTCGGCGACCGTGACCTCGGCACCCACCTGTTCCGCACCGACGAACTGAGAAAAGGCCGTTCGCTGAGCGAAGTCACGGCCGAGATGGCCCGGGCCTGGGGGCTGGAACTCAACCTCCTACCGGTCACCGACGACCGGCTTCGCACGATGGTCACCACGGTTGACGAGGGCGAGATCGGTTTTCAGGAGTACTTCGTGCGGCGGCGCCACGAGGTGGCCGTCACCGCGGTCCGGTTCGACGGTGCCGCCGAGGCCCGCCCCGCTCCCGGTGTGCTGGAGGCGCTGTCGACAAGCGACGTCGTGGTCATTGCGCCGTCCAATCCGGTGGTCTCGATCGATCCGATCCTGGCCGTTCCCGGTGTCCGGGCCGCGCTGGGGACCCGCTCGGATTCGGTGGTCGCGATCTCCCCCATCGTCGGCGGCAAAGCGCTCAAGGGTCCGGCCGATCGGCTGCTGGTCGAGCTCGGCCGCCAGGCCTCGGTCGAGGCCGTCGGCCAGTGGTACACCGACGTCGCCTCGATCCTGGTGATCGACGAGGTCGACGCCGAGCACGTCGAGAAGTTGGAGGGGCGGGGGATGAAGGTCGTTGTGACCGACACGATCATGGCCCGACCGGGTGTGGCGGCCGCCCTGGCCCGAGCGGCGCTCGAGGCCGTCATCGAATCCTGAGCTGATCGCTGTCGCCTGGCGCCGTGCCGTTCCGCCGGCGCCGAAACGGGAATCGAGTCATCTGGCCGCTTGAATGGAGGCCATGGCCCTCCCTCCCGCTCCCGGCGGACTCTCGATCCTGCCCGTACCCGGTCTGCCCGAGATCGCACCGGGTGACGATCTCGCCGGGCTCATCATCGAAGCCTGCCTGGCCGGCCCCGGACTCGAAGCCGACGACGTGGTGGTGGTCAGCCAGAAGGTGGTGTCGAAGGCCGAGGGGCGCCTGGTGACCGTCGACCCCGACGATCCTCTTGCCCACAAGCCGCTGGTGCTGGCCGAGTCGGCACGGGTCATTCGACGGCGGGGAGAGCTGATCATCAGCGAGACCAAACACGGCTTCGTGTGCGCCAACGCCGGTATCGACCGATCGAACGTGGCGCCCGACATCGCCTGCCTCCTACCGGAGGACTCCGACCGCTCGGCGCGCCGGATCCGGGACGCCATCTTCGGCCGCACCGACACCCGGGTGGCGGTGATCGTGGCCGACACGTTCGGTCGGCCCTGGCGTCGGGGCCTCACCGATGTGGCGATCGGTTCGGCCGGCATCAAACCGATCCTGGATCTCCGTGGCACCCGGGATGCGGTTGGACGGGAGCTCGCGGTGACCGAGGTGTGTCTGGTCGACGAATTGGCCGGTGCGGCCGAACTGGTTCGGGGCAAGGCGACCGGGGTCGCCGTGGCCGTCATCCGCGGTGGACCCGACGAGTGGTTCGGCGAGGGTTCGGTCGTCGAAGAGATCGTCCGGCACCCCGCCGAGGACCTGTTCCGGTGACGGTCCTCCCGCCACTGGTGGCCCACCTGCCGCCCGCTCCGGATCCCGATGCACTCCTCGACGGTTTCGTCGACTTCGTGACCGAGCTGGGCATCGAGCTCTATCCGGCGCAGGAGGAGGCGGTCCTCGAGCTGCTGGCCGGCAGCAACGTGATCCTGAACACCCCGACCGGGTCGGGCAAGTCCCTGGTGGCCGCGGCCGCCCACTACGTTGCCCTCGCTGCCGACCGCCGCAGCATCTACACCGCACCGATCAAGGCGCTGGTGTCGGAGAAGTTCTTCAGCCTTCGTAACGACTTCGGTCCCGAGCGGGTCGGCATGATCACCGGCGACGCCAGCATCAACGCCGACGCACCGATCATCTGTTGCACCGCCGAGATCCTGGCCAACCAGGCCCTGCGGGATGGGGCGGAGGCCGATGTGGACGTCGTCATCGCCGATGAGTTCCACTATTACGCCGACCCCCAGCGGGGCTGGGCCTGGCAGGTGCCGATCCTGGAGCTGCCGCACGTGCAGTTCCTGTTGATGTCGGCCACGCTCGGGTCGACGGCGTTCTTCGAGTCCGAACTGACCAGGCGAACCGGTCGTCCGACAGCGCTCGTGGCCTCCGACGACCGCCCGGTGCCGCTCGACTTCGAGTACCGCAGAACGACGCTGCACCAGTCGATCCAGGACCTGCTCGAGGCCGATCGGGCCCCCATCTACCTTGTGCACTTCACCCAGCGGGAGGCGACGGAGGCCGCCCAGGGCTATCTGTCGCTCGATCCCTTGTCGAAGACCGAGAAGGAGGCGGTGAAGGACGCTATCGGCGGTTTCCGCTTCGACTCACCGGTGGGCAAGGACCTGCGCCGCTACATCCTCGGCGGGGTCGGGGTGCACCACGCCGGCCTGTTGCCGAAGTACCGGTTACTGGTCGAGAAGCTGGCCCAGGACGGTCTGCTGAAGATCATCTGCGGCACCGACACGCTCGGCGTCGGCGTCAACGTGCCGATCCGGTCGGTGCTGTTCACCCAGCTCTGCAAATACGACGGCCAGTCGACCCGAACGCTCACCAATCGGGAGTTCAAGCAGATCGCCGGCCGGGCCGGTCGCAAGGGTTTCGACAACGTCGGCTACGTGTGGGTCCAGGCCCCGGCCCATGTGGTCGACAATCTTCGGGCCGAGGAGAAAGCGGCCGAGGCGGCCAAGGGCGGCCGGAGGAAGAAGGTCGTCAAGAGCAAGCCCCCGGAACGAGGTTATGCCCACTGGACGTCCGACACGTTCACCAAACTGGTCGAGGGTGATCCGGAGCCGCTGACGTCGTCGTTCCAGATCAACCATCAGATGATGTTGACGATGCTCGACCGGCCGGGTGACGGTTGTGGTGCGGTCAAGCGGCTGCTGCAGACCAACCACGAGACACGGGCCCGCAAACGACGCCACATCAAACGGGCCATCTCCATCTACCGATCGCTGCTCGACGCCGACCTCCTCGACCTGCTTGACGAACCCGACGCCGACGGACGAAGCATCCGGGTCAACCTCGATCTCCAGGATGAGTTCGCCCTCCATCAGCCCCTGTCACTGTGGGCGCTGGAGGCGATCGACGAGCTCGATCCCGACGACCCCGGCTACGCCCTGTCGGTGCTCACCACCATCGAGTCGGTCCTCGAATCACCTGGCGTGATCATCGCCGCCCAGGTCAACCACGCCAAGTCGGAGTTGATGGCCGACATGAAGGCGTCCGGTGTCGAGTACGAGGAGCGGATGGAACGTCTGGCCGAAGTCGAGGCCCCCAAGCCCGAAGCCGAGCGACTCTACGAGAGCTTCGACCGATTCCGCGTCCACCATCCGTGGACCGGTGGCGACAACGTCAAACCCAAATCCATCGTGCGCGACATGCTGGAGCAGGCGATGACGTTCCGGGAGTTCGTGAACCACTACGGCCTCAAAAGGTCCGAGGGCGTGGTACTCCGGTATCTCAGCGACACCTACAAGGCCCTGATCCAGAACGTACCCGACGACTCGAAGACCGAGGAGTTGGATGACATCACCGAGTGGGTTGGGGCCGTGGTCCGCCAGGTCGACTCGAGCCTCATCGACGAGTGGGAGCAGCTGACGGCCCGGGCCGAGGGTGCCGAGGTGGAGCCGGCTCCGGAGATCGTCGGCTTCGGAGTGGATTTGGACGATGTGACCACGAACCGTCGAGCGTTCTCGGTCATGGTCCGCAACGAGATGTTCCGTTGGGTGCAGGCTCTGGCCCGGCACGATCACGGGGCCATCCCCGGAGCCGATCCGACGGAGGTGGCGGAGACGATGGAGCCCTACTGGGCCGAATTCGACCAGATCGTGATCGACGCCGAAGCCCGAAACCGGCACCGCTTCGTGTACGACCACGAATCAGGTTCCGTCGTCCAGATCATCCACGATCCCGACGACGTCGACGCCTGGCGCATCGAGGCCACCGTCGATTTCGAGGCCTCGGCCGAGGCCGGTAACGCGGTGATCGATCTGGACCGCATTCGCAGCCTGGAGGACTGATCGATCGGGAATTGGTCGATTCCACGCGCCCCCGGCGAGCGGGGAATCTGCCAGTTGAATCGTCCGGGGTCAGGTGTTGGTGGAGGGTGGGGCCGAGGCCTCCGTCTCGAGCCCGAGCTCCATGTTGATCCGGGTGCTCGAATCGGCTTTTTCGTCGCCACCGACTCCGAATCGCATTTCGACGCCGAGTTCCTCACAGACCGCGGATTCGGGAACGAATTCCGGTTTCCGGTCACCGCCGTTGGCGAAGATGAGCCGGTGGTCGGGGTACTTCTGGGCGGCCAGCCGGATCGATTCGGTGACAGTCCGGTCGTTGTCGACGGCGATGAATGCGTCGTCGACAACGGCCAGCGCCTTGACCAGCCGCAGTCGGTCCTGCTCGTCGATGATCAGTTTGCCCTTCTTGGCGATCTGCTGATCGTTGTTGTTGACGATGACGATCAACCGATCGCCCTCGGCCGCCGCCGCTTCGATCATGTCGAGATGACCGACGTGGAGCGGGCTGAAATAGCCACTCACCAGCACGCCGACCGGAGCGTGGTCGGTAGTAGGGTCGCCAGGATTGTTCACGGTACCTCCACGTTGAGGACGAGCGATCGGCCACGCTCCCTATCGGCCCGCACCCTGTCGACGGTGAGGTTCGGTGAGCGGATGTCCCAGTAAAGCGCCGGATTTGGCCAACCACACTGGTCGAGCTAGCGGGAGGTCGACCGGCGGCCGTCGACGAGTTCGAGAAAGAGCTCCTCGTAGGCCCTGGCCTGGGCGTCGGGTGTGAGGCAGGTCTCGGCGTGCCGGCGACCACGCCGACCCATGGCCGCCAGTTCGTCGCCATCGGCCAGGAGCTTGTCGAGTGCGGCGAGGAACGCCGGAGCGTCGTCGGGTGGCACGGAGAGGCCGCAATCGGCCTCCCGGACCGTGACACACACCTCACTGCCCTCGTCGATCGAGGCCAGAACCGGTCGTCCGGCGGCCAGGATGCCGTAGAGCTTCGACGGGGTGCTGCTGGCGGCCAGCCCCTTCTTGAGCAGTACCAGGTGCAGGTCGGCCGCTCCAAGGATCTGCGGCACGTCCTTGCGGGGGCCGAACGGGATCATGGTCACGTTGTCGAGTTCGGCCGCCCAGACGGCGACGTGATCGTGCGCCGCTCCTTCACCGTTGACGACGAACTGGACCGAGTCGTTGTCGGCCCAGTGTCTGGCCGCCTCCCGGATGAGATCGAACGACTGGGACAGCCCGACGTTGCCCGAATACATGACGACGGTCTTGCCCTCGAGGCCGTACCGGCGCCGGTAGGGGTTCTCGGTCCGCTGAATGCCCTCGACAGGACGGATGCGGTCGAGATCGACGAAGTTGCGGATGATCCGGACCCGGTCACCACTCTCCGGCGGGAGTTTCCCCGTGACGTTTCGATGCTGGTCGGTCGAGAGGACGGTGATGGCGTCGGCCCGGCGGTAGAGCGACCGCTCGTACCGTCGGGCCAAGGCGATCACCTTCGGGTTGGTGAGGACGCCGAGATCGACGGCGATGTCGGGGAAGATGTCCTGGGTGTTGAACACGAAAGGCGCTCGGCAGCGTTTCGCCAGTAGCCACGCCGCGTCGCCGAGGAAGATCGGTGGCGACATACCCATCACCACATCATGGGTACCCGTGGTCAGGGCGAGCCCGGCGGCCAGGCCGGTTTGACCGGCGAAGCCGAGCGCTCGCGCCCCGATGTCGGTCTTGGTGGTCGGGAAGGGCCAGGCTCGCACGATCCTCCCCCATTCGGTCTTCTCCGTCCGCCACGGTCGACCCCGCCAGTCCGGGGCGACCTCGTGGCCCCGATACCAGGGCAGCGACGTCACGACCGTGATCTGATGGTCGCGCTCGGCGAGGCCGAGCACCAGCTTGGTCATCACCTCACCGGTGGCGGCGTGCAGGTCGGGTTCGAAATGGGGACAGAGCAGGAGAAGCTTCATGGCGGCGGATTGGAGGGTCAGATCGGGTCAGGTCGGGTCGAGTTGACCGGTGACGACCGAGCCGAGTCCCAACAGCTCACGATAGATGGCCCACAGTCGACTCGACGCCATGGCAGGATCAAAGGTCGTCGCCCGCTCCCGCCCCCGTCGGACGAGGTCGGCGGCGAGGTCGGGGCTGTCGGCCAGCTCGACGATGGCCCGGGTCCAGGCGTCGACGTCACCGGTCGGGACCAGGACACCGGCGTCGGCGATCACCTCGGGTAGGGCCGTTGCGTCCGAGGCGACGACGGGGCAGCCCAGCGCCATCGCCTCCAGGCACGGATTTCCGAAGCCCTCGTACTCCGACGGGAACGTCAGGGCCAGGGCGTGATCGTAGAGCCAGTGGAGGTCCTGTTCGGGCACCCGTCCGAGGAGGTGAACCCGGTCGGTCAGCCCCGCCCCGGACGCCTGCGCCCGCAGCCGTTCGGATTCGGGGCCCGGCCGGCCGCAGAACACGAGATCGATGTCGGCCAGACGGTCGGGAAGGCGACCCAGCGCGTCGATCAGATCCCGGTGTCGCTTGTGTCGATAGGCAATCGCCGGGTAGAGAAGGAAACGGCGGGACTCGAGTCGGGCGACGAGCTCCGGTGTGGGCTCCGCCGCTTCGGTTTCCCGGTCGAGGTGATAGCCCTGCTGCACCACTCGAAGTTTCGTAGCATGGATGTCGTACCGGTCCACGATGCGCTCGGCAGTGAATCGGCTCGGGCAGACGACGAGATCGGCGTGCTCGACGGCGAAAGGAATGAGCCGACCCAGCCACGTCCGTTTTACGGTCGAGAAGTTGTGGGCCAGGTCGATCGGCTGGAGATCGTGGATCGTCACCGCCATGCGCTGGTGGCTTGCGCCACGACGCCGCACGAACGGTACGGTGCCTCCCATGTGGTGAACGACGGCGTCGGATGCGCTGACGCGGGCCAGCCAGGTTCGCTCGATGGCGATCCGCTGCGGTTTCGAGATCCGTCGTCCAGGCATGGTGACGGGGACGAACGGAGCGTCGGTCAGCGCCGGGTACCGCTCGAACAGGTCGCGCCGGGCGTAGACACGGAGCACGGTCTTCGCAGAGGCGAGTCCGCCGACGCCCGTGAGCAGTCTGATGGTGTACTCCTCGGATCCCCCGACCACACCGGGCACCAGCCACGTCAGGTTCAAACCGATCGTCGGTCGTTCGTCGGGTCTCGTCATTGCGGCTCCCCTGTCACAGCACCAGTCCGAAGATCTCGGCGTACGCCTTGGCCGTCTGCTCCCAGGTGAGTTCGGCGGCCCGGTCCCACCCTCGGGCCACCATCGATTGGCGCTCCTGATCATCGGTCAGAACCCGTTCGAGTGTGGCGGCGATGTCGGAATGGTCGGCCGGGTCGACGAGCGCAGCGGCGCCGGCGGCCACTTCCTCGGTGGCGGTGCCACGGGAGGTGACGACGGGCAGCCCATGGGCCATCGCCTCCGCCACGGGCAGTCCGAACCCTTCTCGGTGCGATGGAAACAACAGAACCGCCGCCTGCTGGTAGAGCGCACTGAGCACACGGTTGTCGACCGGGCCCAGCCGTATGACGAGGGAGTCGAGGGCCGCAAACGGATCAGGGGACCGTGCCGGAGGTGTCGAACCGACGATGACCGCCGTCCGGCCGGTGGCCGCCAACGCGGCGGCGCAGCCTTCGGGATTCTTCCGCGGGCCGTCGGGCGCGACCAGGAGCACGAAGTTCTCAGGCAGCGTGGACGGTGCCGAAACGCCCTCGCCGGATTGCCGTGCGAAGTCCGCCAACAGCTCGGCGGCATCGGTGGCGTCAACGAGCGGTCGGTCGACGCCCCAGGGAACGACCGAAACCCGATCGTCGGGTACGCCGTGGGCACGACACTGGTCGGCAACGACACTCGACGGGCAGACGAAGTGATCGGACCGACGTCGAGCCACCTCCCACATCCGCGGAAAGAACCGGCGACCCCGCCGCGTCAGGAACTCCGGATGATCGAGGAAGTCGAGGTCATGGACGGTCGAGACCACCGGCCGCCGGCACGAGGCGACAATGAGGCTGGAAGCCCAGAACAACGAATCCGGCCCCAGGAGATCGTCCACGGCGGGGCGTCCCAGTCGCAGCCACGACTCGTACAGAATCGGTCGGGGCAGGCGATGGTGAACGAGGCGGCAGCCCTCGGGAATTCGGGAGCCGGCGTCGGAAGAGTCCGAACGACGGAGCGCGTCACCACCGGCGGCGTGACGATGGGCGGCGGCGAGGCCGGTGAAGGTGAATTCGTTGCGATCGAGGAGTGCGGCCAGAGTTCGCTCAGTCGCTTGCGCGGTGCCGCCAGGAACCTTGTGCCAGAACTGCTCGACCAGGGTCAAGACGTGCGGCATCCGCCAACCATTGTGTCACCGTGTCACGTCCGACCCTCCGATGCGGTTCAGAAAGCCCATCGGCTCCCGCGGATACTCGGGAATGGCTGGTCAGTAGCCCAGGATTCCGGCGAAGTACTCGGCGGTGCGGGTGATTCCGGTCTTCAGGTCGATCTCGGGCTTCCACGACAGCTTGGTGGTGGCTTCGGTCAGATCAGGCTTGCGGCGGGCCGGGTCGTCCTGAGGTAGCGGCACGAACGTGACGTCGCTGTTGCTGTTGGTGACCTCGATGACGACCGCGGCGAGTTCGAGCATCGTGAACTCGACGTCGTTGCCGATGTTGATCGGGCCCATGTGGTCGCCGTCGAGGAGCGCCAGCTGGCCGCGGATCTGGTCGTCGACATAGCAGAAGCTCCGCGTCTGGGATCCATCTCCGTAGACGGTGAGCGGTTGATTCGAGAGTGCCTGGGTGATGAAGTTGGACACCACCCGGCCGTCGTCGGGCCGCATCCGGGGCCCGTAGGTGTTGAAGATCCGGACGATACGCACTTCGATGCCGTGGACCCGGTGGTAGGCCATCGTCATCGCCTCGGCGAATCGTTTGGCCTCGTCGTAGACGCCCCGCGGGCCGATGGGGTTGACGTTGCCCCAATACGATTCGGGCTGGGGATGCACCAGGGGGTCGCCGTAGACCTCGCTGGTCGAGGCCAGGAGGAATTCGGCCCGCTTCTGGCGTGCGAGGCCGAGGAGGTTGTGGGTTCCGTTGCCGCCGACTTTCAGGATCTGGATCGGAATTCGGGTGAAGTCGATCGGCGACGCCGGCGATCCGAGGTGCATGATCTGGTCGACCGGACCGGGAACCCACACGTGTTGCGACACGTCGTGGCGAACAAAGGTGAACTGCTGATTGCCGAAAAGGTGTTCGATGTTGTCGGTGCTCCCGGTGATGAGGTTGTCGACGCAGACGACGTCGTCGCCCCTCGCGATCAACTTGTCACACAGGTGGGAGCCGAGAAACCCCGCCCCTCCGGACACCACGACTCTGGCCATGTCAGCGACCCACACCTCGGTAGTTGAAGCCTCGTCGACGGGGAATCGTCGGGTCCAGCAGATTGCGGGCGTCGACGATGTTGTTACCGGCCATGATTTCGGCGAGTTTGTCGAAATCGAGCCACGTGAACTCGTCCCACTCGGTCAGGATGGTGAGGACGACGGCGTCCTCGGCGGCGGCGTACGGATCGGACACGATTTCGATGTCGAGATCGGGATACATCTCCGACAGGCGGTTCCGCTCGGGGGGCACGGCTGGATCATAGGCCTTCACCTTGACACCTGCCGCAGTGACCCGCATCAGGACCTCGATGGCCGGCGAATCACGCAGATCGTCGGTGCCGGCCTTGAAGGTGAGGCCGAGGGCGGCAATGTGGCTGTCGGGCATGTCGGCCGGTACCGCCTCGATGAGCTTCTGGGCGGTGCGGCCGAACTGGTCCTCGTTGACCCGCAGGACCTCGTTCAGGAAGTGGAAGTCGTAGCCGGCGTTCTCGGCGATACGGGCCAGCGCCCTGGTGTCCTTCGGGAAGCAGCTCCCACCCCAACCCGGACCGGGCCGCAGGAACTCCCGTCCGATCCGCCGGTCGTAGCCCATACCGAGCACGACATCGCTGACGTCCGCGCCAACGGCCTCGCAGAGGGTGGCGATGGCGTTGACGAACGAAAGCTTGGACGCCAGGAAGGCGTTCGACGCGTACTTGATGGTCTCGGCCGACACCGGATCGGTGACCATGATCGGCGCTGCGATCCGGGAGTACAGGGCGGCAACCCGGATGGCCGCCTCCTGGTCCTGGGAGCCGATGACCACACGATCGGGCTGCAGGAAGTCGTTGACGGCCGTACCCTCGCGGAGAAATTCGGGGTTGGACACTACGGCGACATCGGAACGACCGAGAACCTTGGCCACCACCCTGGTCGAGCCGACCGGCACCGTGGACTTGTTGACCACGACGCTGCCGTGAGGCAGGACCGGGCCGATCTGGGCCGCCGCGGTCTCGAGATAGGAAAGGTCGGCGGACCCGTCGGCGCTCTGTGGGGTGGGAACACACAGGTAGTGGAACTCAGCGTCCTTCGACGCCTCAGCGGCGCCGACCACAAACCGGAGCTTGCCCGACCGGAGGCCCTCGTCGACCAACCGGTCGAGCCCCTTTTCCACGATCGGTATCTCGCCTGCGCTGAGACTGGCGACCTTCGCTTCATCGATGTCGGCACAGACGACGTCGTGGCCCAGGTGGGAGAAGCAGGCCCCCGTGGTCAGTCCGACATAACCGGTACCAATAATGGCGATCGAGGCCACCAGCATCCTCCACTACAAGGTTGTTTTGTTCAACGAGATCTTGCCCGGGTAGGACCGCTCCGTCGACCGGTGCCGTTGCCGACGGGTTTCCGGGCACAAGTTGGCGCGGGCCCCACCGTCCTACAACAGCTGCGTCGCCGTCGTCATGTTGACCGACAGGCTGTTTCATTCGAGTCTACGGGTTGGCCCCGGGATTCATCTTCATCCCGGTTCCCGGCACTCAGCGTAGGCGATGTGGAGCCGTTCGCCATCTGGCCGTCATCACCGACAATATTGTCCGTCGATGTCGACGAAGAGCCGAAATCCGCTGCTGGAGCGGCTTCGGCTCCCAATTGCGGGTTCCGGCCGGAGTATTCCACCGAAAGGTCCTGTGGTGAATTGCCCACCGCCGTTGCCACGGTCGACTCGCCCGACGGGTCGATCCCATCGCCGAGCGACCCGACCAGCAAACGGATCGAACGACCCCCCAGATCCCCAACGGGGGCGACCTCCACCTCGGGGATCGTGATCCCCTCGACGGGTCGGATCTCCGCCAGAACGACGGCCAGGGCGTCGGCCACGACTCCAGCGGCGGCTGCGCCGTTCGGGCCGTGGTTGATCGTGATACCGGCCGCGACCTCGGTGCGATCGATCGGCTCCAGGTCGAAACCGGCCGCCGACAAACCGTTCGTGATGGCCGACGATGCGGCAACGGTTTCGGCCGTGGCATCGCGGGGTGTGACCACGGACAGATCGATGGTCGTCGGATCGTCGTTCGCCGCACCTCGCAGGAAAGCCAGGATAGGTTCGGCCTGATCGACGAGGGGTTCGAGGACCTGGTTCCCGTCGATTTCGGCGTCGACGACCGGGAAGCTGTAGGTCTGCAGGGTCTCGGGGTCGAAGCTGCGATAAGCGCTACCCAGGTCGACCAGAAGTTGCGGGGTGAGCGACTCGTCGATCGCCACGTTCTCGAGGCCGGTGTCGACCATGTCGGCCAGCACGAACGGATTGCGGGCGCCGAGGTCGATGGCCCGGTACATCAACCGTTTAAGGAAGTCCTGCTGCCGGCTGATCCGACCGAAGTCCGAGGTGGGGTCGGTGACCCAGGTACCCTCGGGCGTCTTGGTCTGGTAGTAGCGGGACCGGACGTACGCCAGGGCGGTCGGCGGGTCGAGCGCGTGGCAGCCCGGCTCGGTCACGATGAACCCGGTCTGGCTCCGGGGCTCGGGTTTGGCGTCGACGTTCCAGTCTCGGGCCGGGGTCTCGAAGTAGACGTCAACCGACCCGACGGCCTCGACCAGCCCCTGAAAGCCGGCGAAGTCGACGTTGACGTAGTGGTGGATCGGCAGGTCGAAGTTCTGCTCGACGGTGTCGATGAGCATGGCCGGCCCGCCGACCTCGAACGCCCGGTTGATCCGGTCGCTCCGATTGACGCCGGCCAGAGGCAGCCACAGGTCGCGGGGGAACGACAACAGCGCAATCTGGCCGCTGCGCTCGTCGATGTGGGCCACGATGATCACGTCGCCGAAGCGCTCACCCTGGCGGCCCACCTGCACCGGATCCGAGGGATCGAGGCCGGCGGAGGAGTCGGAGCCGACGAGCAGAATGTTCAGCATCCGTTCACCCGCCGCCACCTCCTCCGGCACTGCCGTCAGGCTCCGACCCAACTCGACCCGCTGGATGTCGGACGCCCGATCGTATGCGTACTGCAGAAGCGCGGCCGCCGCCAGACTGGTGGCGATCAGCAGAACGTTGGTGAGCAGAATCAAACGCTGGATCCAGGACCGCCCGCGGCGACGGTGCTTCCTGCGACGCACCTTCATCGTGGGGCGGGCGACCGCGGCGGACCGAGCGGCCCGTCGTCGCCGTGGTCGGCCGCCACCAGATGCTCCGGCTGCACCGCCAGCAACGTGCCGGAGGTCACGACGATCACGGCCGACACGAGCCCGCGTTCCTCGCGGTGGTCGCCACCTCCGGCGTCCGACGTCGGCCCGGCGAAGACGTTGCTGACCCCCCGGGACGTGCCCGCCTCCAGCGTTTCGTGCCGGAGTGCATACTCGAGGCCGCTCGTGGTGATGCCGTAGACCGGTCCTCCGACCGCGATCAACGAGACCAGCTCGCCGGCTCGCCCGGTGAGCGAGCGACGATCACGCACGACGGAGACACGGCTCCGCCCGACGTACGCCGTCACATCGATCGATGCCGTCAAGGGCCCGGCCAGGGTCAGGAGATTCGCCAGCCAGTGGTCAAGTCGGCCACCGGACAGACCGGCGACGACGACCTCGTCGAGGTCCTGTTCGATCGAGGCCCGGACCGCCCGTTCCAGAGCAAGCTCGAGGTCGGTCTGATCCTTGTTGGCCGGATGGACCTCGATGGTGGCTCCCCGCTCGGCAGCCCACCGGACCGATGCCTCGTCGGCCGAGTCGAGGTCTCCGACCAGCACGTCGACGCCCAGGTCGAGGGCATGGGCGTGGTTGATTCCGGAGTCGGCGGCGACGGTGAACACGGGCGGCGGCAGTGTGGTGAAAAGGTCGGCCGGTGGCGGATCGCCGCCGGCTATGACCAGGGCAATCCTAGACACCGGGGCGGTCAGTAGCCACGACCTCGCATCGATCCTTCGAGTTTCTGCAGGTCAACGTCATAGACGAGACAAATGTAGCCGCGGTCCTCGTCCGCCCAGTTGGCCTCGGAGGGAAAGATCCGGCCGATGTCGAGGCGCGACTCCTCGTAGGGAACACCGGCGAAGGCCTCGAACACGGTGAGACACTGGTCGAGCACCAACTCGTCGACAAGGTCCTCACCGGGATACGGCGTCTCCGGCAGTGCCCCGAGGTAGTAGACCTCGTTGTCGTGGGCTTCGGAGCAGGGCACAGCCTGAACGGTCAGCACATCGACAACCTCGGCCTCGGATTCGACCGGATTGTCATTGAAACAGTCACCGAGTTTGAGCACGTTGACACCGACTTCGCCGGCTTCGATGATCTGCCCCGTGTCGTCGCGGGTGGTGTCGTCAGCCTGGGGATCGCCCCCACCCAAGACGCCGCACCCCGTGAGGGCGAAGACGGTGAGGAAGGCGAGGAAGGCGCCGAGGAGCGTTCCGGCACTTGACCACATCCCCCCAGCACGCTCGCCACAACGGGCGAGATCGAACCTCATCACGGTGTTGTTCCCCTAACACGTTGTTGCGAGAAGAAGCCGCCCGCCCAGCCGCTTACAGTCGGTCATGACGTCGATAGCATACGGGTGATCGCGCCTACGCCCTCCCCGTGATTCGCGACCGTTCCCGTGAGGCTCGTTGATAGCCCCGTGCTCCGGAGGTTGAAACGCTCTACGGCGTTCGCTTGACGACTCTTGACCGGACGTTAACGGCGCTCCCGCCGGGTTCCCGGCGTCAGTCGAGTGTTGGGTAGATCGACGGTGGCGGACCGGGTACGCCGGGGGCGTCACAGACCCAACAACGCGACTCGATCGCCCCGGTCCACGCCACTTCACACGGTGCGCAACTCATGCGGAGACCGACCCGTCGGTACCGGGAAACCGTGGCCGTCGTCTGGTCGTCGGAGATGGAAACCACGCCGTTCCATCGGCAGCGAGGTCGTCATAGTGAGGATCGACGGTTTCGTCCGGCCGGGTCGGCACCGGCCGTCGGTTCAAGGGGTCAGTGGCTGACAGCCGGTTTCATCTTCTTGGCCTGCGCCACCCACTTCTCGACCTCAACCTGTGACGGCGGCCGGCGCACGATGCTGCTGCCCTTGGCCACGGCGGAGTCGTTGACCTGCTTCATCTTCGCCGTCAGGTTGTCGGGTCGCCGCTTGGCCAGTTCCTTTACGGTGTCGACACCGGCCGCTTCGAGCAGGTCGCTGTATTGGGTTGAAATACCCCTGACCCGCATGAGGTCGGCCCGATTCACCCATTCGAGGATCGACCGCTCGGCGATCCCGCTGGAGGCGGCGATCTCCTTCCGACCCTTCTTGGTGCCTCCGGTCTTCAACAGTGAGTCGGTCGACCTGACACCGGCAGCCCGCAGCTTCTCCGCATTCGCCGGCCCGATGCCCTCGATACTCTCCAACGTCGCCATGTGCACTACTTCCTTTGCTGATCGATGGCTTGCTGACGTCGAAACTAGACGAAAGGTCGCGACGAGTGGGGCCAATGAACCAAATCGGAGCCCGACGATCGCGGTCGGAGGCGGTTGACGCCGCGAAGATGACAACCAGCTGAAATTTGCCGGTCGCTGCGCATCGATCAGTAACGGTCCCTAGGCTGTGCGCTGGGTTATCAACCACCGCGTTCCTCGTAGTAACGGACGCGAGCGGGGGTAGACATCGAGGCGACATCGCTTGTCGGCGCGATCGAGAATCTCATTCGTGTGGTTCGGATCAAACCGAAACCAACAGGTTGACCGCGGGGTTGTGCCGCTAGGACCGTCGCCGTCTCCCCTCACTCATGCCGGACCCGACCCACCAAGAGGTGAAGAACAATGAGCGATCAGGACAGTCCAATCGATCCGGAGGAGGTGGCGGGAGAGGCCACCGATGCGGCAGCCGACGCAGAAGCGACCATCGGTGATGCCGGTGAGGCGGCGGCCGACGCAGCCGGTGACGCTGGCGACGCCGCCGCCGACGCCGTGGGTGAGGCGGCGGACGCAGCCGGTGACGCCACAGACAGAGTCGTGGAAGCGGCCGGCGAGGCGAGCGAGGCTTCCGTCGACGCAGCGGAGAGCGCCACGGAAGCCGCGGGTGACGCCATGGACCAGGTCGACGACAAGCTCGAAGCGGCGGCCGATGCGGTCGGCGCCAAGATCGACGACGTCACGGAAGCCATCGGCGACGCCGCTGATGCCGTCGGCGACAAGGTGAGCGGACTGGCCGGCGCGGCGAAAGGCGCCGTTTCCGAGTCGAGTGCAAAGACCGCAGCCGCCGTCGGAGGTGGCGCGGCGGCCGCCGGGGCTGCCGCCAAGGGCCTGAGCGGATCAGCGCGAGGGGCGGTGAGCGGCCTCCGTCGATCGGCCAGGCCGGGCAGCGACGCCCTCGATCCCGACTACGACCCCCGCGACGACCGGATCCGACGGATGCTGTGGTGGGGTCTTGGCATCATCGCCGCCCTCGTGCTGCTCGCCCTACTCGCTTCGCAGTGCGGAGGCGATGACGATTCGACCGCCGCCGGCGATGAGGAGGTGTCGGCGCCGACGACGTCCGACGAGACGGCGACGGAAGACGACGAGGCCGCCGGGGATGTGGCCGCCGAGGGCGGCGAGGACTCCGACGACGGCGACGCCGACGATGCGGCCGACAGCGGCGACGATGCAGCCACGGCCGAGGAGGACGGCACCGACGACTCGTCCGAGGAGTCCGGCGACGAAGCCGACGATGCGACCGATGGCAGCGCCGATGCAACCGCCGCCGGGGCCGCACTTCAGGATCGGGTCGACGAGGTTCTGTCGGGCACCGGTATCGCCGGTCTCGCCGGTCTGGTCGATGACGACGGTACCTCGGTGACGCTGACCGGCGAGGTCGGCTCCGAGGACGACAGGGCAGCGGTTGAAACGGCCCTGGCCGAACTCGATCTGACGATCGACAACCAACTGACCGTTGCCGGGGCGGCGACCGACAGCGGCGACGCCGACACGGCAGCCGACGATGACTCCGACGAAACTCCGGCTGCCGAAGCCACCGAGTCCGATCCGGACTTCACGGGCTGACGCATCCGGGCGGCCTGTCATCCGAGCCGCTCGGACCCTGCCCCGGTTGGGAGCCACGTTCGCCGCCGTCATGGCGGCGGCGTGGCTGTCGACCGCATGTCTCAGCGACGACCCGGTGCTCGACCCGGCCAACGCGGCAGCCCAGGCCGAGGTCGCTGCACCGGGTGGCGGCACTGAAAGGAACGGTCCGGGTGCAGCGACCACGACCTCGATCACGGCCCCCACCGTCGAGCCGGCGGCGCCGCCGACGACCGAGTCGACACAGCCGGCCGACGAACCGTCGCCCGGGACCCTCGTCGCCCATGTCGTGGGAGACGACATCGTGGTGTACGCCGGTCCGGCCTCGAGCCGCGTTGTCGGCTCGTTCATCAACCCCAACCGTCATGGCACGCCTCTCGTGTTCCAGTCGCTGGCCGAGCCGGACTCCGATCTGGTCGATGCCGGCTGGCTGCCGGTGATGCTCCCGATGCGCCCCAACGGTTCGGTCGGTTGGATCCGAGCCGACGAGGTGGAGCTGAGCCGAAACCCGTACCGGATCGAAGTCGACGTCGACGATTTCACCCTCACCGTGTTTCGAGACGACGAGGTCTACTTCCGAACCGTTGTCGGCATCGGCGAGGGCGACACCCCGACCCCGTACGGTTCGTTCTATCTCACCGATCTGCTCCGACCGTCGGACCCAGGCGGGATCTACGGACCCTACGCCTACGGTCTGTCGGGGTTCAGCGAGTCGTTGACGTCGTTCAACGGAGGAGCGGGTGTCATCGGGATTCACGGTACGAACCAACCGTCGGCTCTCGGTACCCGGGTCAGTCACGGCTGTATCCGGGTTGCCAACACGGCGATCTCGGAGATGGCGACCTTCCTGCCGCTGGGCACCCCGGTGGAGATCGGGGATGAGCCGGGGCGGGCAAGCGCACCCGGCCCGGAAGCTGCGACGGTCGGATAGCTTTCGAATCATGGCTGACACTCGCACCGACGCCGACCGCAGTACCCACGCGGCGGTTCCCGACCCCCGCAACGACACGGTCGAGATCTTCATCAACGGTGAGTTCTTCCCACGACCCGAGGCGAAGATCTCGGTGTTCGACAGCGGCTTCCTGGTCGGCGACGGGATCTGGGAGGGCCTACGGCTCCACGAGGGCCACTTCGCTTTCCTGGACCGACACCTGGACCGGCTCGAGGCCGGTGCGGCGGCGACCAGTCTCGACATCGGCCCCCGGTCCGGGATCGTCGAGGCCCTCTATGCCACCGTCGAACGCAACAGCATGGTCGACGACGTCCACGTCCGCCTGATGGTCACCCGGGGTGACAAGAAGACCCCCTCGCAGCATCCGTCGAACGTCATCGGCGGTCCCAATATGGTGATCATCGCCGAGCACAAGAAGGCCGATCCGGCCGTGATCGACGCCGGTCTCGATCTGTTCACGGCGACGGTTCGACGCCCGCCGCCCGACACGCTCGACCAACGCCTGAACTGCCACTCGAAGCTGCACGAGGTGATCGCTCTGATCCAGGCGGTGAACGCCGGCGCCGACGAGGCGCTCATGCTCGATCCGACCGGGGCGGTCGCCACCTGCAACGCCACCAACTTCTTCATCGCCACCGGTGGCGAGCTGTGGACGTCGACCGGTCACTACAACCTCCACGGCATCACCCGCGCCGTCGTCCTCGAGGCGGCCGAGGCCGACGGGATCACCACCCGACAGACTCCGTTCTCGCTGACCGACGTCTACGCGGCCGACGAGGCGTTCGCCACCGGCACCTTCGGCGGCCTGACGCCCGTCCGCACGGTCGACGGCCGGACGATCGGTAACGGCGACACGACGATGATCGACCGGCTCCGGAACCTCTATCTCGGCGCGGTCGAGGCGGACATCGCCCGACAGATCAAGGCCGCCACAGGGGCGACGCCATGACCGGTGCGCCGCCTGCCGGAGCCGACGACACGAAGCGAATCAACGTCTGGTCGAGCCCACGGAACGTGTCGACGGCGATCATGTACTCGTTTCGGCAGCGTCCCGACACCACCGTGGTCGACGAGCCGCTCTACGCGTACTATCTCGCCACCACCGGCCGGGACCACCCCGGTCGCGAGGACGTGCTGGCCGATCAGTCGGCCGAGATCGGCAAGGTCATCGACGAGGTGATCCTGGCTGCGTACCCCACGCCCGTCGTCTTCTTCAAGCAGATGGCGAAGCATCTGGTCGGCATCGATCCGGCCGTGACGGCCGACGTGTTCTTCACCCGGTGCGACAACGTGATCCTCACCCGCGACCCGTTCGACATGTTGACCTCGTTCCAGGTCCGGATCCCGAACGCGACGGTCGAGGAAACCGGATTCGTCGAGCTGCTCGCCATTCTCGACCACATTCTGGCCTCCGGCGGCCAACCGATCGTGCTCGACTCCAAGATGTTGCTGCAGAACCCCGAGTCGGTCCTTCGGCAACTCTGCGAGCGGCTCGACCTGGAGTTCGCCGAGGCCATGATGAGCTGGCCGGCGGGGCCGAAGCCCGAGGACGGCGTTTGGGCCCGCTACTGGTACGACACCGTCCATCGTTCCACCGGATGGGCTCCGTGGAAGCCAAAGAACGCCACCCTGCTTCCCCATCTGCAGTCGGTGCTCGACGAGATCGAGCCGATGTACGAGCGGCTCCTCCCCTACTGCATTTCCGGGTGATCCGCCATTCGCCGATGATCCGGCATCTCGGGTTGAGTCCGCACGTTCGGGCGCATGACCGGCCCGCTCGGTTCGATCCGACGCCGTGAGGCCAGGACGGCACCGGCGATGATCAGGACCGCGCCGGCCAGCGCCAGCGGTGCCACCTCGTCGTCGCGGACGGTCACCCCGAGAATCAAGGAGACGACCGGAATCAGGTAGGTGATCAGCGAAGCTCGGATCGAGCCGACCCGCCCGACCAGTGTCGCCATGATCCAGTAGGCCAAACCGGTTCCGACAACCCCGAGGACCGCCACCGGGAGGACCACGCCCGGGCGCCAGTCGTTGGCCCCGAGATCACGCAGACCGATGGGTAGCAACCACACCGAGGCCAGCCCCAGGACCCAGCTCATCAGGGTGATCCCGCCGTAGCGAAGCTGCAACGGAGCGGCGAGGTTGATGGCGAAGCCGTAACAGACGGTGGCGACGAGCACCATCAACACACCACCGGCCTGGGATTGGCCGTCCTGGATCGACGGCAGACTCAGCAGGACGAGACCGACGAGCCCGACGGCGATGCCGATCATCTGTCGCCCGCTTGGCAGACGGCGGTGGAGGAACACCGAGATCACGCCGACGAACACGGGTGTGGCTCCGTTCAGCAGGCCGGTCACCGCTGAGTTGATGTGCTGCTGGGCCAGCGGGAACAGCGTGAAGGGCAGCGCGACCCAAAGGCCCGACAGCAGGATCACCATCGGCCAGTCGGCTCGCTCGATCGGACCACCGACCGCGGATCCCGAGGAACGACGACGACGCCCCAGGCGGATGAGCCACAACGTCACGGCTCCGGCCGACACCCGGAAGAAGGTGACCATGCCGGGCGTCAAACCCTCCAGGCCCATGGCAATCAGCAGGAACGAGGCGCCCCAGATGATCGAGATGGCGAAGAACAGAGCCCAGTCGATGCCGTTGAACGGGTTCTCGACCGCGGGGGCCGGTGGCGCCTTGGACCGAGCCGCACCCGGCGCCGTCGACGGCACCGGTTGTGTCGGAGGTCTTGGCATCACCGCAGTCTGCCACCAACCCGACTCATCGCATGCAAATTTCGGACTTCATCACCCGACCGATCAGGGGCTACCGTACCGCTGTGGGCTTTCTCGACCAGATCGTCGGCTCGTTCAGCACCGGGGCCGACGGCAACCCGACGGTGGCGATGATGGACGCCTCGTTCGCCCACGAGGGACTGCCCTGGCGGTACGTGAACTGCGAGGTACCGGCCGAGGCGCTGGCGGCGGCCGTGGCCGGTGCCGCCGCCATGGGCTGGCGAGGCTTCAACTGCTCGATTCCTCACAAGCAGACCGTGATCGGCCTTCTCGATGCCCTGGCGCCGGCAGCCGAGGTTTGTCACGCCGTCAACTGCGTCGTCACCGAACCCGACGGGCGATCGATCGGCCACAACACAGACGGTCGGGGATTCCTCGACTCGCTGATCGAAAAGCTCGATCCGGTCGGCAGCCGGGTGCTGTTGATCGGGAGCGGTGGGGCGGCCCATGCCATCGCCGCCGAGTTGGCCCTGGCCGGTGCCGGTTCGGTGGCGGTCACCTCGCGCAACGCCGCCACCGGGGCATCGCTGGTCGAACTGGTCAACGGGGTGACCGCCGGTGCCGGCCGATTCGTCGACTGGCCCTGGGGCTCCGATCCGATCGCCGTCCCGGACGATGTCGACGTGGTCGTTCAGGCCACCCCGGTCGGGATGACGCCGAACGACAGCGAGACGGTGCCCGTCGACTGGGACAACGCCGGGGCCGACACGATCGCCGCCGACGTCGTCATCAACCCGCCTCGTACCCGCTTCCTGGTCGAAGCCGAGGCGGCGGGGGCAGTGATCCTCGACGGCACCGGCATGCTGGTCAACCAGGCGGCTGAGAACATCCGGCTGTGGGCCGGAGTCGACGTCGACCGCTCGGTCCTTCGCTCGGCGCTGGAAGCGACCTTCTGACTCACGCCCCGAACCGACGAGGTTGACCATGAACATCGACATCATGACCGGACCCAACAACTGGGCCGAAGCCGCAGCGCTGGCCAGGGCCACCGAGAATGCGGGATTCTCGGGTCTGCTGTTCACCGAAACCGCCCAGGTGCCGTGGATGCAGATCGCCATCGCCTCACAGGCCGCCGAGCAGCTGTTCTTCACGACCGGGATCGCCGTGGCCTTTCCCCGCAGCCCGATGATCACCGCCACCACCGCGTATGAAGTGGTGGGCAACACCGGCGGACGGTTCCGCCTGGGTCTGGGCAGCCAGGTCAAGGCCCACATAACCCGCCGCTACGGGGTCGAGTTCGACCACCCGGCAGCCCGCCTTCGCGACTACGTGCTTGCGGTCAAGGCCTGCTTCCGGGCCTTCAACCAGACGGAGAAGCTCGCCTACGAGGGTGAGTTCTACCAGCTCACCCTGCTGCCCCGCGACTGGTCACCCCGACCCCACGACCACCCCATGAAGGTCGACATCTCCGCCGTCGGCCCGGTGATGACCCGGGTGGCGGGCGAGGTGGCTGACGGCGTGCACGTCCACCCCCTGCACTCGATGGCCTACATCGAGAACCGGCTCCTCCCGCTCCTGGCCGAAGGCGCCGCCTCCGCCGGCCGATCCCCCGACGAGATCGACCTGATGATCCCCGTGTTCACGGTCACCGGCGAAACGGCCGAGGAGAAAGCCAGGGCGGCGAGCGCGGCCAGGCGACAGATCGGCTTCTACGGCACCACGCCGAACTATGCCTTCCAGTTCGATGAGCTGGGGTTCGAGGGCACGACCGGCCGGCTGCGGGAGGCGATGAAGGCCGGCGACCTCGAGGCCATGGAGGCCGCCATCACCGACGAGATGCTCGACACCTATGCGGTCGTCGCCGACTGGGACGACCTGGCCGACCGGTTGGTGGACCGCTACCGGGATCGGGCCACCCGCATCGTGCTCTATTCGGCGGCCGCCGGGGTCAGGGGCGATGGTGGCGACGGCCCCGCAGCCCGGACCGCCGGCCGCTGGGCGGAGGTGGCGAGGGCCGTCCGAGCCGCCTCCTGATCGCCGGTCACGCCCCCCTCCCTGTCCGAATTGGCAGATTTTGCGCGCGTACGCCGCGCGCCGAATCTTCCAGATCCTGGCGGTGGCCCGGTCCGCTGACGGTCAGGCTCGCAGCAGCGGACGGGTCAGGCAGGTCGGCCCGCCCTCGCACGGGATGCACAGCTCGTCGGCGGCGAAGGTCCGCACGTCACACCCGGCCGACCGCAGGAGCTCGAGCGTCCCCGGGAAGCCTTCGACGGCGATGCATCGACGGGGGCCCGTGGCCAAGACGTTGAGGTTCAACCCGGACGACGCCTCGAACTCGGCCGGCGGGGCCGGAAGCAGCTGATAGCCGTCGTCGACCAGCCGCTGGTACAGCGCCGTGGGCACCATCGGGGCGTGGATCAGCGCCAGGTCGGCGTCGAGCGGGCTGATGACCGACAGCAGGTGGAGGCAGGCGTCCGGCCCGTGGAAGTAGGGCAGGTCGAGGACGAACAGCTGCACCCCGAGTGGAGTGAGAATGTCGGCCAGTTGGTCGATTCCGTGCTGGTTGGTGCGAAAACCCCGACCGGCAGCCAGCGTTGTATCGTCGATCCAGAACAGATCGCCGCCCTCGACCATGCCGGGGGCCTCGATCTCCCCGAGGATCGGAATGCCGAGCCGATGGTAGAAACGTCGATGCAGAGCGGCCTCACCAACCCGAAGCTCCTTGCCCGGGCGAAGAACGATTGCGCCCTCCCCGACGACGAACGACGGGTCGTAGGTGAAGACCGAATCGGCCAGATCGTCGTCGGGTGGGGTCTGGTCATCATCGAGCCAGACCACCTCACAACCGTCACCGATCAGCAGGTCGACGAAGGCCTGGTACTGAGTCGCCAGGGCGTCGGCGTCGATCGGTTTGCCGTAATGCCAGCGCCGATGATCGGCGGTGAGAATGGCACCGGGACGTCGCATCGCCACCCGTCGCAGGTTTCGATGCATCGACGTCACACCGAAAGGGTGGGCGGTCGGAGCGGTCACTCGTTGCCCTGAACCCGATCGAGGTCCGCCCTATCGGCCACCAGCAGCTTTCTGACGTCGTCGACATCGAGGGCCGTGCAGAATTCGCCGTGGAGGTTGGCCACGGTCATCCGATGGACCAACTCCGGATCGTGATCGATGCCGTCGGGACCGATCCGGTTTGTGGTGGCACAACAGTCGGGCACGAGGTAGGTGTCGAAACCGAGATTGCCTGCCATTCTCACCGTGGTCTCGACGCACATGTTGGTGAAGAAGCCGCCCACCACCAGGCGGCCGATGCCGGCCCGACGCAGCTCGACCTCCAGCGAGGTGCCGACGAACCCGCTGTTGACGTCCTTGCTGACGCAGATGTCGCCGTCGGCCACCTCGAAGCCGGGGATCTGATCGCCGGTTGGGAGCCTGAACTTCAGCGGCGACGCGGCCTCCCGCGAGTTGTGACGGGTGAACGCCACCGGAAGGCCTGCCGCCCGCCAGTCGGCCAGCACGGTGGCCATGTTGGCCTCGGCCTCAGGATTGTTGCGGCGGCCCGTCGGCCCACCCCAGTGATCGAGAACGTTCACTCCCTGCTGGACATCGATGAGGAGGAGCGCGGTGTCCGGGCCGAAACGTCGAATCATGGTTGGCAGCGTAGCGTCCACACCATTTGGCCTCGAACCGGCAGCATGCCATCATGGCCGACCATGCAGCTCGCTTTGGGAATGGGTTACTGGTCGTCGGGGCCGCCGGCGGACGCCGCCGAACAGATCGCGACCGCCGAACGGCTCGAGTTCGACTCGATCTGGACGGCCGAGGCCTACGGGTCCGACGCGCTCACGCCGTTGGCGTGGTGGGGGGCGGCCACGGAACGTATTGGCCTGGGAACGTCGATCTGCCAGATCTCGGCCCGCACACCGGCGGCCGTGGCCATGGCCGCCATGACGATGGATCATCTGTCGGGTGGTCGGTTCCGGCTGGGTCTCGGCGCCTCCGGCCCGCAGGTCGTGGAGGGCTGGTACGGGCAGCCGTACCCGAAGCCGTTGGCGAGAACCCGTGAGTACGTCGAGATCGTGCGCCGCATCTTCGCCCGCGACGAGCCGGTCTCGTTCGACGGTGAGCACTACCAGCTCCCCTATCCCGGTGGGACCGGCCTGGGGAAACCGCTCAAGTCGACCATTCACCCACTACGAACCGACATCCCCATCTATCTCGGAGCCGAGGGTCCGAAGAACGTGGCCATGACCGCCGAGATCGCCGATGGCTGGCTTCCGCTGTTCTTCTCCCCCGCAGACAACGACTTCTACCACGAGGCGCTGTCCGAGGGTTTCGCCCGCCCCGGCGCCCGTCGCGGCTTCGACGATTTCGATGTGGCGGCCGTCGTTCCCGTCGTGATCGACGACGACGTGGAAGCCGCGGCCGACATGATCCGGCCCATGCTCGCCCTGTACGCCGGCGGCATGGGGGCCAAGGAGGCCAACTTCCATCTCAACGTGTTCGCCCGCATGGGGTTCGCCGACGCCTGCGCCTCGATCCAGGACCACTATTTGAACGGGGACAAGAAGGCGGCGATCGCAGCGGTGCCGACCCAGATGGTGGAGGCGGTGGCCCTGGTCGGACCACCGGCGAAGATCGCCGATGATCTGGCGGCGTGGGACGAGTCGGTGGTCAACACGCTGGTGGTCAGCGGCCCTCCCCCTCTCCTGGAGGGCATCGCCGCCATTGTGCAGGGCTGACTTCGGCCGGGGCGGATCAGCCGTCGAGCTTGGCCACGAAGCGGGTGACCGCGTGGGTGAAGACGTCGTTGCGGTCGCCCGCCACCATATGGCCGGCGCCGACCACATCCAGATACTCGGCGTGGGGCACCATGGCCAGGAACTCGCGAGCCTCCGCTTCGGTCACGAGGTCGCTCAGGCGGCCCCGCACCAGCAGCGTCGGTAGGGTCAGCTCCCGGGCGGCCTTCTCGGCCGGGTTGAAACCGGGGATATCGGCCATGTCCGTTCCTCGACGGATGTCGAGGAACGCGGGGTCCCAGTGCCACCGCCAGCGCCCATCGTCGCCCCGCCGGAGGTTCTTGGCCAGACCGGACAGATCGTCGGGCCGAGGCCGGTGGGGCTGGTAGGCGGCCACAGCGTCGGCGGCCTCCTCCAGCGAAGCGAAGCCCCGCTCGACATCACCTGACATGAAGGCCAGGATGCGCTCGACTCCGTCGGGTCTGGGTCTGGGAGTGATGTCGACCAGGATCAAGGCGGCCACGTCGTCGACTCGTCGGGTCGAAAGGATCAACCCGGTCATGCCACCGAGTGACGCGCCCACCCAGACCACGGGCCGGCCGATCCAGTCGAGCACCGACTCGGCGTCGTCAACAAACCGTTCGACGGAATAATCCCCGTCGGGTGCCCAGTCGGAGTCGCCATGCCCCCGCAGGTCGATCGTGAGCACCCGGTGACCCATGGCGGCCAGGGCCCGGGCGGTCGAACCCCACGCATGACGGGTTTGTCCGCCACCGTGGGCGAGCACGACGGGCGCGACCGTCGGATCGCCGCCCCTCCACTGATTCCCGACGACCTGCAGCCCGGAGGCGGTTTTTATGATCACGGTCTGCGGCTCGGTCATGGTTCCCACATCATGCCGCACTTTCGTTAGACAGCCAAAGCAATTCGATCTGACGGTGCTCAGCCGGGGTGGACCCGGCACCGTGCCGTCAGTCGATGTCGAGGGCGAGGACCACGAACTGGGTGAACTTCCCCGGGGCTTTGGCGGGAGCGGAATCCCTACCGGGATCTGGGTTCAGACACTCGTCGGCCGGGAAGAAGGGAATCCTCCATCGGGATCGAACGTCCTCAGTTGCGCCGACACGGGTTGGTCCAGGAGCCGATGGCTGCGCCGGCACGAGGTCGGACTGCCAGGTTCGATGGCCTGTGATGCATGCCACGACCTCGAAGGTGAGCACGTCGTCGACCGCCACTGGAATTCGGCCTCTG
This sequence comes from Acidimicrobiia bacterium, assembly GCA_029863385.1. Lineage (GTDB taxonomy): Bacteria > Actinomycetota > Acidimicrobiia > Acidimicrobiales > SZUA-35 > JAHELU01. The sequence goes on from JAOTVU010000049.1 coordinate 27,866, forward strand.
CTGATGACGGCATTGTTGGAGACGTAGACCCTGCCTTCGTCGGGTTGAGCGAAGGTGGCACCGCCGTCCGGATTCGGGTGCCAGACATGTGACGTCGCTCCGACGGCGGCACCGGTCACGGCGACCACCCGGGACGAGAACCCTGGAGGTAGGGCCATTCCGTTGCCGTCCGACGGACCCAACGGACCATACGGCGAATCGGCAGCCATGGCGCCGGAAGCGAACCGTGATCCGAGGAGGGCCAGGCCACCGACCGCGAGGCCACCCTTGATCAGAAAAGCACGCCGGTTCATGCGCTCAACGAACCATCTGATTCAAACCCCGGCAAGGACCGTCCGTTCCGCGCTGCGACAGCACCGGCGAGCCCTTGCCCGAACGCCGTCGCACCTTGTTTCCGGGAAGGTTCTACTCGTAGCGAAGTGCGTCGCCGGGCTTGAGGCGCGCCGCCCGCCGAACGGGAGCCGTGACAACCACTGCGGTTATCCCGACCGTGGCGACAAGGGCCACGGGCACGTACCAGAGGGGGAACGCGTAGCCGACGTCGCCGTAGTCGAAGATCTCCGTGATGACCCAGACGAGTGTGCGGCCGATCAGCCATCCGAGCGGCACAGCCAGGATCCAGCCGGCGACGGCAAGCGCAAGCGCTTCGGTTCGAAAGACTCGTTTGATGTCTCTGGCCCTGGCTCCCACGCAGCGGAGCACCCCGATCTCCCGGGTTCGTTCGAGTACGTTCATCGTCATAAGGTTGACCAGGCCGATCATGCCGATCGCCACGATCGGCACGCCCATGATGGCCAGCACGTTCACGATCACGCGGTTCGCGGCCAGGTTTGCCTCGCGTTCGACGTAGTGGATCTCGGTGCGGACGGGATACCCGGCCGCCGTGAGCTCGTCCTCGACGGCGGCCGCCAGTCGATCGATGTCGGCCTGGTCCTGGCTTCGCGACCGAACCCAGAACGCATTGGTGTCGGTGCGTCCGAGCAGGTCCTGGAAGCTGCTCAAGGGAAGGTAAATGGTCGTGCCGTTGTTCATCAGCCGGCCATCGACGCCTATCACCTCCAGGTCGGCGGTCCCCCGTGCCGTGCCCACCGTCAGGGTGTCGCCGACGCCTGCACCGGACGTGGACGCCAGGGCACGTCCGATCACCGCCACCGGGCGGCCGGCATCGCCATGCTCCAGCCAACGCCCGGACAGAATGTCGGGCTCGAAGAGGGGGGAATCGACGGGCAGTCCCCAGGACTCGAGCTGATCACCGTCGATCTCGAGCGCGTTGTAGAGGATCGGGTGCACGACATCGACGCCTTCGATTCCCGCCAGGACGTCCCCCGCCGTTTCGTCGAGGTCCACGTTCCCGCGTTGAACGGCCAGCACGTCCCAGGTCATCACGTCCCATGTCTTGGCGACCACATTCGCAACGGTGACGCCAAGGGTGAGGAAGCCGATGGCGATGCCGATTGCAAGGCCGATCTGCACGAGCGTTCCCAGTGAACGGGCCCGCCGCGCGATGTTGCGCAGCCCGAGCCGGGCGTTGTGTGGCAGGGCGACACGGCGCAGCAGCCGGTCGAGGACTCCATCGTCGGGCTGGGTGCGGCCCCTGTCGAGGCCCTGTCGAACGGTGAGCCGCGCCGCACGGCGCAGGGCTGGAATCGCGGCGAGCACGCTTCCGGCGACGCCGACGACCAGCCCGAGCACGAGCACCGGCACAACCACGCCCCAGCCGGGCTCCAGCCCGTAGAACTGGGTGCCGATGAAGGTGACCATGAGGTTGGCGACAGGGACGCCGAGCGCAACGCCCAGGACCGATCCCACTAGCGCCAGCAGGACGACGGTCTGGAGGAAGGACCGGATCACCTGCCGACGGCGACCCCCGATGGCCTTCATGATCGCGATCTCGCGTACCTGCTCGGCCACCATGGTTGTCATCGTGTTCGAGATCAGGACCATCGCCGAGACGAGCGCCAGCACCGCGCCGACGTAGAACGTCATGCTGAAGTTGTTGAAGATGTCCTGGCCGGGCCAGCTGCCCGCCTCGCGCACGTCGGGGAGCTCGTCGAAAACGATCCCCGGATCGAGTTCGAGGAGCTTCGCCCGAACTGCGTCGCTGATCGCCACGACGCGGTCGGCGTCGTCGACCCTGATCTCGATGGAGTTGACACCGATCACCCCGGCGAGGGCGTTCACGATGTCCTGGTCGACATACAGGACCGCCCGCTCGGTCGCGACCTGACCGTAGGCCAGCGTGCTGCCCTCACCGGTGATGGTCAGGACGTGGGACCGGCCGGCGTCGTCCTCGAGGGTGACCGAGGCGCCCGGTTCGACCGAGAGGCGACCGGTTCGGCGGTTCTGGGGGTCGGTGAGGGCCCCGTCGGATCCCGGCGCCTCCCCACGGTCAAGGCTCACGACGTCCACGCGCTGGGCTGCGAACGAGGCAACGCCGACGAGCAACGCGTCTTCGCGGCGATCACCGACAACCACACGGGCCGGGTAGAGAGTGCGGGCGTCGACGTCGACGACGCCGTCGATCTGGGTGAGAGTGTCGAGCTGCTCCTCGCTCAGGCTGACGTCGTCGGTGAAGAACTGGATGTCGTGCAGTCGATCTCGGATGATCTTGTCCGACATCGCCCGATCCATGAGTGTCGGCATGGCGAACAGGGACACGCCCACGATGGAGAACGCGATCGTGGCCACCGTGAACAGCGACCGCGCCCGACGGCGGCGGATGTCCTGCCACGACTTCCTCCGGAGCACGCTCATCGGTCTGCCGATGTGTCGACTCGGCCGTCGCGGATGACGATCGTGCGATGGGCGCGGGCCGCGAGCCCGGCGTCGTGCGTCACGTAGAGCACCGTCGTCCCGCGCTCGTTGAGCTCGGCGAGCAGGTCGAACATCCGCACGGCCGTCTCGGAGTCGAGGTTGCCCGTCGGCTCGTCGCCAACGAGCAACGCCGGATCACAGGCC
>JAOTVU010000194.1 GCA_029863385.1 Acidimicrobiia bacterium
CCCGGTACCGGGAGTTGGCCCAGATCACATGATGCCCTGCTCGGGCCAGGCCGTTGACGATCGGCAGGTACATGCCACCGCCCGTCGGGTGCATGAACACCACCACCGTCGACGACGGCGATCCAACCGGCCGTACCAGATGACAGTCGAGTCCGATGATGTCGCCCCCGCCGCCGTAGGTGTCGCTGAAGGCGGCCGACTCGGTGTGCACCACCACATAGGCTTGCCGTTCGCAGCCTTGCGGCGTGCCCGGAACCCGTGGGGCCGTCATGCCGGTGGTCAGTCGTCGGTCGGGTACGGAACCGGCGGGTCCGGGTAGCTGCCGTTGGCCCGGATCACCTCGTCGGGGATCTCCAGCATCTTCCTGTACATCTTCTCCGGGTAACCGAGGTGCGGTTTGTCGGGGTCATGCGGCGGCTGCGGCAGCGGCGACACAGCCGGGTCGGGCACGAACGGCTCGGGATTGCGGTAGCGGGCGAGCTCCTCGGCGCTGATACCGGCCAGCTCGACCACCTCGGGGTCGATCCAGTGGTCGCCGTCGATGGCGGCATCCGAAGTGGCCACCTCGAGCACCACGTTCTCCGGTCCGCCGAAGTAGATCGACTGGCAGATGCCGTGCTCGATGTGGCCGATCACATTGATGCCCTTGGACCGGATCCGATCCCGCATCGCCAGGAGTTCCTCGGTGGTGTCGACGTTGAACGCCAGGTGCTGCATCGTGCCCGGCGCGCTGGGCCGCTCGGCGGTGCCGGAGTGGCTGACACCGATCTGCGGTTCGATGTCGTGATTGGCCGGCAGCTCGACGAACGCGATCGAGCAGTGATCGTTCAAGCGGCAGAACGCATGCCATGCCCCTTCGACGCCGTGCATCCAGAACAGCCCGACCAGCTCGGCCCCCAGCACGTCGCTGAAGAACTCGATCTGGCCCTTGATGTCCTTCGTGCTGATGGCCAGATGATGAACGCCGTTGACCCGAATCGACATGTACCCACCGTAGTTCGCCCGCCACAACCCCACCCATCTCGTTCTGTGCGTTCGGGGCCCGGTTTTCCGGATGTGCGGCGCACGGAATGCCGGGTGGGGAGGACGGTGAGCTACATTGACCGATCGTGACCGACTTCGCCCATCGCCTGGCCCGGGTTCTGGCCGACCGGAGCGACACGCTGTTCGGTGTACCGGGAGGCGGCCCGAATCTCGACCTCGTCGGTGCCGCCACCGACGCGGGAATGCGGTTCATCCTCGCCCACGACGAGACGGCGGCGGCCATCATGGCCTCCACCTACGGGCTGCTCACCGGCCGACCGTCCGGCGTGGTCGTGACCCGGGGCCCGGGCGCCACCGCCGTCGCCAACGGCGCCGCGCAGGCCACCCTCGACCGCTACCCGCTCGTCGTCATCACCGACACCGTCACCGCGGCCCAGCAGCCGAGGATCTCGCACCAGCGGTTCGACCAGCGCGCCCTGTTCCAGCCGATCACCGTCGGGTCGATCACCGCCTCGGCCTCCGCCGACCTGGGAACCGTCGTGGATCGAGCCGGTCAGTGGCCGCTCGGTGCCGTCCACCTCGACTACGACCCGACGGCCACCGCCGATCAGCACGCCGATCCCCACCTGGCACCACCGGCCGTGCCGCCCATCGGCGACCGGATCGGCCCGGCGGTGGAGCTCCTCATGGCAAGCCGACGACCGGTGGTGATCGTCGGCATGGAGGCGGCCTGGCTCGATCATCAGTCGACGCTCACCGGGGCCGAGGCCCCGATCCGGCGCCTGGTGGAGGAACTCGGGTGCCCCGTCCTCACCAGCTACCAGGCCATCGGTCTCGTCGCGACCGAGGGTCGGCACAACGCCGGCCTCTACACCAACGGGGCGCTCGAACAGCCTGTGCTCGACGAGGCCGATCTGATCGTCATGATCGGCGTCGACACGGTCGAACCCATTCCGACCGAATGGCGGCAGACCGCACCGGTCATCACCATCTCCGCCACCGACCCGATCGACGCCTTCGTCCCGGCCGACGTCACCCTCATCGGCGATCTGGCCACGATGGCCCATCAACTCGTCTCGACAGCCCGCCACCGCGACTGGGAACACACCTGGCAGCCGGACGCCGCTACCGTCATGCGGGCCGACGCCCGGCGTGCGCTGCGCCCCGAGTCCCGCCCCCTCCACGCCTCGACCGCCGGCCGTCTCGTTGGCGGCGACCACGGCGACGACGGTGACGACGACGGCGGCGGCGACGACGGCGAACCCCTCAGCCCGGTCACCCTCGTCGACGCACTGCTCGACGGCCTCGCCGGAGCCGACCAGGCTCCCATCACCACCGTCGATGCCGGCGCCCACTTCCTCGCCGTCATGCCCCGGTGGCCGGTGGCCAGACCGTTCGACCTGCTGATCAGCAACGGGCTGGCCACGATGGGGTTCGCCGTGCCCGCCGCCATCGGCGCAGCCCTCGCCAACCCCGGTCGGCCGGTGCTCGCGCTGTGCGGAGACGGCGGGTTGTCGATGACGATGGCCGAGCTCGAGACCATCGCCCGCCTCGATCTGCCGGTCACCGTCGTCGTGTTCAACGACTCGGCGCTCAGCCTCATCGCCGTCAAGCAGCAGCCAGGGCACGGGGGCGATGCGGCAATTCGGTACGGGTCGACCGATTTCGCTACCATCGGGCGTGCGAGCGGCCTCGAAGGGTTCGTTGCTGACAGCGCCGATGACGTCAGGCGTCTGATGTCGGAGTCGTGGATCAAGCCCCGCTTGATCGACACCCGGATCGACCCCGGCGACTACCGGCACCTGATTGTGGCAACGCGAGGTTGAGGCTGCTCAATCACATCCGACCTGAAGGGGGTCCCAACCGTGGTGCAAGTAGCCAAGTTTCTCGACGTCGCCGAGGGTTTGCAGGCGAATCAGTTCACCGTCGGCTCGAAAGAGCAGATCGACTCGATCAGCGACCTCGACGAGACCTACAAGCAGCTGATGGACAAGCCGTTCGCCTGCGTGATGGCGGTGATCGGAGGCGACGGCCGTCCGAATCTCACCCCCATGTGGTTCGACTACGAAGGCGATATGGTGCTGGTCAACGTGGCCGGCCACCGCCGCAAGACCCGTTGGATCCGTGACAACCCGGAGATCAGCATCCTGATCATGAACCCCGAGAACATGTACCACTGGATGAGCCTCAAGGTCACCGTTGAGCGGGAGATCAGCGAGGACGATCCCGACGAGGGGGCGCGGGTCACCGAGCAGCTGAACAAGATCTGGCGCAAGTACGTTCCGGACAGCGGCGACGAGTACGGGCTGCGGGATCCGTCCATGGATGAGCGGCGGGTTTTGTTCGAGTGCCGAGTCGACAAGATCGCCACCTTTGGCCAGCCCTGATACTTCACCCGATTCGCAGCCTCCGGGCGAGCCGCTGACGATCGCCATCGTCGGCGGGTCGATCGGTGGGTTGACCGCGGCCTGTCTGCTGGCCGACTCCGGCCACGACGTCACCGTCTACGAACGATCCAGCACCGAGTTGGAGCAGCGGGGTGCGGGGATCGGCTTCCTCGAAGCCACCTACCGGTACCTGGTGGAACGGGCGGCGATGGCGCTCGACGAGATCGGCATCGCCACCGACCACATCCGCTACCTGGGGCGCGACGGTTCCGTGATCCACGATGCCGAGCACCGGTACCTGTTCTCGTCGTGGAACACGGTGTACCGGCAGTTGCTCGACCACTGGACCGGCGCGCTGGCCGGGTCCGGCGGGGGCGTCGAGCGGTACCGGCTCGGCCACGAGATGGTCGGCTTCGACCAGGATCCCGACTCGGTCGATGTGCATTTCGCCGATCGCGAGTCGATCACCGTCGACCTGTTGGTGTGCGCCGACGGGGTCGGCTCGACGGCAAGATCGATCCTGCAGCCCGACGCCCAATCCACCTACGCCGGGTACGTGGCGTGGCGGGGCATGGTGCAGGAAGCGGGGCTGCCCGCCGAGGTGGTCGAAGCACTGTCCGACGCCATCACCTACTACGTCTACACCAACAGTCACATCCTCGTCTACCCGATCCCCGGCCTCGACGGCTCGGTGGCCGAGGGTGATCGGCTGATCAACTTCGTCTGGTACCGCAACTACGCCGAAGGGCCGGAACTCGACGAACTGCTCACCGACTGCCACGGGGTACATCGTGAGCTGTCGATCCCTCCGGGCGCAGCCGCCGACCATCATGTGTCCGAGCTTCGGGCGCACGCTGCGGCTCGGCTCCCGCCGCTCCTCGACGAGGTGGTGATCCGAACCGCCGAGCCGTTCCTGCAGGTGGTGTACGACATCGAGGTCGAGCAGATGGCGTTCGGCCGGGTCTGCCTGATGGGCGACGCGGCGTTCGCCGTCCGCCCCCACGCCGCCGCCGGATCGGCCAAGGCGGCCGACGACGCATGGGCGCTCGACCGGGCGCTTCGCCGAGTGGGGTCCGGCCGCGCCGACGGCCGAGACGGTGGCGTGTCCGTCCCCGAGGCGCTCGCCGCCTGGGAGGTGGACCGGCTGGCACTCGGCCGCAGCCTGCTGGCCCGTACCAGGGATATCGGCAGCCGGTCGCAGGTGACCAACACCTGGCGGCCGGGCGACCCCGACTTGATCTTCGGTCTCCACGCCCCCGGCCACTGACAACCCGTGAGCTCGCCATCCATTCCGTGCGCTGGGCGCCCGGGTTTTCGGGCGTGGGCCGCACAGTTGAGCTCGCCATCCATTCCGTGCGCTGGGCGCCCGGGTTTTCGGGCGTGGGCCGCACAGTTGGGGTGGGTTGTCGGGCGTGACTCGATACCGGGTTCGGTGGTACGGTCCCGACGATGAACGCTCGATGGGAAACGGCGGCACGGATGGCGGAGGCTGCGACCGCCCTGCTCGACGGCCTCGACGACGGACAGCGCAGCGCCGCCACCTGGCCCTTCCCCGCCACCGACGAGCGCGAGCGGTGGTTCTACACGCCGACCGACCACGGCGGTCTTCCGTTGGCGGCCATGTCGTCGGCCCAACACCGGCTCACCCACCGGCTGCTGGCCACAGGCTTGTCCACGGCGGGCTATGTCACCGCGGCCACCATCATGGGCCTGGAGAACGTGCTCGACTTCACCGAGGGGTGGACATCGTACTTCGATCGGGAGCGAGGCCGGGACCCGCTCCTCTACTGGATCGCGATCTTTGGTGAGCCGGGGACCGGTGGCTGGGGCTGGCGGCTCGGTGGCCACCACATCTCGATCAGCCACACCATCATCGACGGTGAGGTGGTGGGGTCGACCCCGCTGTTCTTCGGGGCCGACCCGGCATCGGCACCGCTGCTCGGGCCCCATCCGCTCCGGCCTCTGGCCGGGGTGGAGGACGTCGGTCGGGAGCTGGTGCGGTCGCTGCCCGCCGATCAGCTGGAAACCGCCCTGGTGTCGGCCGTCGCCCCGACCGACATCATCGGCGGCAACCGCCCGGTGCTGCGTGACGGCGACGAGATGCTCGGCCTGCCCGACATCTGGCGGGGCCGCTTCGAAGCCGAACTCGACGAGCGCCTGCGACGGATGCAGCGGACGGCCGAGTCCGATCTCGGTCTGACCGCCGACCACGTCGATGCGCTCCGGTTCACGCCGCAGCCCAAGGGCGTTTCGGCGGCCGAGCTGTCGGCCGACAACCGGAGCACCCTGCGGGCACTGCTCGATCTCTACCTCGACCGCCTGCCCGACGGGCTGGCCGACGACGAGAAGGCCAAGTTCGACGGCGCCGCCATCGAGTCGCTGTCGTTCCTGTGGGCCGGTTCCGTCGAACCCGGACAGCCCCACTACTACCGCATTCAGGGCGCCGATCTGCTCGTCGAGTACGACAACACGCAACGGGGCGTCAATCACGTGCACGCCGTGTGGCGCGACCTGCGACGAGATTTCGGTCGTGACGCCGTGCGGGATCCGCTTGCCGACCACTACGCCAACGGTCACCACGTAAACGGCTCTTGACCAACCTCTTGACAGCCGTCTGTCCTATTGTCATAGTACAGTGAGACAAGCGTCCGTTCGGGCCGCTGAGAAGAGGAACCAACAGCCATGTCAGCCCCCAGTACGACGAGTGGTGGCACGCTCGTCGAGGTCGAAACGGATACCGTCGACTTCGATCATCAACTCTTGATCGATCGGCTCGTCCCGCCCGCCCCGTCACAGCTCCGGCGATTCCTCGCCGCCGCCGCCGTCATCGCCGCCGCAACGGCCGCCGGGCTGGCCTGGCAGATCGGCCTCATCGTCCCCGAACCCACGCTGCGCAGCGCCTCGATGCAGTGGGCCGTCCTGGGCGTGGCGCCCGACGGCGAGCACGTCGTCATCGACGGGCTGATGTTCGACAACACGAGCTTGACGACCCTCGAGCTGACCGACATTCGCATCGACGCCCCCGGGCTGATCGTCGACCACGTGACCTGGATCGATTCGATGGCAAACGATCCGACATCGCCCCGGAAGCTTCCGGCCGTCATGGCCCCGGGGGCCTCCGTTCGCATCGAACTGTGGGTCCGACCCGAGAGCTGTACCGATCCTCAGACCGGAGAATGGGGGGAGGTGACCGGCCGTTGGCAGTACCCCAACCGGCCGTCGTGGTGGGGTCGCTGGGAAGCGCTCGACAATCCACTGTGGAACGCCGACGCCGATCCCGCCATGGCGAGTGGCGATGTGACCCCGAGCGCACTCAGCCTCAACCCGATCGCGATCGACGGTGAAGAAATCGAACTCGACGGGCCGCTCAGCGGCGCCTGCCTCCTGCTGGGAATCGACCAATGATAAGACGCACCGCTGTGATCGTCGTGGCGATCCTCGTTGTACCGCTCACCCTCGCGGTTCGTCTCTCGTCCGCCACCGGCGAGTCGAGTGGCCCGTGGGGGTATGTGGGGATTGCCGTCCTCCTGCTGCTGCTCCTTGCCGCCACCTTCGTCGGGATCCGTGACATGACCCGGGCGCTGCGAGGCGTCGACCCGCAGGCCTCGGCCATCGCCGCCCGACTCGGTGAGCGGCCGGAGCAGCGTCTGCTCCTCGCCCGGTGGTTGAACCGGAGCCGCTGGTACCGCAACGTCGGCGGAGTCGCCGGCGTCCTCGCCGGATTGTTCGTCGGTGGGCTGGGTGGGACCGTTCTGGTCGGTCTGATCGGGCTCACCATCGGCTCGTTGGCCGCCGAACTCCATTTGCTACGACCCGATCGGATCGGCCGTGACCGGTCGAGGGGAGCCCGGGTCGCCGGGTTGGAGCGAAGGTTCCTCTCCCGTTATTGGGAGCCGCCGCGGCAGGTGGCCCTGGTCGCGCTCGGTGTCGTTTCCGCGGGGCTTCTGCTCGCCGACCGATTCGGATTCCTCGACGACGTGCGGACTTCATGGGCAGTTGGTGCGGTCGCGGTCGTCGCCAGTGCAGTGCTCCTCCAGTGGCGGGTCGCCACCCGCCCCCGCCCGGCGTTGCCGCCGACGCTACGCGCGTCCGACGATCTGGTTCGTGTGCTGGCCATTACCCTCGGCATCGCCAACCCGGCCACGACGCTGGTTCTGGCCTTCCTCGGGCAGGCGGTGGTCGACGTGTCGGTGCCGTTGTCGGTGGTGGCGTGGTTGCTCGCCCTCTCGCTGTTCTGGCGGTTCCGGCGGCTCGGCCTCGATCATCTGCTCG